>NZ_JAYIQP010000031.1:0-30658 GCF_035026585.1 Xanthomonas sp. WHRI 7945
ATGCGCAAGTTGCTGCATCTTGCCTACGGCGTCCTCAAATCAAACACGCCCTTCGATCCTCAAAAGGCCATTGCCTGCTAGGGGGGAAGACGGTATCTACAGGGATTGCGCTGTTGCCCTGTATCGCTCAATCGGCCAGCGCCGCCTCCACCGCGTCCCAGTCGGCATCCGCGCCGACCTCGGCGAAGCGGTATTCGATGCGGTGCCGGTAGACCTGCCCGGGACGCAGGATGGTGTCGGGGAAGCCGGGCTGGTTCGGTGCGTCCGGATAGCCTTGCGGCTCCAGGCACACGCCGCGGCCCAGGCCCGGATGCTGGCGGTCCAGCCAGTGCCCTTCGTACAGCTGCAGCGCAGGCATCGCACTGGCGATGCGCATGGCCACGCCGCTGTGCGGCGAATACAGCACGGCGCTGCAGTCGCGCGGCTCGGCCAGCACCAGACAATGGTCGTAGCCGCCGCTCAGGCGCAGCTGCGGATCGGCCGCGCTTTCCTTGTCGGCGATCGCGCGCGGCGCGCGGAAGTCGAACGGCGTGCCGGCCACGCTGGCGATCTCGCCGCTCGGCAGCAGCGCCGCGTCGCTCACCGGCAGGTAGCGATCCGCCGGTACCCGCAGCCGCTGCGCGGCGGCGGCCACGCCGCGATCGCCGGCCAGGTTGAAGTACGGATGGTGGGTGAGATTGAGCGGCGTCGGCGCGTCGGTCTGCGCGGCGAACTGCAGCTCCAGCGTGCGGCCGCGCAGCGTGAACTCGGCGCTGACCCGCACGGTGCCCGGATAGCCCTCCTCGCCGGCCGGCGAGTCGTACCCCAACTGCAGGCTGTGCCCGGACTGCGCCTGGACCGTCCACACCCGGCGCCCGAATCCGAGCGCGCCGCCATGCAGGTGGTTGGCGCCCTCGTTGGCGGTCACCGCGTAGCGCTGGCCGTCGACGCTGAACGCCGAGCCGGCGATGCGGTTGCCGAAGCGGCCGACCAGCACGCCCAGGTAGGCCGGATCGTGCAGGTAGGCGTCCAGCGTCGGCAGCCCGAGTACCAGTTCGGTGCGGCCTTGCGCGGTGTCCAGGCTGAGGCTGCGCAGCAGGCCGCCGTAGGTCAGCAATTCCGCGCGCAGACCTTCGCCGCTGTCCAGGACCAGGCGGTGGATGGCGGTACCGTCGGGAAGCTGGCCGAAGATCGATGACATGCGGGAAGTCCTGGTTGGGTGCGGTGGGCGGATGCGTTTTTCGCACGGGCCGCGCAGCATAACCAGTGCAGCCGGTCGCAAGCCATCGCCGCGAAGCACCGCAGCGATGCATTACCAAGCCACGCTGCGCTCACGATTGCACGAGGCCGCGAAGAGCGTGCCGTGCAACACAGAATGCCTGGATCTGCGGCATCGCATCATTGCAATCCCCGTATCGATTCGCCCATTTAAATCATTGGTCGGCCATCCACCGCTCCCCTATCTTCGATCTGCGCATCGGGGAGCGCCACGGCAGCAGCAATGCGCATCGGCTATAGCAGCGAGGATTTACGTCATTGGTCGTACCGCACCGGCCCGCCTATGCTCGAACCGATGCCGGGGACCCCGCGATCGGCCGCCGTGCCACTGCATCACCACCGATCACAAGGACTGCGATCTGCGCCGATACCGCCACCTGCCGCGCCCCGCTACCGGCGATGCCGCTGGTGGCCATGTTCGTACCACCTTGCGACGTCCCGCCGCCGTCGCATGCGGTCATGCTCGCTCCCACCGACACGGTGCCTGTACCCGCGCCGTCATCCCATCCGCCTAGGAGACCCTCGATGCTCTCGACCCGCTCACTGAAGAACGCTGCACTGCGCTGGCGGCACCGCCTGCCGCTGGCAGTCGCCGTGGCCGCGCTGACGCTCGGCGCCGGTCTGGCGCAGGCCGCCGACGTCGAGGTGCGCGGCACGCTGCGTGCCGACCAGCCGGGTGCGCAGGTCTCGCGCAACCTGTTCGGCCAGTTCGCCGAACACCTGGGTACCGGCATCTACGGCGGCGTGTGGGTCGGGCCGGACTCGAAGATCCCCAACACCCGCGGCTACCGCAACGATGTGGTCGCGGCGCTGAAGGCGCTGGAGGTGCCCAACATCCGCTGGCCCGGCGGCTGCTTCGCCGACGAATACCACTGGCGCGACGGCATCGGCCCACGCGCCAAGCGCCCGATCAGCATCAACAGCCACTGGGGCGGCGTCGAGGAACCCAACAGCTTCGGCACCCACGAATTCATGGACTTCACCGAGCTGGTCGGCACCCAGGCCTACGTGGCCGGCAACGTCGGCGACGCCGCGCCGGACGAAATGGCGCAGTGGGTCGAGTACATGACCGCGCCGACCAAGTCCACGCTGGCCAACCAGCGCCGCGGCAACGGCCGCGATGCGCCGTGGAAGGTGCCGTTCTTCGGCGTCGGCAACGAACTGTGGGGCTGCGGCGGCAACATGCGCGTGGAATACGCCGCCGACGTGTATCGCCGCTACCAGACCTTCGTCAAGGCGCCGGCCGGACAGAAGATCATGAAGATCGCGCCCGGCCCCAGCGATGCCGACTACCACTGGACCGAGGTGATGATGCGCGAGGCTACCAAGTTCATGGACGGGCTGAGCATGCACTACTACACCATCCCCGGCGGCTGGCCGCCGCGCGCCTCCTCCACCGATTTCGACGAGACCGCGTGGATCGAGACGCTGTCGCGTACGCTGCTGATGGACGAACTGGTCAGCAAGCACAGCGCGATCATGGACAAGTACGACCCGGACAAGAGGGTCGCGCTGGTGGTCGACGAATGGGGCACCTGGTACAGCGGCCTGCCCAACGTCAACCCGGGCTTTCTGCGCCAGCAGAACACGCTGCGCGACGCGCTGGTGGCCTCGCTCAACCTGGACATCTTCGTCCAGCACGCCGAGCGCGTGCGCATGGCCAACATCGCGCAGATGATCAACGTGCTGCAGGCGATGATCCTCACCGACGGCGACAAGATGCTGCTGACCCCGACCTACCACGTGTTCGCGATGTACAAGCCATACCAGGACGCGACCGCGCTGCCGCTGCAGATCAAGACGCCAGACTACAAGCACGGCGAGTACACGGTGCCGTCGGTGCACGGCTCGGCGGTCAAGGCGAAGGACGGCCATGTCTACGTGGCGCTGACCAACCTGGACCCGAACCGCGCCGCGGAGGTCGAGGTCAAGGTGGATGGCGTCCAGGCCGGCAGCGTCAGCGGCCAGATCCTCACCGCGCCGAAGATCACCGCGCTCAACACCTTCGAACAGCCGCAGGCGGTGAAGCCGGCCGCGTTCGGCGGCGCCAGCCTGCAGGGCGGCACGCTGAAGGTGGCGCTGCCGGCCAAGGCGATCGTGATGCTGAAACTGCAATAGTCGGCGGACGCCGTCGCGCCATCCCCTCCCGCTGCAGGCGCGGGCAGGTCGTCCGCACCACGCCGACGCAGGTCGGCGTGGTTTTTTTGCGCCTGCGCCCGCTAGTCCCGTGCTTCGGACAGCAGCGCGAACAGCGAGTCGCCGTCCGGCGAGATCAGGTCGCTGACCGCCCAGCAGCCGTTGCCGCGGCGCCGCAGTTCGATCTTCAGCGAACCCGGCTCGCTGGCCGCGCCCAGTGCCAGCCGGTAGTCCACGCGGACCTCGAGCACGGTGGCCAGCGAGCCGCCGGACACCAGGGTGAAGCGCGGCTTGCCCTGGATGTCGCCGTCCTGCGCATTGGTCCAGGGGTCGTAGTCCAGGCGGCAGATGCCCTCGCGCTCGGCGCAAGCGATCTCCGCCTGCACCGCATGCGCGAAGGCCGGGGTCAGCAGCCCGTCCAGGTTCTGCGGCCGCCAATAGAAATCGCGCGCCTGGTACAGCCGCTCGGCCACCTGCAGCGGCGTCGCGCACGGCGGCGCCTGCGCCGCGGCGAGCGCCGGCAGCACGGCGAGAATGGCAACGGCAACGAGTCGGCGCATGCACGATTCCTGGGTCGGAGGGCGCCTATGAAGCCCGGATCGCGGCCCGCGCGCAAGCGCCGGACAAAAAAAGGAGCCGGCGAACCGGCTCCTCGATCACGTGCAATGTCTTCCGCTGGCGGGCGGTCTACGCCGCCCTGACCGCTTCGTAGCCGTCGAAGGTCATGCTCGCCGACGCGCGTCCCTGGGTCAGCGAACGCAACGCGGTGGTGTAGGCCTGCAACTGCGCCAACGGCGCGTGCGCGACCACGTCCGCACGCGTGCCGTGCTCGGCGATCGCCACGACGCGCCCGTCGCGCCGCTGCAGGTCGCCGAGCACGTCGCCGACGCTGGCCGCCGGGGTGTCGATCGCCAGCGCCATCACCGGCTCCAGCAGCAGCGTGCCGGCCTGCGTCAGCGCCGCCTTCACCGCGTCCGCCGCCGCGCGCTGGAACGCCATGTCCGACGAATCCACCGCATGCGCCTGGCCATCGACCAGCGCGACCTCCACGCCGACCACCGGGTAGCCGAGTGGGCCTTGCGCCAGCGCCGCGCGTACGCCCTTCTCGGTCGCGGCGACGAAGGCCTTCGGCACCACGCCGCCGCGGCTGCGGTCCACGAACACGACCTCGCCGTCCGCGCGCGGCGCCAGGTCCAGCACCACCTGCGCGAACTGGCCATGGCCGCCGTTCTGCTTGGACAGCCGCCCGACCACGCCCGGCGCCGCCGCACGCAGCGTTTCCTGGTAGGCGACGCGCGGCGCGCCGGTGCGCACGTCCACGTGCCACTCGCTGCGCAGGCGCTCCACCATCACCTCCAGGTGCAGCTCGCCCATGCCCCAGACCAGGGTTTCGCCGGTCTCGGCATCGCTGTCGACGCGGAACGAGGGATCCTCCTGCGCCAGCCGCGCCAGTCCCTGCCCCATCCGCACCAGGTCCGCGGCATTGGCCGCGCCCAGCCGCCACGCCAGCACCGGCGGCTGCGTGCGGATGCTTTCCAGCACCCAGCGCGCGTCGCCGCCGCTGAGCGTTTCGCCGCTGGCCGCGTCCTTCCAGCCGAGAATGGCCACGATCTCGCCGGCAACGGCCTGCGCCACGTCGTGGGTGCGCTGCGCCTGCACCACCGCCAGCCGCCCGACCCGGCGCAAGCGCCGCGCCTGCGACGTCCACACCGTGTCGCCGACGCGCAAGCTGCCCGCATACACGCGCACGAACGCCAGCGGCCCCTGCGCGGTATGCGCGACCTTGAACACCAGCGCCGCCAGCGGGCCGGACGGATCCGGCGCCAGTTGCGTGGCGTGCGCGGCATCCATGCCACTGGCGTCGTCGACGTCGCGCGTCGCCGGCACCGGCGGGCGGTCCAGCGGCGACGGCAGCCAGTCGACGATCGCGTCCAGCAACGGCTCGATGCCCTTGCTCTTGAACGCCGAGCCGGCCAGTACCGGCACGCCGGCACCGGCCAGGGTGGCGCGACGCAGCGCGGCGCGCAGCGTGTCGTCGTCGATCGCCTGCTCTTCCAGATAGGCCTGGGCCAACGCGTCGTCGTGGTCGGCGACCGCGGCGATCAATTGCTCGCGCGCCTCGGCGAACGCGGCAGCGTCGTCCGTCGTCCACGCACGCGCGGACATGCGTCCATCGCCGTCCCACGCCAGCACGCGGCGGCCGACCAGGTCGACCCAGCCGTCGAGGCCGGACTCGCCCGGCAGCGGCACGCCGACCGCCCACACCGTGGCGTCGAGCTTGCTGCGCAGCTGCGCCATCACGCCTTCGAACGAGGCGCCGGCGCGGTCCATCTTGTTGACGAACGCGAGCAGCGGCACGCTATGCCGGCGCGCCTGGCGCCACACGGTTTCCGATTGCGGCTGCACGCCGTCGACCGCGGAGAACACCGCGACCGCGCCGTCGAGCACGCGCAGCGAGCGTTCCACCTCGATCGCGAAATCGATGTGCCCGGGGGTGTCGATCAGGGTCAACCGATGCGCCGGCTGCCCGTGCGCGGACCACTGCGCCTGCACCGCGGCCGCGCCGATGGTGATGCCGCGGGCGCGTTCGATGTCGGAGAAGTCGGTGGTGGCGGCGCCGTCGTGGACTTCGCCGACGCGATGGATCGCGCCGGTGGCCCACAGCAGGCGTTCGGTGAGGGTGGTCTTGCCGGCGTCGATGTGGGCGATGATGCCGAGGTTGCGCCAGCGGGAAAGGGTTTGGGTGTTCATGAGATGGGTTCCAGTGCCAACAACGGGGAGGCCGCATGCCCCGGTTGGCGCGTGGGCATGCGGCTAGGGTTTCGGTTCGGCGGCGTAGTGCATGGCACGTTCTCCTTCGCGTTTCGGAGGTGGGACAGCTGGAAAAAAGGCAATAAAAAAGCACCCAGCGGGTGCTTGTCTGCGCGGATCGGCGGCGGCGGAGCGCTACGGCTCGGCGCTGTCCATCCCATCAGGCAGGCGCACCCGGCCTGCGCTGGCGCGCAGGGTGTCGGTCGGCAATATCAGCAGCGGTGCGTGCGGCATGGGAGGGCGGGCGATACGGCGGATGAGGGCGCAAGTCTGGACCTGCGCCGCAGGCGGGTCAATGCATTCGGCGCCACGCCGCTGGAACACTCCGGCGCGGCACGTGCAACGACGCGCCTGCCGCTCGCCAGTGTCGTCGTGGCGCGCGCGACCCATGGTCGCCAGCTGCGCTGGCGGCGGCCCTCGATCAGGAACGGCAGCATGTCGATGTCCTTCCCCGCCCTTGTCGGCCAACGCGCGCATGTCGCGGTCGCGCTTGTTGCGCGGATGCGCGAACACCGCGCTGCAGCCGGCATGGGCGACAGCCGGAAGGGAAAGAGTTTCCGGCTCCTTGCTTCCCTTCTTGGCAGAAAATGAAGGAAGATCGACCTTTAAGCCAAGCGTGAATCCCGAGACAGTGGGACCCCGACCACACCGGATCTCACCATGTCGCAATGTCTCCGTCTCCGCTTCCGCATCGCCCTTCTCGCCGTCGCCGGCCTCTTCGCTATGTGCGGGTCGATTGCCGCCGCCGGTTCCCCGGCGACACCGCAGCCGGAGAATGCCCGGGTGACGGGCTTGCCCATCGTCCACGTCCGCAAGCATCCGGACGCGCTCCCCGTGGTGGTCGTGGTCGCCCAGGACACGACCGTGCTGTCGGACTTCGTCGTGCCATACGGCGTACTCGCGCAATCGGGCGCGGCAACCGTGATTGCTCTGAACATCACGGACCACCCGCTGAAGGCTGGCCCGCTCACGCTGTTGCCCGACATGACCGTTGCCGCGTTCGACGAGGCCTACCCCGATGGCGCCGACTATGTGATCGTACCGGCGACAGCGGACAAGCACGCCGAGGAAACGACCTGGTTGCGGGCGCAACGCGCGCACGGCGCCGCGTTGGTGTCGATCTGCGACGGCGTCGAGCTGCTGGCGCAGATCGGCGCGCTCGACGGTCGCCACGCCACGGGCCACTGGGCCTCGCTGGGCGATCGTCGCAAGCAGTACCCGCAGGTCACCTGGCTGACGAACCTGCGCTATGTGGCCGACGGCGACGTCGCCTCGAGCGCCGGGGTCTCTGCCGCGCTGCCGATCAGTCTTGCGCTGGTCGAGACGATCGCGGGACCGCAAACGGCGCGCGCGACCGCCGACCGCCTGGGCGTTGCGTCATGGGAAGCCGCACACGACAGCGACATGTTCAAGGTTCTGCCGACGGACCGGGCGACGCACCGCGCCAACATGCGCGTCAAGCGCGAAGATGTGGTGGCGCTGCAGGTGCAAGACGATGACGACGAGGTGGCGCTGTCGCTGCACGCCGAGGCATGGTCGCGCACGATGCGCAACGAAGTACGCCTTGTCTCCGACACGGCCGGCCCGGTACGGCTGCGCGGCGGCCTGCGCGTGCAGGCACAGGCGACGTCGTCCTCGACTCCGGACGTGCGCATCGTAGTGGCCGAGGCCGCCCCTGCCGGCAAGGCGTTCCCTGCCGCGTTTGATCTGATCGCCCAGCGCTATGGCAGCGGCACCGCGCGTCTGTCCGCGCTTGGCATGGAGTATCCGTGGGGCGACCTGAAGGCGGCACGGTGACCTTCGCGCTTCCCTCCCTTGGCGCGATCCAATCCAGGGCACACAGTGGCCACATGCCGCGATCGGACGATAGCCCATGACGTCTTTGCCAGCTCGGTGTGTTCCAGCTTCCCTGGATGGAAAGCCCATCGGCATCGATCTCGCGCGACAGCCGCCGGGACCGCTGTGCGTGGTGCTTCTGGCCTACGACGGAATGAACCTGCTTGACCTCGCTGGTCCGTTGCAGGCGCTGGCCACGGCCAACCGGAGCGCGGAACCGGGGGCACCGGCACGGTATGACCCGATCGTGGCATCGGCACAGGGCGGCCCGATCGTCACCGGGTCGGGCTTGCCCGTGGTCACCGTCGCGGTCTCCGCGCTGGCGAACGTCGCGATCGACACGTTGATCGCACCGGGCGGCTGTGCGGGCGAGGAGTTCGAGGTCACGCCCGCGTTGCGCGATTTCATCGCCGCGCGCGCCGGATCGGTGCGCAGGCTCTGTTCCGTCTGTACGGGCGCGTTCCTTCTGGCAGCCGCCGGCCAGCTCGATGGCCGGCGCGTGGCGACGCACTGGGCCTGGCTCGATAAATTGAAGCGCCGGCATCCGCAACTGAATGTCGATCCGGACAGCATCTTCATCCGCGATGGCAATCTCTGGACCTCGGCCGGGGTGAGTTCGGGAATCGATCTCGCGTTGGCGCTGATAGAGCAGGACTATGGCCCGCGTATCGCGATCGATGCGGCCAGGCACCTGGTGGTGTTCATGAAGCGCGCAGGCGGGCAATCGCAGTTCAGCGTGCCGTTGGCGGCGCAGACGCGGGATCATGCCTTCGTCGAGCTGCACGCGTGGATGGCTGCGAATCTGGGCGCGGACCTGTCGGTCCCGCGGCTCGCCGAGCATGCAAACATGGCGCCGCGAACCTTCGCGCGCATCTATGCTGCCAAGGTAGGGCGCACACCTGCCAAGACGGTCGAGCTGATGCGACTGGAGGCGGCGTGCCGCATGCTGGAGGAAACCGAGCTGCCCTTGAAGAGCATCGCCTTGCACGTGGGCTATGGCGACGAACAGAAGCTGCGACGCGCGTTTCGACGCCAGTTCGGCACCAATCCAGGCACGCATCGCGCGCGCTTCTCAACGCACCTCGTCGGCATCGAAGCGGAGGAACGCGGCAGTGTTGAGGAACGATGAGAGCAGGCACGAACGCCTGAAAGACGGCACATGCCTAGCGGCGCGCGTCAGGCCGCCCAGATCTCGCCGAACACCCGGTCGAAGTTCAGCCCCAGCACCTTCTCGGCCACCCGTGCGCCGTAGCCGTGGCGCAACAGCGCATCGGCCACGCGTTCGAGCTTGCGCGGGGTGTTGACGTCGGGCAGGTACGGCGTGCGGTTCTCGCCCGGCGCGCCGACGCCGTCGCGGCGGCGCTGCTGCATCAGCAGGTCCATGTCGCGCACGTCCTGCGCGGTGACCGGGAAGAACAGCGAATCGGTGCCGATGCCGACGTGATCCTCGCCGCACACGTCCAGCGCATGCCGCATGTGCTGGATGTAGTCGGCCAGCTGCGGCTGGCGGCGCTCCTCGGTCAGGAACGGCAGCATGTAGATGCCCATCACCCCGCCCTTGTCGGCGAGCGCGCGCATGTCGCGGTCGCGCTTGTTGCGCGGATGCGCGAACACCGCGCTGCAGCCGGCGTGGGTGATCACCGGCGGGCGCTGCGACAGCGCGATGCCGTCGCGGGTGGTCTGCGCATTGGCGTGGCTCAGGTCCAGTGCCACGCCGAGCCGGTTCATCCGCGCGATCGCCTCGCGCCCGAGCGCGGTGACGCCGCCGGTATCGCCGTCCAGGCAGCCGATGCCGAACGGCGAGGCGCGGTTGTAGGACAGCTGCATCACGCGCACGCCGAGGTGGCGGAACAGGTCGATGCGCTCGGGCTTGTCCTCCAGCATCGAGGCCGATTCGAAGGAAAAGATCAGCGCGATCCGGCCCTCGCGCTTGGCCCGCTGCAGGTCGTCGTGCTGCACTACCTTCAGGAAGTGCTGCGGCTGGTTCTCGACCAGCGCCTGCGCGGCGGCGATGTCGCGCACCGCCGCCTCGAAGTCGCCGTCGGCGTCGCCCAGCGTGGTCTTCAGCGCGCTCACCCCGGACGCGCGCAACTGGCGCAGCCGCGCGGTGTCGTCCGCGCTGCCGAACACCTGGCCGATCGACGCCAGGGTATTGGCGTCGAGCACCAGCGCGCGCCGGTACAGCGCCGCGGCCTCGCTCGCGTCCTCGTCCTTCGCCGCGGGTGCCGCGGCCGAGGCCGCAACCCGGCCTGCCGGCGCCGTGCCGGGCAGCAACCCGGCGAGCAAGGCGCTGCCGGAGAGCCCCAACCATCGCCGCCGCGTCCATGCCTCGCTCATCGCTCTCTCCTGCAATCGGGGTGGGTGAGTCGCCCCGCGGCCGCCACGGCCGGATGCGCCTGCGCGCATAGCACTGCATCCGGCGCGGCGCGATCAGTGCCGAAAGTACCGCCGCCGCCCGCCTGGACGCCCGCGCCGGCCCGCGGCCGCGCCAGCCGGTGTGCGGAGGGGGGCCGGCATGCGTGGATTTCCTGGCGCCGCGCTCCTATCATCCGCCGACCTATCAAGGATGTGCGCCCATGACCACCCCGCAGATGTCGGTGTATTTCTTTCTGCAGGCGGCGGCGATCCTGCTGGTGTGCCGGCTGGTGGGGCTGCTCGCCAAGCGCGTGGGCCAGCCGCAGGTGGTGGGCGAGATGATCGCCGGCGTGGCCCTGGGGCCGTCGCTGTTCGGCCTGGTGCTGCCGGACGTGCAGCAGGCCCTGTTCCCCAAACAGACCCTGGACATGCTGTACGTGGCCGCGCAACTTGGCGTGGGCCTGTACATGTTCCTGGTCGGCACCGACTTCCGCGGCGACCATTTCCGCGCCCGCTACCGCAGCGCGATGACCGTATCGCTGGCCGGCATCGCGGTGCCGTTCGTGCTCGCGTTCGCGCTGGTGCCGTGGCTGCTGCACACCCCCGGCCTGTTCTCGGCCAAGGCCAAGGTCCTGGAAGCCTCGCTGTTCCTGGGCGCGGCCATCGCCATCACCGCCTTCCCGATGCTGGCGCGGATCATCCACGAGCGCGGCCTCACCGGCAGTCCGCTCGGCACCCTGGCGCTCACCGCCGGCGCGGTCGACGACGCCGCGGCCTGGTGCATCCTGGCCATCGTGCTGGCCAGCTTCGGCGGCAGCTGGAACAGCGCCTATCTGGCGATCGGCGGCGGCGTGGGCTACGCGCTGTTCATGATGCTGGTCGGCCGCCACTGGCTGCGGCGCCTGGCCGACCACGTGCGTCCCGACCAGCCGCTCAGCGCCAGCGTGCTGGCGGTGGTGCTGATGCTGTTCTGCCTCAGCGCCTGGGCGATGGACGCGATCGGCATCCACGCGGTGTTCGGCGGCTTCCTGCTCGGCGCCTGCCTGCCCAAGGGCGCGCTGACCGAGAAACTGCGCGAACAGCTGCAGCCGTTCGTGGTGGTGTTCCTGCTGCCGATGTTCTTCACCTTCTCCGGGCTCAAGACCCAGCTCAGCGTACTGCTGGACCCGCAGATCCTGATCGCGGCGGTGGCGATCCTGCTGGCCTCGTTCCTGGGCAAGGGCATCGCCTGCTGGGCCGCGGCGCGCGCCAGCGGCGAGAACAACCGCGACGCGATGGCGATCGGCGCGCTGATGAACGCACGCGGGCTGATGGAACTGATCATCATCAACATCGGCCTGCAGGCCGGGGTCATCGAACAGGGCCTGTTCTCGATCCTGGTGCTGATGGCGATCGTGTCCACGCTGATGGCCACGCCGCTGTTCAACTGGGTGATGCGCCGCGCCGCGGCGCGCGAGGCGGCGCCGGCCGTGGCCGGCGGCAGGCCGTAACGCGCTGCCTGTCGCGCGGAGCTAGGCGCTCGCCACGCGCCATGCCGGCGGCAGGCCGGCGACGATGTGGTCCTGTAAGGCGCGTACCTTCGGGGTGAAATCGCGGCGGTCGGCGACGCACAGGTACAGCCGCATCGGCTCGGGCGCGGCGTTGACCGCGCCGGCGGCGTCGTACTCGAACAGGGCGCGCAGCGCGCCGCGCTGCAGGTAGGGCTGCGCCACGAATGCGGCGAGCCGGGTGATACCGCCGCCGGCCGCCGCCATGCCGGCGAGTGCGTCGATGTCGTCGCCGACCAGCGCCGGCGTCACCTCCGCGTCGAACCGCACGCCGTCGCGGACGAAGCCCCAGCGCAGATAGCGGCCGTCCACCGCCCAGCGCAGCAGCAGGCAGGCGTGGCCCTTCAGTTGCTCCGGCGTCGTCGGCGTGCCGGCACGCGCCAGATAGTCGGGCGCGGCGCAGAACACGAACGGCACCGCGGCGATGCAGCGCGCGACCAGGCCATCCTGCAGCTGCGGCGCGATGCGGATGCTGACGTCCACGCCTTCCTGCGCATGGTCGACGCGGTGATCGGCGCTCAGCAGCTCGATCGACAGGCGCGGATGGCGCGCCGCCAGCGCCGGCAACAGCGGCGCCAGCACATGCCGGCCGAACGCGGCGGTGCTGGCCACGCGCAGGCGCCCTTCCGGCTCGGCATGCGGGTCGGCGACCGATTGCCGCGCGCGTTCCAGATCCTGCTCCACCTGCCTGACCTGCTCCAGGTACAGCGCGCCGCGCTCGGTCAGCGCCAGGCTGCGTGTGCTGCGGTTGAGCAGGCGCACGCCCAGGTGCGCCTCCAGCCGCGCGATGTTCTGGCTCACCGCCGCCGCGCTCACGCCCAGCGTCTTGGCGCCGCCGGCGACGCTGCCGGCCTCCACGGTGTGGATGAAGCTGCGGATGGACTGAAGGAGATTCACTGCGAGAGCCGATATACGCGATGCATTCGTAAGTTGCAGTTTACAAAGTCGCAAGCCGCCCTCGCCTACTGGCGCTGCGATCGGCTTGCTAACGTGCCGCCTCCCGAGCCGTTCGGCCGCAACGACCACCGAGGTATCGCCCATGCAGGATGTCGACATCGCCGCGCCACGCCGCCCGAAACTGGGCGTGCGCACCACCCCGTTCGTGTTCGCGTTCTACATGGCCGCGATCATGGCCATGCTGATGTGCCTGGTGATCACCGCGGCCAATGCCGGGCTCGGCGACGGCTATCTGCAGCGCGTGCTCGGGGCGTACCGGCTGGCGATGCCGACCGCGTTCTGCTGCATCCTGGTGGTGCGGCCGCTGGTGATGCGGCTGGTGGCGGCGACGGTGCATCCGCCGCGCTGAGGATTTCCGGTGCTATAGCGTGTGATGCAGCAATGGTGGCGCTGGGCTCCCTGTCGCGGCTGAAGCCGCTCCTGCAGGAGGGCGTGCACGGAGGCGAAGGCGCCGGCTCACAACGGCGTCAGTCGCCATAGCCCGTAGGGATTGGCGAACAGGTCGCCGGGTTGGAACTGGGCGCTGGGTTCTGCCTCGAGCCGATAGCGCGGCGCATCCTCCGCGACGGCGAAGGTATGGCCCTCGCGTATCGGAGGCGCTTCGGTGAACAGATACCAGGTGAAGGTGTGCAGCAGCGCCACCGGGTCGTCTGCCGCTTGCGCAGCGACGATCGCATCCTTCATGCCGAAATGGTGCATGCCGCAGGAATGCACCTGCTCGCCGGTGAGGTTCAGCACATAGGCACGATGGGCGCTGAAAAAGCCCAGGTCCGCGCACAGCTGGCGCCATGCCCCTGGGCCGTGCGCGACGCCGCTGCTCTCGACCTTCACTCCCAGGCCGCCGGCGTCCAGCAGCGCCGCGGCCGCCAGCATCATCGCCTCGGCGCGCACCCTGGAACCGCCATCGCCGATCAGGTACACCACCGAGGCATGCGCGTGGATGCGCGCCATCTCCTCGGAATCGAGCCAATGCGGCCCGGCGGCGGCGAACGCCGCGGCCATGCGCGGGTCGTGCGGCTCGTATTGCAGCTCGAACGCGTCGCCGCTTTGCGTATGCAGCAGGACCCGCCCGGCGAACAGATACCCGCCGCTGGCGCGGACGATGCGCGCGACCAGATCCGAGCGGTCCTGCCACGGACCGGGAATGCACAACACGATTTTCGGGGTTTCGATCAAGCTGGCGGCTCCTTGCCGTCGGATGTCGGGAGTGCGCGACCGGAACGGCCGCCGCGGCCAAGGCGCAGCGCAGCGCCGCGGCCGAGGCCATGCTCAGGTCAGCGGCGTCATCACGCCCTTGCGGTAGGCCGCACGCTGTTGCAGGCGTGCGTACCAGTCCTGCAGATGCGGCAGCGCCGGCCGCTCGATCGGCATCTCGAACCAGGCGTAGACGAAGCTGCCCAGCGGAATGTCGCCCATCGCGAACTGCGCGCCCGACAGCCATGGCTGCTGCGCCAGCGCCGCATCGGCGAGCGCCAGCAGTTCGCCCGAACGCGCCAATGCGGCGGCGATCCTGGCCTCGTCGCGCGCTTCGGGCGCGGTGCGCAGCGTGCCCCAGAACAGATCGCGGAACGGGCCGGCGAAGGTCGAGGTGGTCCAGTCCATCCATCTGTCGCCGAGCGCGCGCGCGGCCGGATCGCCGGGGTACAGCGTGCCCGAGGCATAGCGCGCGGCCAGGTAGCGCACGATGGCGTTGGATTCCCACAGCGCCAGGCCGTCGTCCTCGATCGCCGGCACCAGGCCGTTGGGATTCATCGCGCGGTAGTGCGGATCGTCGGTCCCGCCGAACGCGCCGCCAACCTGGATCGACTCGTAGGGCACCCCAGCTTCCTCGGCGCACCACAGCACCTTGCGCACGTTGCTCGAATTGTGTCGTCCCCAGATCTTCAGCATGGCAGCGCTCCTGTCGCGAGCGCCAATTCTATGCTGCCGCCTGCGTGCAGCGACGCCGATGCGTGCGATTGCGATTGCGGCTGCGATGGCGCCAGCGCAACGGCGCCGATCCAGTCCGGGACCGGGCCGCATCGACAGCGGGCCTCCCTATCGGCAGCGCCAGGCGCCATTGCCGCCGTGCCCGCACGCCGATCGCCGGAGATTCCGGAATGCGCCGCTGCCGTGCACGGCAGCGGCAAGCGCGCTCAGTCGAACTGCAGCACGAAACCGCCGCGCGCGGGCAACTGCAGTTCGACCGTCTGCGCCGGCGTCACCTCGATGCGGCGGCTGGCCAGGCCCAGCGGGCCGTCGCCATCGACGATCAGGCGTGCGCCGCGACCGGCCACGCCGAGCTCGGCCAGGTTCAGCCGCAACGTGCGCGGTTGCGCGTCGGCATTGATCCCGGCCACGTACCAGCGCGTGCCGCCGCGCCGCGCGAACACCGCGAAGCGACCGGGATAGCCGTCCACATAGCGGCTGTCGTCCCACACCGAGGGCAGTTCGCGCAGCAGCGCGCGCACCTCCGGCGCCGCCTTTTGCAGATTCTCAGGGGTCTCGGCGTAATGCTGGATGCCGGACACGAACAGCACCGTCTCGGCCAGCTCGAAGCCCGGCGTGGTGCGGCGCTGCACCTTGTCATTGAGCTTGACCAGCGCCAGCGGGGTGAAGTCCATCGGGTCGAACACGTTGCGCGCGAACGGCAGCATCGCCGCATGCGCCGGCACCTGGTCGGCATTGGATTGCTCGAAGGTGGCGAATTCCAGGCCGCGCACCGCCTCCATCGTCATCAGGTCCGGCCAGGTGCGCTGCCAGCCGCGCGGCAAGGTGGCGCCGTGGAAGTTGAGCATCAGCCCGTACGGCGCGGCGTCTTCCATGATGTCCAGGTAATAGCCGATCATCGACTGCCCGTCGCCGCCGAAGAAGTCGATCTTCACCCCGGCCACGCCCATCGCCTTGAGCCGCGCGAACTCGCGGATGCGGCTGGCGTGGGTCAGCATGCGGTCGCGCGGGGTCTGCGGCGCTTCGTTCCAGCTGCCGGCCGAGTTGTACCAGAGCAGGATCGCGACCTGCTTGCCGCGCGCGTAGTCGATCAGCTCGCGCAGCTTGTTTTCGCCGATCTGCGTGTCCCACAGGGCGTCGATCAGGGTGTAGCGCCAGCCCATGCGCGCGGCGAAGTCGATGTAGCGCTTCTGCACCTCGAAGGTGGTGGCGCCGTCGCCGAGCAGCGGCCAGCTCCACGACGCCTTGCCCGGTTGCGGCGGCGCGATGGGCGGTGCCGCAGGCGGATCGGCCAGGTCGGTGCCGAGCGTGGACTCGGCGATGGTCTTCAGGCTGCCGACCGCGACGATGCGCCACGGCGAGCGCCACGGCAGCGCGAAGCGCGGATTGGCGGCGCCGCCGGGCAGCACCTCGCGCGGATCGGGCATGCCGATCGCGTACGCGCCGGGCATGTCCGCGACATCGCGCAGGCGGCTGCCGGCATGGCCGCGGCCGAGCGAGCCTTCGCTGAGCAAGGCCCAGTCCTCGCCGTGGCGGAACAGCGCCGGATACACCCAGCCGGCCGCGAGCGGCGACGGCGTGCCCACCGCGACGTCCTGCAGGTAGTACTCCTCGTACGAGGGATTGGTGTTGCCGAATCCGGTCTTGGCCGGCGACATCGGCTGCAGCCAGGCGCGTGTCTGGGCCGCGAAACGGAACGTGGTGGCGTCCTCGCGCAGCTGGCGGATCTTCGCGTCGCGCTGCGGGAATTCGTAACGGAACGCGACGCCGTCGTCGGAGACCTGGAATTCGATCTGCAGGCGTTCGCCGCTGGCGCCGCGCCAGGAGAACACGCGGCGGTTGGCGCGGTACTCGTTGATGCGCCGCTTGCCGGTCAGCAGTTCGTAGCGATCCTGCACTGTCTCGACCGGCGATACATCGAGCAGGCGCAGGCCCTTGGAGAAATCGGCGTCGTCACGGATCAGGCCCAGGCGCGAGCGCAGCAGCACCTCGCGGCCTTCGCGCAGCACGCGGTACTGTGCGCTGCCGGCCTCGTCAACGCTCACTTGCGCACGCAGCGTCGCGTCCGGACTGGCCACTTCGCCGACCACGCGCTCGGCGGCCAACGCCGGCAGCGCGCACAGCAGCAGCGCGCACACTGCCGCGATCGCTACCGACGACAGGCGCCAGCGGCTCAGAACTGCGGGTTCTTTTCCCATACCGGCCTCGCTCGGCAATAGACCGCATAGCGCTCGTGGGCGATGCGGTAGAACGGCACCAGGGTGATCGGGCCCTGGATGCCATCGGCCTCGAACACCTGCTCCTGGCCCTCGCGCTTGCGCGCCCACAACTGGTCCGGCGCGAAGTAGACCGCCGGCAACTGGCGGCCGACGATCCGGTTCAACGACGGCCGCTGGTCGGACACGTGCAGCTGCGCCGGATCGATGCCGTCGCTGCCCAGCTGCGCGGCCAGCACCAGCGGGCCGTACATCATCGCCTGCAGGCTGGGTTCGTCGGGCAGCGGCGCGGCGTGCAGCGCCATCGGCAGGTCCAGTTCGATGCGGTCGCCGTCGGCGAAGCGGCGCTCCAACACCAGGTAGCTGCCCGGCGCCGCCGCGACCGCCTGCGCCTTGCCGTTGATGCGCAGGCGCACGCCCTGCGTGGCCCAGTACGGGATGCGCAGGCGCAGCGTCATCTGCTGCGCGCGCTTGCACTGGAACTCCAGCGCGGTGCCTTCCTGTTGCGGGAACCGCGTGCGCTGGACCACGCGCAGGCCGCGCTCGGCCCAGTCCAGTTGCGAGGCGATGAACAGGTTGACGGTGAGGCCGGCATCGTCGCGGAAGTAGATGCTGTCGTTGCTCTTGGCGAACTCCTCCACGCCGGTGCCGGTGCAGCACCAGAACGAGGCGAACGGGGTGTTGTAGAGCTTCCAGTAGCCAGCATCCATCGGCACGAAGTACATCATCATGCCGGCTTCGTCCTGGGTGCCCAGGCGCGCGTTGAACAGCACGCGCTCGTAGTAGTCCATCAACGCCGCGTCCGGCTGCCAGGTATACAGGTGCCGGGTCAGCTTGAGCATGTTGTAGCTGCAGCAGCACTCGTGGCTGTGCCCGCTCAGGCGCCCGGCGAAGTGGTCCGGCTTGCCGAACAGTTCGAAGTCGCTGGTGCCGCCGGTGCAGTAGGCATGGTGGCCGCTGACCGTGCGCCAGAAGAATTCGGCGACCTGGCGCTGGCGCGGCTCGCCGCCGATCTCGTAGGCGCGCGCGGCGGCGACGATCTTGGGGATCTGGGTATTGGCATGCAGCCCGGCCAGCGCGTCGCGGCCCTGCGCCAGCGGCTCGAGCAGCGAGGCCTGTTCGTAGCGCGCGGCCCAGCGCCGGTAGTTGTCGTCGCCGCTGAGCAGGTACAGCTCCAGCAGCGACTCGTGCACGCCGCCGAACTCCACGCCGAGGATGCGCTGCCACTGCGCGTCGTCGAAACCGTCCATCCACGCGCCCAGCCAGTCGGCGAAGCGCTGCGCGGTGCGCAGCGCCTGCCCGTTGCCGGCATGGCGGGCCATGTCCAGGTGCCCGGCCAGGATCTTGTGCGCGGTGTAGATCGGCACCCACACCTCCTCGCGACGGCCGAGCCGGTCGTAGAACGAGGACGGGTACGCGCCGAGGTAGCCGTCCGCGCGCTGGCAGCGCGCCAGGTCGGCGACCAGCGCATCGGCCTTGTCCTTCAGCGCGGCATCTGCGGTGGCCGCGTACAGCAGCGCGCAGGCCGACAGATAGTGGCCGCCGGCGAAATGCCCGCGGATTTCGCAGTGCGGCGACTCCCAGCCACCCAGCGGCTCGGCCTGCGAGTCCAGGCCCGCGGTGAGCCGGAAACTGTGCAGCAGGCGCGCGTTGGGAATCGACATCAGGTAACGGCGGTCGCGCTCGCGCGCCTGCAGGAACGGGCCGTCGAGCAATTGCACCTGGCCCATCGCGAACGGCTGCTCGCGCAGTTGCACCGCCGGCTGCCGCCTGGCCGGCTCCGGCACGGCGGCCGGCGCGGCGGCCCCCGCCGCCTTGCCCTGCGCCAACAGGCCCAGCGCGGCCAGCGAGGCGCCGCCGTACTGGACGAAATCGCGGCGTGTGCAGGCAAGGCCTGGATCTTCATGTTCCGTCATGCGTCCGCTCCCGATTCCGGCAGGCGCCGGGTCAACAGGCGCTGCAGCAGGCAGAACACCAGCAGCAACGCGCCGATCACGATGCGTGTCCACCACGAGCTGAGCGTGCCGTCGAACACGATCAGGGTCTGGATCACGCCCAGGATCAGCACGCCGAACAGCGTGCCGATCACGTAGCCGCTGCCGCCGGCCAGCAGCGTGCCGCCGATCACCACCGCGGCGATCGCGTCCAGCTCCAGGCCCAGCGCATGCAGGCTGTAGCCGGACAGCATGTAGAACGTGCACACCACTCCGGCCAGCGCCGAGCAGAACCCGCTGAAGGCGTAGACCTTGACCTGGGTGGCGGCCACCGGCAGGCCCATCAGCCGCGCCGAGACTTCGCTGCCGCCCAGCGCATACACGCAGCGGCCAAAGCGTGTGCTATGCGCCAGCCACATGCCCAGCGCCACCATGGCCAGCGCGACCAGCGCGCCGATCGACAGCGAGGCGCCGGCGCCGATCGGCACCCGCACCTGGGCGATGGCCACGTACAGCGCATCGTCGATCGGAATCGAATCGACGCTGATCAGATAGCTGGCGCCGCGCGCCAGGAACATGCCGGCCAGGGTCACCACGAACGGCTGCAGCCGGTAGCGCTGGATCAGCATGCCCATGAACGCGCCGAACAGCGCGCCGAGCAGCAGCACCAGCGGAATCGCCGCCAGCGGCGACCAGCCGTGGCGCTGCACCAGCGAGGCCGACAGCACCGTGGTGAAGGCGATCACCGCGCCCACCGACAGGTCGATGCCGCCGCTCAGAATCACGAACGTCATGCCGACCGCGGCGATGCACAGGAAGGCGTTGTCGATCAGCAGATTGGCGAACACCTGCGGCGACAGGAAGCCGTCGTAGAGCACGCCGCCGGCGCCGGCCATGGCCACGAACAGGGCCACGGTGATCGCCAGCGGCAGGCGCGCGCCGTGCAGCAGCGTGCCGGCGCGGCGCAGGCCGCGCGCGTCCTGGATCGGCACACCGGCCGCGCTCATCGCCCCGCTCCCGAGTCCGGACGCCGCACCCAGCCGCGCACGCTGGCGCGGAACTGCGGCGATTGCAGCAGCATCACTGCGAACACCAGCAGCGCCTTGATCAGCATGTTGACCTGCGCCGGCACGCCGATCGCGTAGATGGTCGCGGTCAGGGTCTGGATGATCAGCGCGCCGATCAGGCTGCCGGCCAGGCTGAAGCGGCCGCCGTCGAGCAGCGTGCCGCCGAGGGTGACCGCCAGGATCGCGTCCAGTTCCATCAGCTGGCCGGCGTTGTTGGCGTCGGCGCTCTTGACGTTGGAGCTGATCAGCAGCCCGGCCAGGCCGGCGCTGAACGCGCAGAACACGTACAGCAGCACCGCGATCAGCCGCGCCTTGACCCCGGCCACGCGCGCCGCGCGCGGGTTGTGCCCGATCGCGCGCACGAACAGGCCCAGCGCGGTGCGCCCGAGCAGCAGCTGCAACACCACGAACACCGCCGCGACCACGAACAGCGCGAACGGCAGCCCGAACAGGAAGCCGTTGCCCAGATAGAAATACGGCGGGTAGTAGATGGTCAGGATCTGGCCGTCGCCGATCAGCTGGGCGACGCCGCGCCCGGCCACCATCAGGATCAGCGTGGCGATGATCGGCTGCATGCCGACCTTGACCACCAGCAGCCCATTCCACAACCCGCACGCGGCGGCGACCAGCAACGGGGCCACGATCACCGCCCACAGCGGGAAGCGGCTGTGCTCGCCGCCGCCGATCATCCACGCCGCCACCGTCGCGGCGATCGCCACCACCGCGCCGACCGAGATGTCCAGGCCGCGCACCGCGATCACCAGGGTCATGCCCATTGCGACCAGCGCCAGCGGCGCGGCGCGGTTGCCGATGTCGACCAAGTTGCCGTACAGATGCCCGTCGCGCCATTGCAGCGCCAGGAAGCCGGGATTCCACAGGCCGTTGCCGAGCAGCAGCAGCGCCAGCGTCGCCAGCGGCCAGAACAGCGGGTGGGCGACGATGCGCGCCGGCAGCCGCGGCGCGGTCGAAGACGGCGTGGCCGCCGCGCTCATGCCGCCGCGCTCCCGGCGATCAGGTCGAACACCGCGCGCTCGCCGCAGCCGCCCGGCAGTTCGCCGACCAGGCGGCGTTCGCGCAGCACCGCGATGCGGTCGGCGATGCGCTCGATCTCGGCGACCTCGGCGGAAATGAACAACACCGCCATGCCCTCGCGGGCCAGCGCCAGGATGCGGGTCATGATGTCCTGCTTGGCGGCGATGTCGATGCCGCGGGTGGGTTCGTCGAGGATCAGCAGCCGCGGCCGCGTCGCCAGCCAGCGCGCCAGCACCACTTTCTGCTGGTTGCCGCCGGACAGCAGGCCGACCGGCGTTTCCAGGCTCGCGGTCTTGATGCCCAGCACGTCCACGTAGCCCTGCGCGATGCGCAACTGCTCGGCCAGCGGCAGGAAGCGGCGCAGGCCCATGCGCGCCTGCAGCGCCAGCACGATGTTCTCGCGCACCGACAGCTCGGCGACGATGCCGTCGGTCTTGCGCTCTTCCGGGCACAGCGCCAGGCCGTGGCGGATCGCGTCGGGCGGGCCACGCAGCGCCACCTCCTGGCCGTCGATGGACACATGGCCACAATCGGCGCGGTCCAGGCCGAACAGCAGCCGCGCCAGTTCGGTGCGGCCGGCGCCGAGCAGGCCGGCCAGGCCCAGCACCTGGCCGCGGCGCAACTGCAGGTCGACCGGATGCAGCTGACCGCGGCGGCCCAGGCCCTGCGCCTGCAGCAGCACCGGCGCGTGTTCCGGCGCCGCGACGTGCACCGCGGCGGCGGCGGCCGCGGCCACGTCCACTTCGCGACCGACCATCGCTGCGATCAGCCGCGGCGCCGGCAGCTCCGCCGCCAGATATTCGCCGACCAGGCGGCCGTTGCGCAGCACGCTGATGCGGTCGGAGACCGCGTACACCTGGTCGAGGAAGTGGGTCACGAACAGGATCGCCATGCCCTGCTCGCGCAGCGCGCGCATGACCCGGAACAGTTCGGCGACCTCGCCTTCGTCGAGGCTGGAGGTCGGCTCGTCGAGGATCAGCACCCGCGCCGACACGCTCAGCGCGCGCGCGATCGCCACCATCTGCTGCACCGCCACCGGGTAGCTGGACAGCGCGCGGCGCACGTCGATGTCCACGCCCAGGCGCTGCAGGCCCTCGTGCGCCTCGCGCTCGACGCGGCGCCAGTCGATGCGCCGCGGCCAACCCTTCAACGGATAGCGGCCGGCGAAGATGTTCTCGGCCACCGACAGGTTTGGGCACAGGTTCACTTCCTGGTACACCGTGCTGATGCCCAGCTGCTGCGCCTGCAACGGCGAGCTCGGCGCGATCGCGTCGCCGCCTAGCGCCATGCGCCCGGCATCGGCCGCGACCACGCCGGTCAGCAGCTTGATCAGGGTCGACTTGCCGGCGCCGTTCTGGCCCATCAGCGCATGGATCTCGCCACGGCGCAGGCACAGCGCCACGTCGTCCAGCGCGGCGACGCCGGCGTAGGCCTTGCTCAGGCCCTGCGCGTGCAGCACGACCGGGTTCATCGGCGGCGCTCCGTCAGTACTTGCGATTGGGCAGCTCGGCGGCGGCCTGCTCCTGGGTGTACACCGATTCCTCGACCACGATGCGCTTGGGCAACGGCTTGCCGGCCTTGACGTCGCGGATCGCCTGCACCAGCTGCGGGCCGAGCAGCGGATTGCATTCGACGGTGACGTTGAGCTTGCCGGCCTGCATCGCCTCGAACGCACCCTTCACCCCGTCGATGGAGATCACCAGGATGTCCTTGCCGGGCTTCAGCCCGGCTTCCTCGATCGCCTGGATCGCGCCGATCGCCATGTCGTCGTTGTGCGCGTAGAGCACGTCGATGTTGCGCCCCTCCGACTTCAGGAACGCCTCCATCACTTCCTTGCCCTTGGCGCGGGTGAAGTCGCCGCTCTGCGAGCGCACCACCTGGAAGCGCGGGTTGGCGGCGATGATCTCTTTGAAGCCTTTCATGCGGTCGATGGCCGGCGCCGAGCCGACGGTTCCCTGCAGCTCGACGATGCGCACCGGCTTATCGCCGTCCTTCAGCGGCGACTGCTCGAGCAGCCACCGCCCGGCCTTGCGCCCTTCCTCGACGAAATCCGAGCCGATCAGCGTGGTGTACAGCGTGTCGTCGGAGACCTTGACCGCGCGGTCGGTCAGCACCACCGGGATGTTCGCGGCCTTGGCCTCGCGCAACACGGTTTCCCAGCCGGATTCGACCAACGGCGAGAACGCGATCACGTCCACGCGCTGGGCGATGAACGAGCGCAGCGCCTTGATCTGGTTCTCCTGCTTCTGCTGCGCATCGGAGAACTTCAGTTTCATCCCCGCCTGCTCGATCGCCTGCTTGACCGACGCGGTGTTGGCGGTGCGCCACTCGCTCTCGGCGCCGACCTGGCTGAAACCGACCGTGATCTGGCCCGGCTTGCCGGCCGCGTCCTTGCCGCCGCCGGAACACGCGCTCAACGCCGCGCCCAGCAGCACCGCCATCCCCAGTACCGCCGCACGCACTCCCGACTTCTGCATAACCCTTCCTCGTTCGTTGCACGCTGGCGGTCGCGCGGCGCTCTGGCCGCGGCGGCCGCCCACCCTCCCAGGCAGGCGCGCGAGTGGATCGATCAGTTCATCCCGCGAATGTATAGGCCGTCTTGACCGTCGTATAGAACTCCACCGCATAGCGGCCCTGCTCGCGCGGGCCGTAGCTGGAGGCCTTGCGCCCGCCGAACGGCACGTGCGGATCGACCCCGGCGGTGGGCAGGTTGACCATCACCATGCCGGCCTGCGCATGCCGCTTGAAATGCGTGGCGTGCTTCAGCGAGCGCGTGGCGATGCCGGCGCACAGGCCGAATTCGGTGTCGTTGGCCAGCGCCAGCGCATGCTCGTAGTCGTCGGCCGGCATCACCGCCGCGACCGGCCCGAACACTTCCTCGCGCGCGATGCGGTGCTGCGGCTGCGCGGCGATCAGCGCCGGGCGCATGTAGTGGCCCTGGTGCTCGCATTCCAGCGCGTCGCCGCCGTACACCAGCTCGGCGCCCTCTTCCTGGGCGATGCGCACGTAGTCGCGGTCCTGTTCGAACTGGCTGGCGCTGGCGACCGGGCCGATGTCGATGCCCGGGGTCAGCGCATGGCCGATCTTCAGCGTGGCCAGACGCTTGCTGACCCGCGCGACGAATTCGTCGTACACCGCACGCTCGACGATCAGCCGGCTCGATGCGGTGCAACGCTGGCCGGTGGAGAAGTACGCGCCGTTGACCGCGATCTCCACCGCCAGGTCCAGGTCCGCATCGGCCAGCACCACCAGCGGATTCTTGCCGCCCATTTCCAGCTGGATCTTCAGCCCGCGCGCGGCGGCCTGCTTGAGCAGATGGTTGCCGGTAGGCACCGAGCCGGTGAAGCTCAAGGCGTCGATGCCACGGTCGTCGACCAGCGCCTGGCCGACGGTGCGGCCGCTGCCGATCACCAGGTTGAATGCCCCGCTGGGCAGACCGGCGCGGCTGAGGATCTCGGCCAGCGCCCAGGCGCAGCCGGGCACGATCTCGGCCGGCTTGAACACCACGGTGTTGCCGTAGGCCAGCGCCGGGGCGATCTTCCACGCCGGGATCGCCAGCGGGAAATTCCACGGCGCGATGATGCCGACCGTGCCGACCGGCTCGCGGGTGATCTCCACGTCCACGCCGGGACGGGTGGAGGCGAGTTTCTCGCCGGGAATGCGCAGCGCCTCGCCGGCGAAGAACTTGAAGATCTGCCCGGCGCGCGCGGCCTCGCCGATGCTCTCCGGCAGGGTCTTGCCTTCTTCGGAGGCCAGCAGCGTGCCCAGCTCCTGCTTGCGCGCCAGGATCTCGCTGCCGACGAAGTCCAGCGCGTCGGCGCGCTGCTGCGGCGTGCTCGCCGCCCACTTGGCCTGCGCCGCGTTGGCCGCGGCGATCGCGCCGCGCACCGCGTCGGCATCGACGCTGCCGACCTCGCCCACCGGTGCGGACAGGTCGGATGGATTCTCGTCCGCCGCGATGTCGCTGCCGGCCACCCACTGGCCGTCGATATAGCTCTGGAAACGCTGGCTCATGTCGTTCTCCCTTGCTCGGTTACAGCGCGCGCACGCCGCCCAGTGCGAACCCGGCCGCCACCCGCTGCAGCGGATTGACCAGGGCCGCGCCCAGCTCCGGCAGTTCGATCTCGAAGCGGTCGCCCGGCTCGGCCTGCACGCCGTCGGCGAAGCTCAGCGTGGCGGTGCCGAAGAAGTGCAGGTGCACGTCGCCGGGCACGCGATGCGCAGCGTACTTGAAGTGGTGGTATTCCAGATTGGCCAGCGAGTGGCACATGTTGGCCTCGCCGGTGACGAACGGCTTCTCCCAGATCACCGCCTCGCCGCGGCGGATGCGGCTGCTGCCGCGCAGGTCGCGCGGCAGCTCGCCGCTGCGCAGCTCCGGGCCGACCGCGCAGGCGCGCAGCTTGGAATGGGCCAGGTACAGGTAGTTCTGGCGCTCGGTGACGTGGTCGGAGAACTCGTTGCCGAGCGCGAAGCCGAGCCGGTACGGCACGCCGTCGGCGCCGATCACGTACAGCCCGACCAGCTCCGGCTCCTCGCCGCCGTCCAGCGCGAAGTCCGGCGACGGCAGCGGCGCGCCCGGCGCGACCAGGATGCTGCCATCGCCCTTGTAGAACCATTCCGGCTGCGCACCGGGCTGGCCGTCGCGCGGGATGCCGCCTTCCACGCCGAGCTGGAAGATCTTCATCGAATCGGTGAGCGTGCCCTGGTCGGCCTGCTGCTGCAGGTTCTGGTGCATCGCGTCGCGGGTCGCGGCGCTGCCCAGGTGGGTCAGGCCGGTGCCGGTGACGCGGCAGTGCGCCGGGTCCGGATGGGTCAGCGGCGACAGCACGCGGTGGTTGGCCAGCAGTTCGGCATAGTCGAGCACGATGTCGCCGAGCTGATGCGTGGCGTAGTCGTCCAGCGTGGTGCCGGCGGCGAGCGCGGCGTTGGCCAGCGCATAGGTCGAGTCGACTTCGCGCAGCAGGCGCACCTGGGTGCCGGCCACGTCCACCACGCCCACGCTGGGGTTGCCGGACTCGTCGAGCAGTTGGATCAATCGCATGAATCGGTCGCCTGTCGGAAATACGAAACAGCGGCGCGGCGGCAGGGAACGCCGCCGCGGCGGATGCGGGTTCCATTCTGGCCGGGCGACCCATATGCAACAAATATCGTTTTTGGCTTAATGTATACGAACATTCATATGCATTGGGCCGCCATGCCTACCGCCACGCCCTGGTTCGTCCGCGCCCGCCTGAAGACCCGGCAATTGATGCTGCTGCTGGCGATCGAGGAGGAAGGCAACATCCACCGCGCCGCCGAGACCTTGAACATGTCGCAGCCAGCGGCGTCGAAGCTGCTCAAGGACCTGGAGGACATGATGGCGGTGCCGCTGTTCGAGCGCCTGCCGCGCGGCATGCGCCCGACCTGGTACGGCGAGGCGATGATCCGCCATGCGCGCATCGCCCTGTCCAGCCTGGGCGAGGCCGGCGCCGAGATCGAGGCGCTGAAGGCTGGCTATTTCGGCAGCGTCAGCGTCGGCGCGATCGCCGGGCCGGCGATGACCCTGCTGCCGGCCGCGCTGGCGCAGGTCACCGAGCAGCATCCGCTGCTGCGCGTGGCCTTGCGCGTGGACGGCAGCGACGTGCTGCTGGAGCAGCTGGCGCAGAACAAGCTGGACATCGTGGTGGCGCGGCTGTTCGCGCGCCACGACAAGCGCAACCTGCACTACCAGGCGCTGGCCGAGGAAGAGGTGTGCGCGATCGCCCGCCCCGGCCACCCGCTGCTGGCGATGCCGCGACCGGCGCTGCGCGAACTGGCCGCCGCCGGCTGGATCGTGCCGCCGGACGGCAGCGTGCTGCGCCACCGCTTCGAACTGATGTTCCAGAACGCCGGGCTGGAGCCGCCGAAGCGGGTGGTGGAGACCTCGGCGCTGGTGGTGCTGCCGCAGCTGCTGCGCCATGGCGACTACCTGGCGGTGGTGCCGGTGGACGTGGCCCGGCATTTCGCCGACCACGGCAGCGTGGCGATCGTGCCGGTGGAACTGTCGTGCCGGATGGACGCATTCGGCATCGTCACCCGCACCGACTGGCTGCTGTCGCCGGGCGCACGGATCATGCTGCAGGCGCTGCGCGATGCGGCCGGACCGGCGTACGGCTATGTCGCACCGGCCGAGGAAGCGCTGGCGCCGGCGGATGCGCAAACGGGAGGATGAGGTCGGGGCCGAAGCCCGTCCTACAGTGCACCCAGCCAGCCAACCACAAGCCCCCTGCAGGAGCGGCTTCAGCCGCGACCGAACGCAGCCGCGGAGCATGCGCGCCGCCAAAGCGACGGGACCGAAGCCTCTCCCTACAGTGCATCCAGCGGGCGTGCCGCAAGTCCCTGTGGGAGCGACTTCAGTCGCGACGAGCGGAGCCTGGAATCGCGATCGTTTCAGTGATCGGCCCGGGCCCAAGCCCCTCCTACCTGTCAGCGCCGCACCCGCCGCTCATGTCCACCCCGCATCCACCACGAACTCCTGCGCCGTGATCGCACGCGCCTCGTCCGAGGCCAGGAACAGCGCCATGCGCGCGATGTCCTCGGGCATCACCTTGTCCGGCAGGCACTGGTTGCGCGCCAGCTCGCGCTCGCCGGCCTCGTCCAGCCACAGCGTGACCTGGCGTTCGGTCATCACCCAGCCCGGGGTCAGCACGTTGACCCGGATCCGCGCCGCACCCAGTTCGCGCGCCAGGCCGCGGGTCAGCCCGTTCACCGACGACTTGGCGGTGGCGTAGACCGGATAGCCGCCGGTCTTGCTCTGCCAACCGGTGGAGCCGAGGTTGACGATCGCACCGCCGCCGAGCCGCTTCATGCCCGGCACCACCGCCTGGATCGCGAAGAACGCGGCACGCTGGTTGATCGCCACGCAGCGCTCCCAGTATTCCGGGGTCACCGCGTCCAGCGCATGCCGGTCGTCGCTGCCGACGTTGTTCAGCAGCACGTGGAAATCGCCCAGCTCGGCGGCGGCCTCGCCCAGCGCCGCCTGCAGCGCGGCCACGTCGGTGACGTCGCAGCGGCGCCACCACGGCCTGGCCAGGCCGGCCGCGGCCAAGCGCTCGGCCAGCGCCGCGCTGGCCTCGGCCGCCACATCGACGAAGGCGACCTGCGCGCCCTGCCCGGCGAAGGCCTCGACCAGGGCCGCACCGATGCCCGAACCGCCGCCGGTGATGAAGACGCGGCGCCCGCGCAGGCTGCCGTAGGTTGCGTTGCCGGTATTCGGAGCCGCCGCGCTTGCCGTGTTGTCCATGCCGTTTCGCTCTAGGTGGATAGGATTTTGATATACGAAAAGAAATATCTGAATTCAGATATTTGTTATTTTTCATGTATCAATATGCCCGCTAGCATCGCCGACGTAAAGCACCCGGGCGACGCCGCGCAGGCACCGATCCGGGCCGATCAGGTCTCGAGGATTCCGCCAGCATGGGCTCACCCACCAAACCGGTCCGCCGCAGCCAGGCGTGGTTCGGTCGCGAAGGCAAGCAGGGTTTCTACTACCGCAGCTGGCTCAAGAGCGCAGGCCACCCGCACGACATGTTCGACGGACGCCCGGTGATCGGCATCTGCAACACCTGGTCGGAACTGACCCCGTGCAACGGCCACCTGCGCGAACTGGCCGAGCACGTCAAACGCGGCGTCTACGAGGCCGGCGGCTTTCCGCTGGAGTTCCCGGTGATGTCGCTGGGCGAGACGCAGATGCTGCCCACCGCGATGCTGTTCCGCAATCTGGCCAGCATGGACGTGGAGGAATCGATCCGCGCCAATCCGCTGGACGGCGTGGTGCTGCTGATGGGCTGCGACAAGACCACCCCGTCGCTGCTGATGGGCGCGGCCAGCGTGGACCTGCCGACCATCGGCCTGTCCGGCGGCCCGTCGCTGTCGGGCAACTGGCGTGGGCAGCCGCTGGGGTCGGGCACCGGCGTGATCCAGATGTCGGAGATGGTCCGCGCCGGCACCTTGAGCCAGGACGAGTTCGTCGAGGCCGAGGCCTGCATGCAGCGCTCCAAGGGCAGCTGCATGACCATGGGCACCGCCTCGACGATGGCCAGCATGGTCGAGGCGCTGGGCATCTCGCTGCCGGAAAACGCCGCGATCCCCGCCGTCGATGCGCGCCGCGCGCGGCTGGCGCGGCTCAGCGGCCGGCGCATCGTGCAGATGGTCGAGGAAGACCTGCGCATGTCGCAGGTGCTGACACGGCACGCGTTCGAGAACGCGATCAAGGTCAACGCGGCGATCGGCGGCTCCACCAACGCGGTGATCCACCTGCTCGCCATCGCCGGGCGCCTGGGCGTACAGCTGAGCCTGGACGACTGGGATCAGTTGGGCTCGCGGCTGCCGTGCCTGGTCAACCTGAAACCGTCCGGCCAGTACCTGATGGAAGATTTCTACTACGCCGGCGGACTGCCGGCGGTGATGCGCGAACTCGGCGAGGAGCTGAACCTGGACGCCCTCACCGTCAATGGCCGCACCCTCGGCGAGAACGTGACCGATGCGCCGTGCTGGAACCGCGAGGTGATCCACGCGCTGGACACGCCGTTCCGCGAGCAGGCCGGCATCGCCGTGCTGCGCGGCAACCTGGCGCCGGACGGCGCGGTGATCAAGCCCTCCGCCGCCTCGCCGCACCTGCTGCGGCACCGCGGTCGCGCGGTGGTGTTCGAGAGCATCGAGGACATGAAGGCACGCATCGACGACGAAGCCCTGGACATCGACGCCGACTGCATCATGGTGCTGAAGAACTGCGGCCCGCGCGGCTACCCGGGCATGGCCGAGGTCGGCAACATGCCGCTGCCGCCGAAACTGCTGCGCGCCGGCGTCACTGACATGGTGCGCATCTCCGATGCGCGCATGAGCGGCACCGCCTACGGCACCGTGGTCCTGCACGCCTCGCCCGAAGCCGCCACCGGCGGCACGCTGGCGCTGGTGCGCGACGGCGACATCATCGAACTGGACGTGCCCGGGCGCTCGCTGCACCTGGAGGTCAGCGACGAGGAACTGCTGCGCCGGCGCAGCGAATGGACCCCGCTGCCGACCCCGCTGCGCGGCTGGAGCAAGCTGTACGTGGAACACGTGCAGCAGGCGCACCTGGGCGCGGACCTGGATTTCCTGGTGGGCGGCAGCGGCGCCGACGTGGCGCGCGATTCGCACTGAGCGTCTTCCACTCGGGCAAACCACAAGCGAGCCGCTGCAAGAGCCTCCCTGTGGGAGCGACTTCAGTCGCGACGAATGAAGCGGTGAGCTCAACGGCCTCGGACAGCGTCGGGACTGAAGTCCCTCCCACAGTGCACCCAGCCAGCTCACCGCAAGCCCACTGTAGGAGCGACTTCAGTCGCGACGAGCGAAGTGGTGAACTCAACGGCTTCGGACAGCGTCGGGACTGAAGTCCCTCCCACAGTGCACCCAGCCAGTTCGCCGCAAGCCCACTGTGGGAACGACTTCAGTCGCGACGAGCAAAGCGGTGCGTTCAACGGCTTCGGACAGCGTCGGGACTGAAGTCCCTCCCACAATGCACCCAGCCAGCTCGCCGCAAGCCCACTGTGGGAGCGACTTCAGTCGCGACGAACGAAGCGGTG
>NZ_JAYIQP010000032.1:0-28801 GCF_035026585.1 Xanthomonas sp. WHRI 7945
TCAGTCGCGACGGGCTCTACCGGTAACGCCCGTCGCGACTGAAGTCGCTCCCACACCAGTCGCTCCCACACCGCACCAGTCGCCGGCCGCGGATCTCCCGCGAAGTGTCGCGACTGAAGTCGCTCCTACAACTGGCCCCAGCAGCACGCTCCTGGGCGAAACCGTTGGGTCGTCAGGCTTGTGTATTTCCGACCCGGACGATGGTGCGATGTCGCGGTTTTAATCGCGACGGATTCGATCGGCGACGGCCCTTGTTCGCTCGGTCGTCCTCGTCGCGGCTGATGCCCGGGATCACCCGTCGGTCGCAGCGACAGTCTGCAAACGGCTCCGAAAAACGCTGCGGTCGTCTCGATGCGCTCGCAGGACGCTCACCTCGAACCCGGCGCAGGTCTGGCGTCGGGGCCGGCGTTGGCCTTGATCCAGGCGTCGCGTTGCTGCGGGGTCATCGCCTCCCAGCGATCGCGCAGCGCCTTGCGCTGCTCCGGCGGCAGCGCGCGCATGCGTTCGAACAGCACGCGCGCCTCTTCGCGCTGCTGCGGGCTCATGTCCTCGTAGCGGCGGGCGCCCTTGCGCGCGCGCTCGCGCTGCTCGGGCGTCATCGCCTGCCAGCGTTGCGCGTGTTCGAACATCCGGCGCCGCTGCTGCGGCGCATCGTTCCAGCGCTGGCGCATCGGCGCGATCAGCAGCTCGCGCTGCTGCGCGCTCAGGTGTTCCCAGTCCGGCAGCGGCGGCCGCGTGTCGGCTTCTTCATCCGGGGGCGGCGGTGGTGGCGGCGGCGCGGCGAAGGCCGCCAGCGGGGCGCCGGCCAGCAGGGCCAGCGCCAGGGACATGCGGATCAGGCGGTTCATCGTGTTCATTCCATCGCCAGCGAGGTATCGGAGCCCAGCCACAGGTACAGGTCGGGATTTTCTTCGAGCAGGCCGGCCACGGCGTCGTCGCCGTCGCCTTGCGCGGTGGCGCCGGCGGGCAGCGCAGCCGCCGCGGGAGCGCTGGCGACGCTCGCCACCGGCAGCGACGGGGGCAGTGTCGGACGCAGCAGCAGGTGCATGCCGAACGCGGCGCCTAGCACCGCCGGCGCCGCCGCCAGCAGCCAGCCCCAGCGCCGCGGCGTGGCGGCGTGGCGGCGTGCGGCGTCGTGGCGCGCGGCGCGCAGCTGCGCCAGGGTCTGCGCCGGCAGGGCCTGCAGCGAGGCCTGGTGCGCGCGTCGCATCTGCGCATCGAACGCGGCGGAAGGGGGGGTGTCGGGTTTCACCGGATGTCCTCCAGGTGTTTCTGCAACGCCTCGCGGGCGCGCGACAGGTGGGTTTTGACCGAGCCTTCGGAGCAGCCCATCGCGCGCGCGGTGGTGGCCACGTCCAGCTCCTCGAGCACGCGCAGGGTGAAGGCTTCGCGCTGTCGCGCCGGCAACGCGCGCAGTGCCGTCACCAGCCGCGCATGGGTCTGCCGCTGCTCGTGGCGTTGCGCCGGGCTCGGCCCTTCGTCGGCCCAGTCCGGCTGGCTGTCCTCGCTGCGCTCGCTGGTCGGCGCCCAGAAGCGCAGGCGGAAGCCGCGGCGGCGCTGCAGGTCGATGATGCGCCGGCGCAGGATGCTCCAGAACAGCGGCGTCCATTCCTGCGCCGGACGCTCCCGATAGGCGAGCAGCTTGATCATCGCGTCCTGCACCGCATCCAGCGCATCCTCGCGCTGGCGCAGCCCGGCCTCGGCGAAGCGGAACGCGCGCGGGCCGATCTCGGCCAGGAACGCGTCCAGCGACACCGGCAGCGGACGCGGCGCGTCGTCGGTCTCCGGATCGGTCGATGAGGGGTCGAGGGCGGGCGTGCTCACCAGCACAGCTTAGCTTCCTGGCGCGGGGATACCGTGGATAACGCTTGGCCGCCGCCGCGGTTGACCGGCGCCGGGCCGCGCGCCTTGAACCGGAGGCGCACAGCTGTCGCCCATGGATTCAGCACGCGGTTATGATTGCGACGGTCGGGCGCGGCGCCCGGGAGAGCGAGAATGAGCGACGGGTTCGTGGCGTTGTACATCTTCATGCTGGCGGCCATCGCCGGACATGTGATCATCTCGCGGGTGCCGGTGATCCTGCACACCCCGCTGATGTCCGGTTCCAACTTCATCCACGGCATCGTGCTGATCGGCGCGATGGTGGTGCTCGGCCATGCCGATACCACGCTGGAGAAGGCGGTGGGCTTCCTCGCCGTGCTGCTCGGCGCCGGCAACGCCGCCGGCGGCTACGTGGTCACCGAGCGCATGCTGGAGATGTTCAAGAGCTCGAAGAAGCCCGGAGACAAGCCATGAGCTCGGCGCGGCCGCTGGGGCCCAGGGCGTGGTTCCAGATGCTGAGCTACCTGCAGTACCCGGCGATGGTCGCCGCCGCCATCTACGCCGCCAGGCCGCTGTTCAACGGCATGGCCGGCGTGTTCGACGACTGGAACTACGCGCTGCTGTATGCCGGTGTCGGTGTCGGCCTGTCGTCGCTGCAGGATCCCACCCGTACCCAGAACAAGATCTCGCATTCGATCTGGCAGGACCCGCGCAAGGGGCGCCTGGCGCTGTGGCTGCTCTCGATCGAGGCGCTGGTGCCGATCGTGATCGGCCTGGTCGGCGCCTACCTGGCGAGTTCCACGCCGCTGAACCAGTTGTCGCTGGGTCTGGTCGCGTTCGGCCTGGGCATGGTGGGGCTGCTGAAGACCGCCATCGAGATGTTCGAGCACCATCGCCTGGACCGCGCGCGCGATCCGGCGGACATGCTGATCGGGGGACACGCATGAGCACGACCGAAGCACTGTCCTGGCTGGTGAAGGCCAGCTACCTGGTGGCCGCCACCCTGTTCCTGCTCGGCCTGCAGCGCATGGCTTCGCCCAAGACCGCGCGCAGCGGCATCCATTGGGCCGGGTTCGGCATGCTGCTGGCGACCGCCGCCACCTTCTTCCTGCCCGGCCTGCACAACCTGACCCTGATCCTGCTGGCGCTGGTGATCGGCACCGGCGCGGCGTGGATCTCGGCCAAGAAGGTCGCCATCACCGACATGCCGCAGATGGTCGCGCTGTACAACGGCATGGGCGGCGGCTCGGCGGCGGCGATCGGGGCGGTGGAACTGCTGCGCTTCTCGTTCCTGGCGCACCGTGACACCTCGCACTGGAGCGAGAGCGCGATCGCCGCGCTGGCCGCGCGCCAGCCCGATGCGACCACGCTGGCGCTGGCCATCGTCGGTTCGGCGATCGGCGCGATCTCGCTGTCCGGCTCGATCATCGCCTGGGCCAAGCTCGACGGGCGGCTGGACAAGCGCGTGACCTTCCCCGGCCAGCAGGCGTTCAACCTGCTGGTGTTCGTGGCGATGCTGGGCCTGGGCGCGTGGGCGGCGATCGGCCTAAGCCCGGTGGCGATCGTGGCCTTCTTCGCGGTCGCGCTGGCACTGGGCGTGCTGATGACGCTGCCGATCGGCGGCGCCGACATGCCGGTGGTGATCTCGCTGTACAACGCCTTCACCGGCCTGGCGGTGGCATTCGAAGGCTACGTGCTCGGCAACGAGGCGCTGATCATCGCCGGCATGATGGTCGGCGCGGCCGGCATCCTGCTGACCCGGCTGATGGCCAAGGCGATGAACCGGCCGATCAGCGGCGTGCTGTTCTCCAACTTCGGCGGCGGCGGCCAGGCGCAGGAGATCAGCGGCGCGCAGAAGCCGATCGAGGCCGGCGACGTGGCGGCGATGATGGCCTACGCCGAGCGCGTGGTGATCGTGCCCGGCTACGGCATGGCGGTGGCGCAGGCGCAGCACAAGATCTGGGAGCTGGCGCAGCGGTTGATCGAGCGCGGGGTCAAGGTCAAGTTCGCGATCCACCCGGTGGCCGGGCGCATGCCCGGGCACATGAACGTGCTGCTTGCCGAGGCCGGCGTGCCCTACGACCTGATCGCCGACATGGACGACATCAATCCCGAGTTCCCCAGCACCGACGTGTCGCTGGTGATCGGCGCCAACGACGTGGTCAACCCGGTGGCCAAGACCGATCCGGCCAGCCCGATCTTCGGCATGCCGATCCTGGACGTGGTCAATTCCAAGAACGTCATCGTGATCAAGCGCGGCAAGGGCACCGGTTTCGCCGGCATCGAGAACGCGCTGTTCTATGCCGACAACACGCGCATGCTGTACGGCGACGGTGCCGAGGCGGCCGGCGCGCTGGTCAGCGAACTGAAGGCGCTGGACGGCGGGCATTGAACTGGCGGCGGCGACCGATGCTTGGCCGCTCCGGCCGGGTGTCGGTCGCGGCTGAAGCCGCTCCTACAGGGGGGCGGGAGCACTGACTGTAGGAGCGGCTTCAGCCGCGACCACTACTCTCAGCGCGCGCTGAAATACGCCACGACCAGGCCGATGCCCAGCCACAGCACGTCGCCGGGGCGGTTGGCCAGCACGGTCAGCGTCCACGCGTAGCGCGCGCCCATCTTCAGCGACGAATCCCACGGATCCAGGCCCAGTCCCGCGCCCATGTGCGCGGCGGCGATGCCCCAGTTGGCGGCGACGATGACCAGCGCGGTGGCGAGCACCGCCACGGCGATGCGCAGCTTGCCGCGCGGCAGCGTGCCCAGGCGCAGCATCCACGCGATCTCCAGCGCCACCGGCACCGCCATCCAGCCGGCCTGATGGCCCAGGCTCAAGGCGACCAGCATCCAGGCGATCAGGGCGGTGAAGCAGCCCAGGCACAGCAGCAAGGGCCATAGCCAGTGCGTGGTCCTGGCCGGCGTGGAGGAGGGCGGCATGCGATGTTCCCGAAGAATCCGCACAGGATACCCTCCGGCACGCACCCCGCGCACTCGGATAAACTGGGCGACTTGCACCGGCGGGGCCTGCCCCCATATCGCCCCCATGTACTCACGCAGCAGCGAACCAGTCCAATTCGAACGCGATTGCGCGGCGGTCATGGTGCCGCAGGGCGACGCGGTGACCCTGCCTGCCGGCAGCTACGGCTATATCACCCAGGCGCTGGGCGGCAGCTACACGGTGTTCGTGGAGGGCAACCTGTTCCGCATCGCCGGCAAGGACGGCGACGCCATCGGCAAGGAACCGCCGCCGGGCCTGGACCTGCCGGAAGGCGCCAGCGACGAGCAGGTCGAGGCGCTGATCTGGCAGCAGCTGCGCACCTGCTTCGATCCGGAGATCCCGTTCAACATCGTCGACCTGGGCCTGGTCTACGAAGTCGGCGTGCAGCCGCGCGAGGACGGCCAGCGCCTGGTCGAGGTGAAGATGACGCTGACCGCGCCGGGCTGCGGCATGGGTGAGATCCTGGTCGACGACGTGCGCAGCAAGCTGGAGCTGATCCCGACCATCGCCGAGGCCGATGTCGAGCTGGTGTTCGATCCGCCGTGGGGCCGGCATATGATGTCCGAGGCCGCGCGCCTCGAAACCGGCATGCTCTGACCCGCGCGACCGCGCGACCTGGGGCCGGGACAAGGCGCCGCCGCTGCGCTTGGATGATGCAGCGGCACGGCCGTCCCTCGACTACCACAGGAAACCCCCGGTGTCCGCTACCGAGCCGTCTTCGCAGTTCCGCCTGATCCCGTCCACGACCGCACGCAGCGCCGATGCGCGCGCGCAGATCCTCGCCGCGCCGGGCTTCGGCAACTACTTCACCGACCACATGGTCGCCATCGAATGGGACCGCGAGCAGGGCTGGCACGACGCCCAGGTCCGCCCCTACGGTCCGCTGGCGCTGGATCCGGCCGCCTCGGTGCTGCACTACGGCCAGGAGATCTTCGAGGGCATCAAGGCCTACCGCCATGCCGACGGCTCGATCTGGACCTTTCGCCCGGAGGCCAACGGCAAGCGCCTGCAGCGCTCGGCGCAGCGCCTGGCGCTGCCGGACCTGCCGGTGGAGCTGTTCGTCGAATCGCTGCGCCAGCTGATCGCGGTCGATGCCGCGTGGGTGCCGTCGGCGCCGGAGACCAGCCTGTACTTCCGTCCCTTCATGATCGCCAACGAGGCGTTCTTGGGCGTGCGCGCGGCGCAGAAGGCCGGCTATTACGTCATCGCCAGCCCGGCCGGCGCCTACTTCGCCAAGGGCGTGGCGCCGGTGGCGATCTGGCTGTCCACCGACTACGCGCGTGCGGCCAAGGGCGGCACCGGCGCGGCCAAGTGCGGCGGCAACTACGCCGCCTCGCTGCTGCCGCAGCAGCAGGCGCAGGCGCAGGGCTGCTCGCAGGTGCTGTTCCTGGACCCGGTCGAGGGCAAGTACCTGGAAGAACTGGGCGGCATGAACGTGTTCCTGGTGATGCGCGACGGCAGCCTGGTCACCCCGGCGCTGTCCGGCAGCATCCTCGAGGGCATCACCCGCGACAGCATCCTGCAGTTGGCGCGCGACCGCGGCATGCAGGTGGTCGAGCGCCAGGTGACCATCGACGAGTGGCGCGACGGCGTGGCCTCCGGCGAGATCGCCGAGATCTTCGCCTGCGGCACCGCCGCGGTGGTGACCCCGATCGGGCAGCTGAAGGGCAAGGATTTCGCGGTCGGCGACCTGGCCGCGCCGGCCGGCGCGGTGACCCTGTCGCTGCGCCAGGAACTGACCGACATCCAGTACGGCCGCGTGCCCGACCGCCACGGTTGGCTGGTGCGCCTGGACGGCTGAGCGGTACGTACCGATGCTGCGGCAATGCTGCCGCGGCATCGGCCCTTGGAGCCCGGTGAAGCCGTCGCCGATGCGCGGCGGTCCTGCCCGCCATTCGTTCTTCGCTGCCGTTGGATCGCCGCAACCACGCGATACCGGCAGATCGCCAGCGCCTGCAGGCGTAGCGCCATGCGCGGCCGTTGCACCCTGACCAGTCCTGACCGCGGCGCCTACTTCAGCGCCTGCCGACCGATGTCCTGCCTTGGTCGCAGCGTGTCATTCCATGTCTCTTGCGTGACGTTGGCGTGGCGCAGTGCAGCGCCGAGTGCGGAATGGTCAGCTGAACGCAGTTGATGGTCGTCACGGAACGGCATTTTGGACGACGCATTTCCTAGTGGTAGCCCTCCATACGCCATTGTATTGACCGGCGCAATTGACTAGGTTCGATGAACGGACGGCAACAGGGGGCTGGTCCGGCCTCTCGGCTTGATGCTGCGTTCAGCCGTCGTCGAACGCATCGTCGTCGAACTATCGCCGCTTCGCGGCCATTCAACGATAAGGAAGTTCCGATGACCGATATTTCGCAACGTCGTTCGCGTCAGCGCACGTGGCTGGTGGTGGTGGGCGCGTCGGCACTGAGTTCGCTGCTGTTGGCGACCCCGGCCTTCGCCGGCGAGGTCAACCTGTCCGGGCTGTCCTCCGAACCCACCCTGCAGCGTTTCATCGTCAAGTACCGCGATGGCAGCACCGAACTGGCGGCGCCGGCGTCGCTGCAGCGCGCGCTCTCCTCCGCCGCGACCGCGGTGCCGGCCAGGAGCGGCCGCGCGCTCGGCCTGACCTCGCTGCGGCGCCTGGCGATCGGCCCGGAAGTGGTCAAGGCCAACCGGGTGCTCGACGCCAAGGAAGCCGAGATGCTGATGCGCCGGCTCGCCGCCGACCCGAACGTGGAGTACGTCGAGCTCGACCGGATCATGACCGCGACGCTGACCCCGAACGACCCCAGCCTGTCCTCGCAGTGGGCCTTCGGCACCGGCACCGCCGGCATCAACGTGCGCCCGGCCTGGGACCAGGCCACCGGCAGCGGCGTGGTGGTGGCGGTGATCGACACCGGCATCACCAACCATGCCGATCTCAACGCCAACATCCTGCCCGGCTACGACTTCATCAGCGACACCTTCGTCTCGCGCGACGGCGACGGCCGCGACGCCAACCCGGCCGACGAGGGCGACTGGAACCCGGTGGCCAACGAGTGCTACAGCGGCTCGCCGGTGACCAATTCCAGCTGGCACGGCACCCACGTGGCCGGCACCGTCGCCGCGCAGACCAACAATGCGGTCGGCGTTGCCGGCACCGCGTTCGGCGCCAAGGTGCTGCCGGTGCGCGTGCTGGGCCGCTGCGGCGGCTACACCTCCGACATCGCCGATGCGATCGTCTGGGCCTCCGGCGGCACGGTCAGCGGGGTGCCCGCCAACACCACCCCGGCCGAGGTGATCAACATGTCGCTCGGCGGCGGCGGCACCTGCTCGGCCACCTACCAGAACGCGATCAACGGCGCGGTGGGCCGCGGCACCACGGTGGTGGTGGCGGCCGGCAACAGCGGCGCGAACGTGTCCGGCTCGGTGCCGGCGAACTGCGCCAACGTGATCGCGGTCGCGGCCACCACCTCCTCGCGCGCCAAGGCCAGCTATTCGAACTACGGCACCGGCATCGACATCTCCGCGCCGGGTTCGAGCATCCTGTCCACGCTCAATTCCGGCACCACCACGCCGGGCAGCGCCAGCTACGCGTCCTACAACGGCACCTCGATGGCAGCGCCGCACGTGGCGGGCGTGGTCGCGCTGATGCAGTCGGTCGCGCCGTCGCCGCTGACCCCGGCGCAGGTCGAGACGACGATCAAGAACACCGCCGCCAGCTTCTCGTGCTCGCAGGGCTGCGGCGCCGGCTTGCTCGACGCCAACGCCGCGGTGACCGCGGCGCTGGGCGGCGGCGGTCCCGGCCCCGGTCCCGGCAACCAGTTGCAGGACGGGGTGCCGGTCACCGGGCTGGGCGCCAGCAGCGGCGCCGAGCTGAACTACACCGTGGTGGTGCCGAGCGGGGCCAGTTCGCTGAGCGTCACCATCGCCGGCGGAAGCGGCGACGCCGACCTGTACGTGCGCCTGGGCAGCGCGCCGACCGACACCACCTACGGCTGCCGTCCGTACCTCAACGGCAACAACGAGACCTGCACCTTCAACGCGCCCAGCGCCGGCACGTACTACGTGCGGGTCAAGGCGTACAGCACGTTCTCGGGCGTGACCTTGACCGCGAACTACTGATCCGCCCGCTGCGCGGCGGCCATCGCGGCCGCCGCGCAAGCGCCGCATGTTCCCGAACGGAATCGGCGGCCTGCAGCGTTCGAGACAGATAGGAAGATGCGATTGCCCGCGCCTCGGCGCGGGTTTTTTTTGCGTAGCTTGCCGAGGCGGCCGATGCTGATGCGACGCCTGCGCCAGGCGCATCGGCCTGCATCGGTGCAAGGAAGGGTTGCGGTGTCGTGAACCTGACCGGCATCGCGGAAGTCAGTGGGCGGCGATGAGGCTCCGCGCGCGCGTCACTCGCACAGATCGCAGGCGCGCGCCTGCAACACGTCCAGTATCTGCCCGGCATCGATCTCCAGCAGCAGGCCGCGCTGCCCGGCGTTGAACCACACGCTGCCCGCAGCGAGCGCCGATTGCTCGATCAGCACCGGTGCCTGCCGCTGCTGGCCCAGCGGGCTGATGCCGCCGACCTTGTAGCCGGTGCGGCGCTCGGCCTCGGCCACCTCCATCATCCGTGCCGATTTGCCGGCACCGGCCGCGGCGAGCTTCTTCAGCTGCACGCGGCGATCGGACGGGACCACCACGCACACCGCACTGCTGTCGACCCACGCCATCAGGCTCTTCAGCACCCGCGCCGGCGGCAGGCCGAGCGCCTGCGCCGCCTGCAGGCCCTTCGCGCCGGCCTCGGCTTCGTAGTCGTAGGGATGCAAGGTGTAGGCGACGCCGGCGGCGTCCAGCGCCCGGGTTGCGCGGGTGGCCTTGGACATGGCGGCTCAGACGGGTTCGAAGCGGTTCGCGGCCACGTTCTTGCGCACCTTCTGCGGGTCCCAGATCTGCCCGTTCATGGCGATGTAGACACCGGCCGGCAGCGACTGCACCGCGCCGACCGCGCAGCCGATGTTGAATTCCGCGTCCGAGCCGCGGAACCGCGCCGGATTCAGCGCGCCGGTCATCACGATGGTCTTGTCCGGGATGGTCTGCAGTACCTTGCCGGTCTGCACCATCGAGTCGGTGCCGTGGGTCAGCAGCACGTGGCGCGCGGACTGCGCGGCGACGGTGGCGCGGATCAGTTCGCGGTCTTCGTCGGTGATGTGCAGCGAGTCCTTGCGGATGATCGGGATCACGGTGAAGCGGAAGGTTACGCCCAGTTCCTTGAGGATCTGGCCGATCTGCGGATCGCCGATCTGGTAGTCGGACTTGTCGTCGAAGTAGATCTTGTCGATCGTGCCGCCGGTGGTGACGATCAGGAGTTCTTCCATTGCCGGTTCCTAGAGCATGACGGGGCGCCGCCGTGGCCGCGCAGGCCGCCATGATAGCGGCAGCCCGGCGGCCGCCGTTCAGGGCTTGTCGTCGCCGGCCGCCGCCGCGCCGCGCTTGCGCGCGAAGCGCGCGCGAATGCCCGGCGCACTGGACAGGCCGATCGCCAGCAGCGCCAGCAGCAGTTCGGCCCAGGCGTAGGCGCGCTGCGGCGGATGGCTCCAGGCCGCCATCACCCCGTGGCTGAACCAGAACAGCCCGAACACGCCGGCCCAGAAGCGCGCCACCGCCGAGCCGCGCAGCGCGCCGATCGCCAGCAGCAGCGGCGGCAGCGCGAACACCAGCAGCGCGGCGAGACGGTGGCGGTCGTCGTGGAACCAGGCCGCGTACAGCAGCGCCAGGACCAGCAGCGTCGCCCCCAGCGCGTATCGCAAGCGTGCCGCGCTCATGGCGCCACCAGGCGTTGCGCGATGCCGGCCAGGCGCCGCCCCAGCGCGCGCGCCAGCTGCGCTTCCTCTTCGCTGGGCTGCGGATCGTCGTCGGCGCCGGCGACGTGGCTGGCGCCGTACGGCGTGCCGCCGCTGCGGGTGCTGCTGAGCAGCGGCTCGGTATAGGGAATGCCGACGATCACGCAGCCGTGGTGCAGCAGCGGCAGGTGCATCGACAGCAGGGTCGCTTCCTGGCCGCCGTGCAGCGATGCGGTCGAGGTGAACACCGCCGCCGGCTTGCCGGCCAGGGTGGCGCTGGCCCATTCGGCGCCGAGGCCGTCGATGAAGTGTTTGACCGGCGCGGCCATGTTGCCGAAGCGGGTGGGGCTGCCCAGCGCCAGGCCGACGCAGTCGCGCAGGTCGCTGGCGTCCACGTACGGCGCGCCGCTGTCGGGCACCGGCGGCGCGCTGGCCTGGGTGACGGCGGCCACCGGCGGCACGGTGCGCAGGCGCGCGGCCATGCCGGGCACCTCGCCGACGCCGCGCGCGATCTGCCGCGCCAGGCGCGCCACCGAACCGCCACGGCTGTAGTACAGGACCAGGATCTCGGCCATGCGGCCCTCGCTTGCTTGCACCAGAACGGCCGCCAGTATCGGCGATGCCGGCGCCTGCGCGCATCGGGTACCCTTGCCCGATGCAGCCTTTGGACACGGTCAATCTCTGGACGGAGCGGGTACGCGACCGCGCGCGGATGCGCAGCTTCGCCAGTTTCCTGTGGCACCGCTTCCTCGACGACCGCCTGTTCCAGGCCGCCGCCTCGCTGGCCTACACCACGATCTTCGCGCTGGTGCCGCTGGCGATGGTGGTGTTCGGCGTGCTCTCGGCGTTCCCGGTGTTCGACGAATGGAGCGACAAGCTCAGCGACTACATCTTCTCCAACTTCGTGCCGGCCGCGGCGCGTTCGGTGGAAGCCTATCTGCGCCAGTTCTCGGCTAGCGCCGGGCAGCTGACCAGCGCCGGCACGATCGCGCTGATGGTGTCGCTGCTGATCACCTTGAACAGCGTCGAGCAGACCTTCAACCGGATCTGGCGGGTGGTCTCGGCGCGGCCGCGGCTGACCCGCTTCCTGGTGTACTGGACAGTGATGACCCTGGGCGCGCTGCTGGCCGCGGCCTCGCTGGCGGCGTCGGCACGGTTCTTCGCGCTGCCGCTGTTCCGCACCAGCGAAGGCCGGCTGCTGGCGCAGATGGCGCTGGGCCTGGCGCCGGTGCTGATCGAGTTCGCCTGCATCACCCTGGTGTACCGGGTGGTGCCGCACCACACGGTCAAGCTGCGCCACGCGGTGCCGGGCGCGCTGCTGGCGGTGGCCCTGCTGGAGCTGGTGAAGGGCGGATTGAGCCTGTACCTGGGCAGCTTCCAGTCCTACCAGCGCATCTACGGCACGGTCGCGTTCGTGCCGATCTTCCTGCTGTGGACCTACCTGAGCTGGATCGCGATCCTGCTCGGCGCCTCGCTGGCCTCCTCGATCGCCGCGTTCCGCTACCAGCCGGCGTCGATGCGGCTGCCGGCCGGCTACGAGATCTACGCCTTGCTGCGCCTGCTCGGCCGTTTCGCGCAGGCGCGCAAGGACGGCCACGGCCTGCAGGAAGACCAGATCCTGCAGCTGGAACCGATGCTGACCGATTCGCTGGTGCAGGAGTTGCTGTGCGAGCTGGAGCGCATCCGCCTGCTCAACCGTGCCGAGCAGGGCGAATGGCTGCTGGCGCGCGACCTGGCCGACGTGCCGCTGACCGAACTCTACGAAAACTGCCAGCTGCGCATCCCCATCGCCGAAGCCTACCTGCCGTGCCGCGACGACGCGCTGGGGCAGGCGGCGTGGCGCGCGCTGGATGAGTTGCGCATGCCGCTGCGCGACGTGCTGAAACGGCGCGTCGGCGATCTTTACACCGATATCGGAGACCTCGCATGACCCCGCGCATCCTGTTCCCGTTGTTCGCCGCCGCCGCATTGCTGGCCGGCTGCGATCGCCATCCGACGCCCGCCGATGGTGCCGCGCCGGCCGCCTCAGCTCCGGCCGCGCCGGTGCCGCCCCCCGCGCCGACGGCAGCGGCTGCGCCCGCCGCCGGCGCCGCGCCGCAGGTCGTGCAGGAAACCCGCCCGCAACCGACGCTGAAGATGAAGGCGGTGGACGGCAGCGACTACGACCTGGCCGCGCATCGCGGCAAATGGGTGGTGGTGAATTTCTGGGCCACCTGGTGCGCGCCGTGCCTGAAGGAGATGCCGGAGCTGTCGGCATTGCACGTGATGCGCGACAACATCGAAGTGGTCGGCCTGGCCTACGAGGACATCGAGCCGGCGGAGATGCAGGCGTTCCTGAAGGAGCACCCGGTGGCCTACCCGGTGATCATCGTCGACACCTACGCGCCGCCGGCCGACTTCGCCACCCCGCGCGGGTTGCCGATGACCTACCTGATCGCCCCGGACGGCAAGTTGGCCAAGCAGTTCCTGGGCCCGGTCAACGCGCACGACATCGAAGCGGCGATCGCCGCGGCGGGCGGCGCGGCGCCCGGCCAGGCGAAAGCCGCGCGCTGATGGCGGCGGCGCGTTTCCTGGTGTCCGGCCGGGTCCAGGGCGTGTCCTTCCGCGCCTCCACCCGCGAGCGTGCGCAGGCGCTGGGGCTGGACGGGCAGGCGCGCAACCTGGCCGACGGCCGCGTCGAAGTGATTGCCGCCGGCGAGGCTGCGGCGCTGGAGGCGCTGGCCGACTGGCTGCAGCACGGCCCGCCGGCGGCGCGGGTCGCGCAGGTGTCGCGCGAGCCATGGCCGGAGCCGGTGGCGGCGGGCTTCGCGATCGGCTGAAGCCCGAAATTCTGGGGATTCCTGTGTGGTAGGGACTTCAGTCCCGATGCTTTACCGATAACGCTTCGTCGGGACTGAAGTCCCTCCCACAAGCGCATGCCACTGCAGAAGAAGGGTCAATCCGGGCCGCGTCTTTGCGGAGAGGTCCGGTCGCGGCTGAAGCCGCTCCTACAGAAGAGCATGCAAGAAAAGTATTGCACCGTCAGTTTGCGGGTTGATCATCGAGTCCCGAGTCCCGAGTCCCGAACCCCGGCCTCACACCGGATACGACGCAACCGGCTGCAGCACGCCGAACGTCTCCTTGCGCGGCTTGTGCTTCAGTGGCGGCAGCGCCAGGCCCGGCTCCTGCAGCGGCGTGTCGGGCAATTGGTCGAGCAAGTGCCGGATCAGAGTCAGGCGGCCGCGCTTCTGATCGTTGAAATCGACCAGCGTCCACGGCGCATGTTCGCTGTGGGTGGCGTCCAGCATCGCCTCGCGGGCGCGGGTGTAGTGGGCGTACTGGGCGCGCGACTGCAGGTCCACCGGCGACAGCTTCCAGCCCTTCAGCGGGTCGTGCAGGCGTTCGGCGAAGCGTTTCTCCTGCTGGTCCTGGTCCACGCACAGCCAGTACTTGAACAGGCGGATGCCGTCGTCGACCAGCAGGCGCTCGAACAGCGGCGCCTGGCGCAGGAAGGCGTGGTATTGCGCGTCGTTGCAATAGCCCATGACCCGCTCCACGCCGGCGCGGTTGTACCAGCTGCGGTCCATCAGCACGATCTCGCCGGCGGCCGGCAGGTGCGTGGCGTAGCGCTGGAAATACCACTGCGTGCTTTCGCGGTCGGTCGGCTTGGGCAGCGCCACCACCCGGCACTGGCGCGGGTTCAGATGTTCGGCGATGGCCTGGATCGCGCCGCCCTTGCCGGCGGTGTCGCGACCCTCGAACAGCACCAGCACGCGTTCGCCGCTGTGCTGCAGCGCCTGCGCCAGCGCCGCCAACTCCAGTTGCAACGGCTGCATCAGCGCCTGGTAGTGCTTGCGTTTGAGCTTGCTCATTTGCTGCGCCTGGCGCGGGTGCCGGCCATGCTTCGCGCCACCTCCAGTAGCGCGCCCTGTTGGCGGCTGTCGAGGGCGCGGTAGGCCTGCAATAGATCGTGTTCGCCGCGGGTGCGGGCCGGGTCGAGCTGGCTGGCCAGTTCGCCGAGCAGGGCGCCGGCGGGAACGCCGAAGGCGCGCGCCAGCGCGTTGAGCTGGTCGCGGCCGGGCATCTTCTCGCCGGCCAGCCAGGCCTTGACCGTGGCCGCGCCGGCGCGCGGGATGGCGGCGGCGATGTCCGCCGCGGTCATGCCGCTGGCCTTGGCCAGCAGGCGCAGGGTGGTGTCCAGGGGCATGCGCGGTTCCAGGTCATTCCTTCAGGCGGGGACGCAGCGTCGCCAGATTGCACGGCTTGGTGCGCGCATCGAGTTGCGCGGCGACGATCCTTTCCCAGGCAGTGCGGCAGGCCGAGGTCGAGCCGGGCAGGCAGAACACGAAGGTGGCGTTGGCCAGGCCGGCGAAGGCGCGCGACTGCAGCGAGGAGGTGCCGATCTCATCGAAGCTGATCGCACGGAACAGTTCGCCGAAACCGGGCATCTGCTTGTCCAGCAGCGGCAGCAGCGCTTCGGGCGTGGAGTCGCGGCCGGTGAAGCCGGTGCCGCCGGTGACCAGGATGCCGTCGACCTGCGGGTCGGCGATCCACGCCGACACCACCGCGCGCATCCGGTAGCGGTCGTCGGGCAGCAGCTCGCGCGCGTACAGGCGGTGGCCGGCCTCGCCGAGCACCGACACCAGGTAGTCGCCCGAGCTGTCCTCGGCCAGGCTGCGCGTGTCCGAGACGGTCAGCACGCACAGGTTCAATGCAATGAAATCGGCTTTGGCGCTCATGCCGGCAGCCTAGCCGCTCGCCCGGTCGGCGTACAGTCTGCCACGGCGGATCGGCGCGGGTCGTGCAGCGCAGGTTGGGGAAGAGGTCGGGGGAAGGCGGAGTGCGGCGTTGGCTTGCGCCCGGCATCGGTCAATCATGTCGGTGCCGGTGCGTGCGTGTCGCGGCAGCATGCGTGTACGTTGCGTTACAGCGTCTTGCCGGAGACGTCTGCGGGTCGGGTCGCAGATTCGCCGTGCGAGGCGTGGGGTCCGCCTGCTTGTCGGTGCCGGGCTTGAGCTAGCTGTTGTCTGTGTTCCGCGCGCAGATCGGCGCCTTGCCGTGTTTCGCCAATGCGAATGGGTTGTTTGCATGATCGACCGCGCGCGTCCTGTCGAGCAGGCGCGAGCCAGGTCGCGAGCGCGCCGCTTCAGGCGTGTCCATGCGCAGGCTGCGCCAGGCTGCCGGGCAGTGCCAGCGCGCGCGGCCGGTAATGAGTCACGCGCGCTGCGGGATGGGATGCCAGCGGGAGCCGCTCGGGTTCGCGCTGCAACGCGCGCCGCTGCGCCTCGGCGCTGCTCCATTCGGCATAGTCGAGCAGGCCGCGGCCGTCGTCGGACAGATGCAGGTGCGAGGCGATCAGCCCGCGCAGCGCATGCGCGCCGTCCTGCAGCGCGGCGAACGCCGCATCGGCGTGGCGCTGCGCCTGCGCCGCATCGCGGGTCGGAAGCCTGGTCACCACGATGCAGCCGGGCAGGCGCTGTGGATCGGACACCCCGCTACGGATGCGTCGGTAACGGTGCAGCGTCAGCCTCGGCGACGGCGCGCGCGGGTGCCAGTCGCGGCCGAACGGCGTGGCGCCGTCGCCGCATTGCGCATACAGCAGGTCCGGCGCTGCGCTCAGCGATTCCAGCCAGGCCAGGGCATGCAGGTCGCCGCCAGGGGCGCCGCGCAATCGCGCGAGCAGCGTTGCGCAGACCGGCGCCGAGGCGTGGGCGACCAGCACGCTGCGGGCATGCGGGGAGGTGAGATCGGGCGACAGGCGTGCGGGCATCGGGGCGTGCGCGAGTGGAAGGCGCGCAGTGTCGAACCTCGACCATGCTTGAGGTCAAGCGTGCGTCCGCATTGGGGGGGCGCCACAGCGGGCCGCGACGACGCGAGCGTTGCGAGGTGCGATCGGCCACCGTGTGCGCCACGACGAGAGCATGGGGCGACCAACGATTGCGTCGCGCCGTGGGTGCGGATGCTGACACGCTGAATCCGCTGCGCTGCACGCTGCATCGGATACCGCGGTAGGCGATCGGCGACCTAGTGCGGCCCGCTCCAGCCATGCCGACGCGCCGTGTCGCGCAACAGCGCGGCGAAGTCCGCGGCGAAGCCGTGCATGTCGAACAGGCCGGCGCTGGCGCGGCGCTGCTGCAGAGTGTCGCGCAATGCGCGCAGCGCGGCAGGGTCGCGGCCCAACTGCACGGCCTTGGCGACGAAGGCGGCGTCGTCGGCGACGTTCATCTCGTCCATGCCCAGGTGGTGATTGAGGCTGCCGGCCACGCGCGCGGCGAAGGTCGTGCCGGGGCAGGTCAGCAGCGGACAGCCGGCCCACAGCGCATCGGAGGCGGTGGTGTGGGCGTTGTACGGATGCGTGTCCAGGAACAGGTCGGCATGCCGGTAGCGGGCCAGGTAGTCGGCGTGCGCCAGCTTGGGCATGAAGCGTAGCCGCGCCGGATCCACCTCGGCGCGGCGCGCGGCCTCGCGCAGCCGCGCGTCGGCCTGGCCGGGACTGGACAGCAGCCACAGCACGCTGTCCGGCACCTGGCGCAGCACCGCCAGCATCCGCGCCACGCTGCGCGGGGTCAGCTTGTAGCTGTTGTTGAAGCAGCAGAACACGGTGCCGTGCTCCGGCAGCCCGCACGCGCGGCGCGATGGCGGGGCCTCGACCCGGCGGCTGTCGTCCGATGGCTGGAACGCGCGCGGCAGGCGCAGCACGCGCTCGCTGTAGTGCGCGGCCAGCGCGTCGGGCAGCGCGAACGCATCGCCGACGACGTAGTCGATCCACGGCGCGCCGGACGTGCCCGGATAGGCCAGCCAGTTGATCTGCAGCGGCGCCGGGCGTAGCGCCAGCACTTCCGGCGTGCCGCCGCCGCCCCAGCCGCGCAGGTCGAACAGCAGGTCGATGCCGGCATCGCGGATGCGCTGCGCGATCGCCCGGTGCGGCTGTCCGGCCACGTCGTGCCAGACGTGCGCCGCGGCCTGCAGGCGTGCGCGGATCGCGCTGCCGTCGTCGCGGTTCGATGCGAACAATTGCACCTGCAGGTCGGCGTGCGCGCGCAGCCGCTCGAACAGGGCCACGGTCAGCAGCCCGGTGGGATGCGCGCCGAAGCCGTTGGACAGGAAACCGACCTGCAAGGGGCCGGCGCGACGCAGCGTTGCCGCCGGCAATGGCGCCAGCGTCCGCGCCAATGCAAGCGCACGGTTGCGCGCGCAATGCAGCTGTTCGGCGGCAGTGGCGTCTTCGTTGAGGAACGCGAACGGTTCGATCGCCGGATGGCCCTGGCGCACGGCGGCGCGCACCTGCTGCGACAGCGCGTCCAGTTCGCGCCAGTCGCACAGCTTGCGCCGCCAGTTCAGCAGGTGCGCGGCGATCGACGGTTCCTGCGGCAGCAGCGCATGAGCGTGGGCGTAGGCGTGCGCGGCGGCTTCGGCCTCGCCGTTGTCCTCCAGCGCGTGGCCCAGCCACAGGGCGATGCCCGGATGCTGCGGCGCGTGCTGCAGCGCCTGGCGCAACGCGGCGGCGGCCTCGGCATGGTGGCCCTGGGTCCAGCGCACCCGGCCCAGCCGCGCCAGCGCTTCGGGATGGGCCGGGCGCAGTTGCAACGCGCGCAAGGCGGCCTGCTCGCCGGCGGCGACCGCGCCGGCGCCGAGTTCGGCGTCGGCCAGCATCACCCAGGCGATGAAATCCTGCGGGTCGCGGCGCACCGCGGCCTGCAGCTGGCGCAGTTCGTCCAGCGCTCTGCCGCTCACGCGCGCACGGCGGCCCGCGCGTGCGCATCGGCGCGGAGCACGCGCACGCTCACGGGCTGTCGCTCAGCCGCGCCAGTTCGTCGACCTGGTGCTCGTGGCTCAGCCGCTCGATCAGCGCGTCGAGGTCGCCTTCGATCACGTTGGGCAGGTCGTACAGGGTCAGGCCTTCGACCCGGTGGTCGGTGATGCGGCCCTGCGGGAAGCTGTAGGTGCGGATGCGCTGGCTGCGGTCGCCGCTGCCGACCTGCAGCTTGCGGTCCTGCGCCTCGGCCGCGGCCTGCTTGCTGCGCTCGGCGTCGAGCAGCTGCGCTTTCAGCCGCTTCATCGCCTTGTCGCGGTTGGCGTGCTGGCTGCGCTCGGTCTGGCATTCGACCACCACCCCGCTCGGCACGTGGGTGATGCGGATCGCCGATTCGGTCTTGTTGACGTGCTGGCCGCCGGCGCCGGAGGAGCGGAACGTGTCCACCTTCAGGTCGGCCGGGTTGAGCGTGATCTCCTCCACGTCGTCGGCCTCGGGGATGATCGCCACCGTCGCCGCCGAGGTGTGGATGCGGCCCTGAGATTCGGTCGCCGGCACCCGCTGCACGCGGTGCGTGCCGGATTCGAACTTGAGCTTGGAATACGCGCCGCGGCCGACGATGCGCGCCACGATCTCCTTGTAGCCGCCGTGTTCGCCGGGGCTGTCCGATTCCACTTCCACCTTCCAGCCCTGGCGCTCGGCGTAGCGCGCGTACATGCGGAACAGGTCGCCGGCGAAGATCGCCGCCTCGTCGCCGCCGGTGCCGGCGCGCACTTCCAGGAACAGGTTGCCGTCGTCGCGCGGATCGCGCGGCACCAGCAGCAGCGCCAGCTGTTCGTCGAGCGCGAGCAGGCGCGCCTGCGCGGCGGCGATTTCCTCCTCGGCCAGTTCGCGCAGTTCCGGGTCGCCGCGCATCGCCTCGGCGGCGGTCAGGTCGGCCTTGGCCGCGGCCTCGTCGGCCAGCGCCGCGGCGACCGGCTCCAGCTGCGCGAATTCGCGCGAGTAGTCGCGGAAGCGGGCGTTGTCGCCGACCACGTCGGGATCGGACAGCAGGCGTTCGAGTTCTTCGCGACGCTCGGCCAGCGCCTCCAGCTTACGGCGCAGGGTCGGTGTCATCGGTCTTCAGGATAGGGTGGTGGTAGCCCGGTTTTTCCGGGAACAGGCGCTCGGCGGCGCGGGCCAGTTCGGCATCGCCGCTCAGCGCCGCCTCGCGCAGCGCCGCGGTGGGCGGATGCAGCAGGCGGTTGGTCAGGGTATTGGCGAGAAATTCCAGCACCTCGTCGGCCGGCTTGCCGTTGGCCAGTTGCTGCCGCGCCTTGGCCAGCACGTCGTCGCGGGTGCTGTCGCCATGCGCGCGCAGGCGCTTGAGCGGCGCCTGGCGGCCGCTGGCCTGCAGCGTCTCGATGTAGCGCAGCACCTGCAGGTCGATGATCGCTTCGGCGGCTTCGGCGGCTTCGCGGCGGCCGCGGCGATTGTCCTCGACCGCGCGCTCCAGGTCGTCGACGGTGTACAGATAGGCGTCGGCCAGTTCGGCCACGCCGGCCTCGATGTCGCGCGGCACCGCCAGGTCGAACAGCAGCATCGGCTTGTGCTTGCGCGCGCGCAGCGCCTGCTCGACCTGCGCCCGGGTCACCACCGGCTCGCGCGCGGAGGTGGCCGAGAACACCACGTCGGCCTCCTGCAGATGCCGCTCCAGCTCGCTCAGCGGCAGCGCCACGCCGCCATGGCGGCTGGCCAGTTCCTGGGCATGGGCGAGGGTGCGGTTGGCGATCAGCAGGCGCCGCACGCGGCCTTCGCTGAGGTGCCGGGCGGCCAGCTCGATGGTCTCGCCGGCGCCGACCAGCAGTACCGTCGATTCGCTGAGCCGGGCAAAGGAGTTCTGCGCCAGGCGTACCGCGGTGGAGGCCACCGATACCGGGTTGGCGCCGACCCGGGTGTCGGTGCGCGCGCGCTTGGCCACCGAGAAGGTCTGCTGGAACAGCCGGTCCAGGCGGCTGCCCAGCGCGCCGTGCTCGCGCGCCAGCGCCCACGCGTCCTTGACTTGGCCGAGGATCTGCGGCTCGCCCAGCACCATCGAGTCAAGACCGGTGGCGACGCGGAACAGATGCCGCACCGCATCGGCGTCCTGGTGCTGGTACAGGTAGCCGTGCAGGCCGGCCGCGTGCGCATCCAGCCAGTCGGCCAAGCGCTGCGCGTCGTCGGTGATCGCATACAGCTCGGTGCGGTTGCAGGTGGACAGCAGCGCGGCCTCGGCGACATCGGGCAAGGCGCGCAGCGACTGCAGCGCGCGCGGCAGCGCATCGCCGGCGAACGCCACCCGTTCGCGCAGGTCGACCGGCGCGGTCTGGTGGTTCAATCCGAGCACCCACAACGTCATCTGTTCAGTTGCTTGCGATAAGCTGCTGGCCATTCAGGGCCCCATTTTACGGCCCGGTCGCCCCCGATGCCCGCATTGATTCGCATCCGTATCGTTCTATTGCTGTCGGCGCTCGCCGCGCTGCCCGCCATCGGCGCCGCCGCCGCCGCGCCGACCGCCACCGCCAAGCTGCCGCCGAGCGCCGCGCCGTCCTCGCTGACGCCGATCCTGGCCGGCGAATTCGCCCTGCAGGCCGGGCAGCTGGCCGATGCCTCGCACTGGTACCTGGAAGCGGCCAACGCGGTCCCCGGCGACGCCGGCCTGGCCGAGCGCGCGACCCGCATCGCGATGCTGGCCAACGACACCGAGGCGGCGGCGAAGGCCCTGGCGCTGTGGCGCCAGCGCGCGCCCGAGTCGCTGGCGATGCGCAGCGCCGAGGCCTCGCTGGCGCTGCGCAACGGCAACCTGCGCCAGGCGCGCGGCCTGCTGGTGGCGCTGTTGCGCGACAAGGACACGCGCGGCTGGCGCTACGCGCTGGTGGCGCTGGTCGGCGGCAACCGCGATCCGGAGGTGGCGGCGAAGGTGCTGGACCAGTTGCTCGACGCCAATGCCATCCCCGACCAGCTCGAGGCCTGGCAGGAATTCGGGCGCCTGGCGCTGCGCCTGGAACAGCCCAAGCTGGCCGAGCGCATCGTCGACCAACTAGTCAAGCGCTTCCCGGAAGAGCCGCGGGTGGCCTTGCTGCACGCCACCCAGCTGCAGCAGGCGGGCAAGACCGAACAGGCCCGCGCCTTGCTGCAGGGCGTGGAGCCCAAGGCGCCGCGCGACCCTGAGCTGCGCGGCGCGCTGGCCTACGCCTACGACGCGATCGGCGACACCGCCGCGGCGGCGCGGGTGCTGGCGCTGGGCCCGCAGGACACCCAGAATTACGGCCTGCGCGCCTCGATGCTGGCCAAGCTGCAGGACAATACCGCGCTGGGCGCGCTGTACGAGGAGCTGCGCAAGGGTGCGACCAAGCCCGATTCAGAGCGGCGCCTGCTGCTCGGCAAGATCGCCGAGTTCCTCAAGCGCTACCAGGAAGCGGTGGACTGGTATCGCGGCGTGCCGGGCAGTCCGCTGCGCAGCGAGGCGCGGCTGCGCACCGCCGGGGCGCTGTACGAGCTCGGGCAGAAGGATGCCGCCTTCACCGAGGCGCGCGCGCTGCAGGACGATGCCGAGGCCGACGACGCCGCGCGCCGCGACGCCTATGTGCTGGAAGCGGAATTGCGCCAGCGCAGCGGCGACGACGCCGGCGAGCTCCAGGTGTTCGCGCGCGGCCTGGCCGCCTACCCGGACGACAACGCTCTGCTGTACGCGCGCGGCCTGGCCTGGGAGCGGCGCGACCGCATCGACCGCGCCGAGGCCGACCTGCGCAAGATCCTGGTCACCGAGCCGGAGAACGTGGCCGCGCTCAATGCGCTCGGCTACACCCTGGCCGATCGCACCCACCGCTACCGCGAGGCGCTGCAGCTGATCGACCGCGCCCGCACCGCCGATCCGGACAACGCCGCGATCATCGACAGCTACGGCTGGGTGCTGTACCGGCTGGGCAAGACCCAGGAAGCGCTGGTGCAGCTGCGCCGCGCCTGGACCCTGTTCAAGGATCCGGAGATCGCCGCGCACATCGGCCAGGTGCTGTGGGAGCAGGGTAAGAAGGACGAGGCCAACAAGTACTTCGACGAGGCGCGCAAGCTGGATCCGAAGAATCGCGCGCTGCAGCGGGCGATGGAAAAGGTCGCGCCGTGAGGCCGGTGTTGCGTGCAGGCTGGGCGCTGGCGATGCTGCTGGCGCTGGCCGGCTGTACCTCGCTGGCGCCGCGGCAGACGCCGCCGGCCGCCACGGCGCCGCTCGGCGAGGCCGCGCGCCAGGCCGAAGCGGCCCGCACCGCCTGGCTGGACGCGCATCCGCACTGGTCGTTCCAGGGCCGGGTGGCGATCACCAAGGGCCGCAACGGCGGCAGCGGGCGCATCGACTGGGCCCAGCAGCAGCGGCAATACCAGGTCGAGCTCAGCGCGCCGGTGACCCGCCAGAGCTGGCGTCTCACTGGCGACAGCCATCATGAAGCCGGTCGTCTGGAGGGGCTGGAGGGCGGCCCGCGCGAAGGCGAGGACGCCCAGCAGCTGCTGCTCGAGGCCACCGGTTGGGAGATTCCGGTCAATCTGCTGCCGGACTGGGTGCGCGGGCGGGTCGCGGTGGACGCCGAGGCGCCCGAGCAGGCCGGCTACGACGCCGACGGGCGGCTGCAGACGCTGCGGCAGATGGGCTGGGAGATCCAGTTCCAGGAGTGGTACCCGCCCAGCGACGGCCGTCCGGCGCTGCCGCGGCGCATCGAGGCGCGCAGCGGCGACGCCAAGGTGCGGCTGCTGCTCGACCAGTGGGACTTCGCCACGCCATGACCGCAGTGCGGAAGGACGGCTGGTCGGCGTGGCCGGCCCCGGCCAAGCTGAACCTGTTCCTGCAGATCACCGGCCGCCGTGCCGACGGCTACCACGCGTTGCAGACCGTGTTCCGCCTGCTCGACTGGGGCGACACGGTGCATTTGCGCGTGCGCGCCGATGGCGTGGTGGCGCGGCTCGGCGACTCGGTGGCCGGCGTCGCCGAAGCCGACGACCTGTTGGTGCGTGCTGCGCGATTGCTACAAAAAGAAGTCAAGATCTCGCAAGGTGTCGATATCAGCGTCGAAAAGCGCATTCCGGTGGGCGGCGGTTTTGGCGGCGGCTCGTCCGATGCGGCGACGGCGCTGGTCGCGCTGAACGCCTTGTGGGGCGCCGGGCTGGACGAGGATGCGCTGGCTGGGCTGGGCCTGGCCCTGGGCGCGGACGTGCCGGTGTTCGTGCGCGGCCGCGACGCCTGGGCCGAGGGAGTGGGCGAGCGGCTGACCCCGCTGCGCCTGCCGCCGGCCTGGTACGTGCTGGCCGATCCGGGGGTGCACGTGCCCACCGCGGCGCTGTTCCAGGCCCCGGATTTGACGCGGGATGCCGCGCCCGCGAAAATGGCGGACTTCGTTTCAGGTTTCCTGCTCGGCAATGCGTTCGAGCCGGTGCTGCTCCGCCGCGAACCGGCCATCCAGGCCACGTTCCAGGCGCTCGCGCAGATCGGCACGCCGCGCCTTACCGGGTCGGGGAGCGGTTGTTTCGTCGAGTTCGCCGATCGCGCTGCCGCCGTGCGCGCGCTGGCGGCCTTGCCGGATGGGATGCGCGCCTGGGTGGCTGGCGGCGTGACCCGCTCGCCGCTGCTCGACGCGCTGGAGGCATAGCAACAGTTCCATGCAGGGGCGTCGCCAAGAGGCCCAAGGCACCAGGTTTTGATCCTGGCATTCGTAGGTTCGAATCCTACCGCCCCTGCCATTTATGCGAGTCCCTCGCAAGAGCCCGCACATCCATGTGCGGGGGTTCAACGGGTGAAGCACTGCTTCGCTTGGTTTTTCCGCAAGTTTCACGCTGTTTCTTCGTTGCACGTTCTTTGCCGCCGCCGCCCGAGACACTCTCATGCAAGATCAACGCAACCTGCTGGTGTTCTCCGGCAATGCCAACAAGCCGCTTGCCAAGAGCATCTGCAAGGAACTGGGCGTGCGCCCGGGCAAGGCGATGGTGTCGCGCTTCTCCGATGGCGAAGTGCAGGTGGAGATCGAGGAGAACGTGCGCCGGCAGGAAGTGTTCGTGATCCAGCCGACCTGCGCGCCCAGCGCGGAGAACCTGATGGAGCTGCTGGTGCTGATCGACGCGCTCAAGCGCGCCAGCGCCGCCAGCGTCACCGCGGTGGTGCCGTACTTCGGCTACTCGCGGCAGGATCGGCGCATGCGCTCCTCGCGCGTGCCGATCACCGCCAAGGTCGCGGCGAAGATGTTCACCGCGGTCAATGCCGACCGCGTGCTCACCGTCGACCTGCACGCCGACCAGATCCAGGGTTTCTTCGACATCCCGGTCGACAACGTCTACGCCTCGCCGCTGCTGCTGGCCGACATCTGGCGCGCCTACGGCACCGACAACCTGATCGTGGTGTCGCCGGACGTGGGCGGCGTGGTCCGTGCCCGCGCCGTGGCCAAGCGCCTGGACGATGCCGACCTGGCGATCATCGACAAGCGCCGTCCGCGCGCCAACGTGTCCACGGTGATGAACATCATCGGCGACGTCGAAGGCAAGACCTGTGTGCTGGTCGACGACATCGTCGATACCGCCGGCACCCTGTGCGCCGCCGCGGCCGCGCTGAAGGCGCAGGGCGCGCTGAAGGTCGCCGCGTACTGCACCCATCCGGTGCTGTCCGGTCCGGCGGTCAGCAACATCAGCAATTCGCAGCTCGACGAACTGGTCGTCACCGACACCATCCCGCTGTCGGACGCCGCGCGCGGCTGCAGCAAGATCCGCCAGCTCAGCGTCGCCGAGCTGCTGGCCGAAACCATTCGCCGCATCGCCTTCGGCGAGTCGGTGAGTTCGTTGTACGTCGATTGATCTAAGGGCGGGGATTGGAGATTCGGGATTGGGGATTCGCAACGGCGCTGGCTCTGCGAATCCCCAATCCCGAATCCCCAATCCCGGCTCCACACAGACTCTTCTGGTCGCGGAAGAGTCCTCAAAACCGCCGCGAGGCGGTTCATTCAACCAAGGTAGTAAACGCAAATGGCAACCACACATGAAATCAAGGTTCAGCGCCGCGAGGTCGAGGGCAAGGGTGCGAGCCGCCGCCTCCGTCGCGACGGCCTGATCCCCGCCATCGTCTACGGTGGCGAACTGAAGCCGGTCAACATCGAGCTCAACCACAACGAAGTCTGGCTCGCCAGCCAGAACGACTGGTTCTATTCGTCGATCCTGAGCCTGAGCCTGAACGGCGACGTGCAGAAGGTGCTGCTGCGCGATATGCAGCGTCACCCGTTCAAGCAGCTGATCCTGCACATGGACTTCCAGCGCGTGAACGACAACGAAGTGCTGCACGCTTCGGTGCCGCTGCACTTCCTCAACGAGGACACCTCGCCGGCCGGCAAGTCGGCCGAAGTCGTCGTCACCCACGAGCTGAACGAGATCCAGGTCGTGTGCCTGCCGAAGGACCTGCCGGAGTTCGTCGAAGTCGACCTTTCCTCGCTGTCCGTGGGCGACGTGGTCCACCTGTCCGACCTGAAGCTGCCGGCCGGCGTCGAGCTGCCGGAGCTGAAGCTGGGCAAGGAGCACGACGTGGCGGTGGTCATCGCCAAGCACGGCCGTGTCGAAGCCGAGCCGGAAGCGACCGACGCCCCGGCGGCGGCCGAGCCGGCGAAGAAGGACGGCAAGTAATCGCCTGCGCAGCGCCCGGACCGTCCTGGTCCGGGCGTTGCGGCGATGCTGCGGCATGACTGGTCTGCGTCTGATCGTCGGTCTGGGCAATCCCGGAGCCGAACACGCGAACACCCGGCACAACGCCGGGTTTCGTTTTGTCGAACACCTGGCCGAGCGGGCCGGCGCGCGCTGGAGCGTGGACGCCAAACTGTTCGGCGAAACCGCCAAGGTCGAGGTGGCCGGGCAGGCGGTGTGGCTGTTGAAACCGGCCACCTTCATGAATCTCAGCGGCAAGGCGGTGACCGCCGCGTTGCGCTACTGGAAGATCGAACCGGCGCAGGCGCTGCTGGCGCACGACGAACTGGATCTGGCGCCGGGTACGGTGCGGCTCAAGTTCGACGGCGGCCACGGCGGGCAGAACGGGCTGCGCGACACCATCCGCCTGCTCGGGCATGCCGGCTTCCATCGGCTGCGCATCGGCATCGGCCATCCCGGGCACAAGGACAAGGTCGTCCCCTGGGTGTTGGGACGCGCGAGCAAGGACGACCAGATCCTGATCGACCGCGCCATCGACGACGCCATCGCCGTACTGCCGCTGGCGGTGCAGGGCGATTTCAACGAGGCGATGAAGCGGCTGCATACGAGCAGGGATTCGTGATTGGGGATTGGGGATTCGCGGCCGTGCGGCATGGCGAATCTCCAATCCCGAATCCCAAATCCCGGAAGTGAACCATGGGCATCAAGTGCGGCATCGTCGGCCTGCCCAACGTCGGCAAGTCGACCCTGTTCAATGCGCTGACCAAGGCGGGCATCGCGGCGGCCAATTTCCCGTTCTGCACCATCGAGCCCAACGTCGGCGTGGTGCCGGTGCCGGATCCGCGGCTGGGCGAGCTGGCCAAGATCATCAATCCGCAGAAAGTGGTGCCGACCGCGGTCGAGTTCGTCGACATCGCCGGCCTGGTCGCCGGCGCGGCCAGCGGCGAAGGCCTGGGCAACAAGTTCCTGGCGCACATCCGCGAGGTCGATGCGATCACCCACGTGGTGCGTTGCTTCGAGAACGACGACGTCATCCACGTCAACAACAAGGTCGATCCGATCTCGGACATCGAGACCATCGATACCGAGCTGGCCCTGGCCGACCTGGACAGTGTCGAGAAGGCGCTGAACCGCGCCGAGCGCAGCGCCAAGGGCGGCGACAAGGATGCGGCCGCGCGCAAGCCGGTGCTGGCCAAGCTGCAGGCCGCGCTGGCCGACGGCAAGGCCGGGCGCACTGCGGGCCTGGACGAGGAAGAGAAGGCGCTGGTGCGCGACCTGTTCCTGCTCACGCTCAAGCCGGTGATGTACATCGCCAACGTGCTCGAGGACGGGTTCGAGAACAACCCGCACCTGGACGCGGTGCGCGCGCGCGCCGCCACCGAGGGCGCCGAAGTGGTGCCGGTGTCGGCGGCGATCGAGGAAGAGCTGTCGCAGCTGGACGATGCCGACCGCGACACCTTCCTGGCCGACCTGGGCCTGGCCGAGCCGGGCTTGAACCGGGTGATCCGCGCGGCGTATTCGCTGCTCGGGCTGCAGACCTATTTCACCGCCGGCGTCAAGGAAGTGCGCGCCTGGACGGTGAAGGCCGGCTCGACCGCGCCGCAGGCCGCCGCGGTGATCCACACCGACTTCGAGAAGGGCTTCATCCGCGCCGAAACCATCGCCTACGACGACTTCATCAAGTACAAGGGCGAAGCCGGCGCGCGCGAGGCCGGGCGGCTGCGCCTGGAAGGCAAGGAATACCGCGTGCAGGAAGGCGACGTGCTGCATTTCCGCTTCAACGTCTGATCCGCGCGTGCGCGCTTGCGCCCGGTGGCGGGCGCTGTGCGGGCATCGGGCGTTTCCTGCGACATCGCGTCAAAATACTGTTGACAAGGCAGGGATGTCAGGGAAGAATAGCGGGCTGTTTCACCCCGATCTGATTTCGGCTTTGCGGCCTAATCGGGACGGGTAGATGGAGGGATACCCAAGCGGCCAACGGGGGCAGACTGTAAATCTGCTGGCTTACGCCTTCGGTGGTTCGAATCCACCTCCCTCCACCAGTTTTTTTGTTGTGGCAGTGCGACATCCCGTAGCGGGAGTAGTTCAACGGTAGAACCTCAGCCTTCCAAGCTGATGGTGCGGGTTCGATTCCCGTCTCCCGCTCCATTGAACGCGCTTGTGTCACAATAGAACTACGCTCACGTAGCTCAGTCGGTAGAGCACCTCCTTGGTAAGGAGGAGGTCGAAGGTTCGATTCCTTTCGTGAGCACCATATTCAGTCTTCAAATCTTTCTACGATCACCGAGAAGAAGCAGCCATGGCCAAGGGTAAGTTCGAGCGCACCAAGCCGCACGTCAACGTCGGCACCATCGGTCACGTCGACCACGGCAAGACCACGCTGACCGCGGCGCTGACCAAGATCGGCGCAGAGCGCTTCGGCGGCGAATTCAAGGCGTATGACGCGATCGACGCGGCGCCGGAAGAGAAGGCGCGCGGCATCACGATCTCGACCGCGCACGTCGAGTACGAATCCCCGAACCGCCACTACGCGCACGTCGATTGCCCGGGCCACGCGGACTACGTCAAGAACATGATCACCGGTGCGGCGCAGATGGACGGCGCGATCCTGGTGTGCTCGGCCGCTGACGGCCCGATGCCGCAGACCCGCGAGCACATCCTGCTGTCGCGCCAGGTCGGCGTGCCGCACATCGTGGTGTTCCTGAACAAGGCCGACATGGTCGACGACGCCGAGCTGCTCGAGCTGGTCGAGATGGAAGTGCGCGAGCTGCTGAGCAA
>NZ_JAYIQP010000033.1:0-28207 GCF_035026585.1 Xanthomonas sp. WHRI 7945
TGTCCCGTCAGACCAACTGCAGCTCGAACGCCTTCAGTACCGCCCGGGTGCGGTCGCGCACGCCCAACTTCGACAGGATGTTGGACACGTGGTTCTTGATCGTGCCCTCGGCCACGCCCAGCGAATTGGCGATCTCCTTGTTGGAGAAGCCGCTGGCCATCAAGCGCAGGATCTCGGTCTCGCGGTCGGTCAACGGGTCCGGCCGGTCCAGGCTGACGAAGTCGTTGCGCATGTGCTCCAGGCCCGACAGCAGGCGCTGGGTCACTGCCGGCTGCACCAGCGAGCCGCCGGCGGCCACCGCGCGGATCGCGCCGACCAGCTGTTCCAGCGACACGTCCTTGAGCAGGTAGCCCTTGGCCCCGGCCTTGAGCCCGGCCAGCACCAGTTGGTCGTCGTCGAAGGTGGTCAGGATGATGGTCGGCGGCAGCGTGCCGTTGCGCGACAGCATCTGCAGCGCCTCCAGCCCGGACATCGCCGGCATGCGCATGTCCATCAGCACCACGTCCGGCTTCACCTGCGGGATCAGCTCCACCGCCTGGCGGCCGTCATTGGCTTCGGCGATCACCTCGATCCCGCCGTCCAGCGCCAGCAGCGAGCGGATCCCCTGCCGCACTAGGGTTTGATCGTCGACCAGGCAGACACGGATCATCACAGCACTCCTTGTGGAACGGCGGACGGCAGCAACGCGGCCGCGCTCGGAACCGCGGCACGCAGGCGAAAGCCCGCGCCCTGCGGCGCATCGATCTCCAGGCTGCCACCATACTGGCTCAGCCGCTCGCGCATGCCGCGCAGGCCGTTGCCCGGCAGCAGGGCCTCGCAGCCGCGGCCGTCGTCGTGGGCCTGGATCACCACCAGCGGGCCGTCGCGGCGCACCTGGATCCACAGGTTGTCGGCGTGGGCGTGGCGCACCGTGTTGGTGATGATTTCCTGGGTGCAGCGCAGCAAGACATGCGCGCGCTCCGGGTCCTCGACGGTCAGCGGTTCGTCCACCTGCAGGTGGATCTGCAGCGACGGCACCCGCTCGGCCAGCGGCCGCAGGGCGGCGGCGAGGTCGATCGCGCCGCTGTCGCGCAGCTGGCTGACCGCTTCGCGCACGTCGGTGAGCAGCAGCTTGGCCAGGGTATGCGCCTGGTGCACGTGCTCCTGGGCGCGACCCTCGGTGATGTGGCCGGCCACTTCCAGGTTCAGGCTCAGCGCGGTCAGGTGGTGGCCGAGCAGGTCGTGCAGCTCGCGCGAGATGCGGGTGCGCTCGTTGATGCGGGCGCTTTCGGCCAGCAGCGCGCGGGTGGCGCGCAGCTCGGCGTTGAGCTGGCGCTGCTCCTCGCGGGCCTGGACCTGCTGCCGCGCGACCAGGCTGGTGACGAAGATGAACATCGAGAAGCCGCCGTACAGCAGCGACTGCATCAGCGCCTCGAACACCGGGAAGCCCATCACCAGGTACACCGGCAGCACCGCCAGCTGGCTCAGCAGCAGCCAGGCCACGCCGGCGCGCACCGGCAGCAGCCACGGGATGACCCCGGCCGCCACCATCATCAGGATGCTGCCCAGCCCGGAACGGTGCAGATAGCCGACCGCCAGCGCGCACACGGTCAGCAGCACCAGCACCCCGCGGCCGTACCAGCGCGCGCCGGCGCCGCTGTGCAGGCGCCAGGTCAGCAGGAAGTAGCCCAGGCCGAAGCCCAGGTAGCTGGCCAGCAGCAGCCACACCTCGCCGCTGGGCATCCGGCTCGACTCCTCGACCGGCTCCCAGTACAGGTACAGCAACGGCATGCAGATGACGGCCCAGGTGAACAGGCCGGCATAGCGCAGGACGCGGGCATGGCTGAGAGACTCCAACATGCACGCATCTTAGGATGAACGGCGCGCATTGCACTCCCACGGAAGTCATGCATGCGCGGCTCGCCGCCCCGGGTCCCGCGTGCGATAATCCCGCAGGCGGTCCGCATCTGGCCGCGCGCGCATCAGCAACGGAGTCCCAATGTCGATCGTCATCCGCGACGTGCGCGAGCACGAGCTCGATTCGGTCCTGGCCCTGAACAACAACGCCGGACTGGCGATCCTGCCGCTGGATTCGGCCAAGCTGCACCGCTTCTACGAGACCGCAGAATACTTCCGCGTCGCCGAGCGCGACGGCAACCTGGCCGGCTTCCTGGTCGGTTTCGGCGGCGATGGCGATCACGACAGCAGCAATTTCGCCTGGTTCCGCGAACGCTACCCGGCGTTCTTCTACATCGACCGCATCGTGGTGGCCAGCCGCCGCCGCGGCGGCGGTGTCGGCCGGGCGTTCTATGCCGACGTGCAGAGCTACGCCGAATTGCGCTACCCGCAGCTGGCCTGCGAGGTCTTCCTGGACCATGGCGCGGATGCGGCGCTGCTGTTCCATGGCAGCTTCGGTTTCCGCGAAGTGGGCCAGAACACGATGAACGAGGTGGAGGTGCGTGCCAGCATGCTGTTGAAAGATCTGTGCAGTTACGCCTGGGTCCGCGAGACCTACGGCGAGCAGTTGCCCGACCTGCCCTGGGTCGGCCATGCCCGCCGCCTGCAACGGGCCCAGCGCCCGACCGGGACCTGAGCGTGTCGTCGGTGACGTTGGATTTCGAGCAGGCGGGCGAACTGAAGATCGGCCAGGTCGGCATCGCCAACCTGCGCATCCGCACCCTGGACGTGGCGCGCCTGACCCAGGAGATGCGCGAGCGCGTGCAGCGCGCGCCCAAGCTGTTCGGCCGCGCCGCGGTGATCATCGATTTCGGCGGCCTGGCGCAGGCGCCGGACACCGCCACCGCGCGCGCGCTGCTGGAAGGCCTGCGCGAGGCCGGCGTGCTGCCGGTGGCGCTGGCCTACGGCACCCGCGAGATCGAGCAGCTGTCCGAAGCGCTGGGCCTGCCGCTGCTGGCCAAGTTCCGCGCCCAGTACGAACGCATCGACGGCGGCGCCCCCGCCGCCGCGCCCGCCCCGGCCGCGCCGCCCCCGCCGCCGCCCGCCCCTGCGGCGCGCCCGCAGCCGGGCCGCATGCAGAAGACCGCGGTGCGCTCGGGCCAGCAGCTGTATGCGGAGAACTGCGACCTGACCGTGGTGGCCACGGTCGGCGCCGGCGCGGAGGTGATCTCCGACGGCAGCATCCACATCTACGGCAGCCTGCGCGGACGCGCGCTGGCCGGCGCCCAGGGCAACACCGAGGCGAGGATCTTCTGCCGCGATTTCCACGCCGAACTGGTCGCCATTGCCGGCCATTACAAGGTGCTGGACGATATTCCCAAGGAACTGCGCGGCAAGGCCGTGCAGGTCTGGCTGGAGCAGGACCAGATCAAGATCGCCGCGCAAGACTGACGCGGCCCTACCACTGAACATCAGGAGACATTCCTTTGGCTGAAATTATCGTAGTCACCTCCGGCAAGGGCGGCGTCGGCAAGACCACCACCAGCGCGAGCCTGGCCTGCGGGTTGGCGCGACGCGGCAAGAAGGTCGCGGTGATCGACTTCGACGTGGGCCTGCGCAACCTCGACCTGATCATGGGCTGCGAGCGCCGGGTGGTGTACGACTTCGTCAACGTGGTGCACGGCGAGGCGACGCTCAAGCAGTCGCTGATCAAGGACAAGCGCTTCGACAACCTGTACGTGCTGGCCGCCTCGCAGACCCGCGACAAGGACGCGCTGACCCAGGAAGGCGTGGAGAAGGTGCTCAAGGACCTGGTCGCCGAAGGCTTCGAATACATCGTCTGCGATTCGCCGGCCGGCATCGAGAAGGGCGCGTTCCTGGCGATGTACTTCGCCGACCGCGCGGTGGTCGTGGTCAACCCGGAAGTGTCCTCGGTACGCGACTCCGACCGCATCATCGGCCTGCTCGACTCCAAGACCCGCAAGGCCGAGGAAGGCCAGACCGTACCGGCGTTCCTGCTGCTGACCCGCTACAGCCCGGGACGGGTGGAAGGCGGCGAGATGCTCAGCATCACCGACGTGGAGGAAGTGCTGGGCCTGAAGGCGATCGGCGTGATCCCCGAGTCCGGCGACGTGCTCAACGCCTCCAACAAGGGCGAGCCGGTGATCCTCGACGGCGAGTCCCCGGCCGGCCAGGCCTACGACGACGCCGTGGCCCGGATCATGGGCGAAGAGCGCCCGATGCGCTTCATCTCCGTGGAGAAGAAGGGCTTCTTCACCAAGTTGTTCGGAGGGTGAGCATGGGACTATTCGACTTCCTCAAGGCCAAGAAGACCACTGCCGAGACCGCCAAGAACCGCCTGCAGATCATCATCGCGCAGGAACGCAACCACCGCGGCGGCCCGGATTACCTGCCGCTGCTGCAGCGCGAACTGCTGGAAGTGATCAAGAAGTACGTCAACATCGACGCCGACGCGGTCAAGGTGGACCTGGTCAAGGACGGCGAACACGACGTGCTCGACATCTCGGTGGCGCTGCCGGAAGGCCCGACGCCTTGAGTAGTGCAGCGCGCGACGGTCGCTGACGGCGGCCGCGACGCGCAGGCTGCCGCATGCGCCGCATGGCGTTGTGCGGCGCAAGGTCCTGGCGAGGATGCAATGCGGCGCCTGCGATTCGTAGGGCGACGTGCACGACGCCAGCTGCGCCCATCGAACGCACGATCTTCAGCGGCGCGATGGTCGCGCCATCCGCAGCCCAACCGCTCGCCGACACGTTACCGATCGCGTCACGCACCGCTCCTCCTTCCCGACCTCCCCATGCAGACCGACGACTCCCGCTCCGCACCCGCTGCCGAGGTACTGACTGTCGGCGCCATCGGCCTGGACGCGCCGCGCGCGCTGCTGGCCCGCCATGGGCTGGCCCTGCACAGGGTCGCCGACGGCGCCAGCATTCCCGGCAGCTACTGGGGCGAGCCGGAAGCCGGGGTGATCACCAGCGACGTGTACGTGCGCGACGACACGCCGGTGCATTCGCTGCTGCACGAGGCCTGCCACCTGATCGTGCTGCCGCCGCAACGGCGCGCGCTGGTGCACACCGACGCCACCGACTCGGTCGAGGAAGAGGACGCCACCTGCTACCTGCAGATCGTGCTGGCCGACGCGCTGCCCGGGGTCGGCAGCGCCCGGCTGATGGCCGACATGGATGCATGGGGCTACACCTACCGGCTGGGCTCCACCCGCGCATGGTTCGAACAGGATGCCGAGGACGCGCGCGCCTGGTTGCTGCAGCGCGGGTTGTTGCCGCAATGACGCCGCCTCAACTACCGAAAAGCGCATGCGCCATGGACGCATCGGACGGCGCTGCGCAATAACGAGATGAGATGTCGAACGGCCGTGATGACCTCGCATCCGCGGAAATCCGCGGTCCCGCAGCACAGGCGGTCGCCGATGGGATCGGCGGCGACAAGACGGCCTAAGGGCTCAGATTGACGAAGGTCACGGGGACCCGGGGTTGATCTGGAGTCGGGCATGCGCAGGGGAGACGTTCGCGCGCCCGCCTTTGAAAGAAGCCGAAAATCCGGCCCTTTGGATATGGAGAGCCATCATGGACAACGAAGACTCCCTGCTTTTCACCTGCGGCCTGGTCGTAAAGGCGGGCACGATCGTTGCTCCTGCGCAGTACAGCTCCCTGCCGGGAGAACGCATGTCCAGGGTCGCCTTTTGCTTCGATGGACACTGGGTCTACCACGATGTGGACGACGATGTCATAGGAGCCATCTGCTTCAGGCGCAGCGACAACAGCCTGTGGATGCTCGGACGACATGGCCACCTGCGTCATGTGACGTCCGGCGCGGAGGACTTCACCCTGGCCAATATCCGCGGAAGGTTCCAGGACCACCGCATCGAAACGGACCGGCTTGGCGAGCTGCTGTGCATACGGGAAATCGGAAACGACCTGTACGTCTGCGGTCAGTCGTCCCAGGTCCATCGTCACTCCGACGGCGCCTGGAGCAACATGAGCCCGCCCGGAGCGCAACTGGGGTCCCGACCTTGGAAAGCCTGGATGGCCTGGCGCACGACGATATATATGCCGTGGGCGAAAAGGGGCTCATCCTGCACCATGACGGCTCGCGCTGGAGCACCCTGAACTCCCCGAGTGATCGGCCACTGTCCTGCGTTCTGTGCAAGAGCGAAGACGAGGTCTACGCATGCGGCAATGATGGCTTGTTGCTGGTCGGCAACCGCAATGAATGGCATGCAATCGACACCGGCAGAACCATGAATTTCTGGGACATGGCGCTGTACGACGGGCATCTGTACATTTCCCACGCGAATGGCCTCGTTCGATACGACGGGCAAGACGTCTTCGACATCGACACGGGCATCGTCCCCGCGCCTGGCGCCCATAGGCTTGATGCCCGCGATGGCCTGCTTTACTCCTTTGGCGTAGACGACATGCTTGAGTTCGATGGCAATCGGTGGGAGCGATTGATATGCCCACACAACACGTGAGCTTGCCCGCCACACAACCGCGATGAGAAGCGGTGGGCCTGGCGGCTTCGGATACCGTCGGGGCTGAAGCCCCTCCTACAGTGCACCCAGCCAGCTCGCCGAAAGCCCTGTGGGAGCGACTTCAGTCGCGACGCGAAGGCGGATGGTTTCCAGGCTTCGGATACCGTCGGGGCTGAAGCCCTTCCCACAGTGCACCCAGCGCACTCGCCGCTAGCCCCTGTAGGAGCGACTTCAGTCGCGACGAACGAAGACGGATGGTTTCCAGGCTTCGGATACCGTCGAGGGCTGATGCCCCTCCCACAATGCACCCAGCACGCTCGCCGCGAGTCTCTGTGGGAGCGACTTCAGTCGCGACGCGCGAAGACGGATGGCTTCCTGGCTTCGGACGCAGTCGCGGCTGAAGCCGCTCCTACAGTGCACAGCCAGCCCCCACGCTGCTTCTGCGCAACAGCAGCGCCTTCGCAGCAACGCGGGTTTACACCGCGCCGCCGTCCTTCAATGCCGGGCTCAGGTCCAATGTCGCGCGCGTGCCCTGGCCCGCGTCCGAATCCAGTTGCAGCGACCAGCCTAGGTGCTCGCACAGGCGTGCGATCAGATCCAGGCCGATGCCGCTGCCCTCGCGACCGCCGCCGCCGCGGGCCATGCGCATGTAGATGGCGCTGATCTCCTCCGGCGCCATGCCGTGGCCGGGGTCGTCGATGCGCACCACGCCCGGCGCCGGCATCGCGATCTGGATGACGCCCTGGTCGCTGTTCTCGATCGCGTTGCGCAGCAGGTTGCCGATCGCCGCCTGCACGATCGTCAGCGGCGCCAGCACTTCGCACGGCGGCAACGGCGCCAGCACCAGTTGCAGGCGCTTGTCGGCGCACAGGTGGCGATGGTCCTCGACGATGTCTGGCAGCAGCTGATCCAGCCGCACCAGGTCGCTGCCGCGCGCTAGCCGCGCCGGGTCCTTGGCCAGTACCAGCAGCAGCGAGATCAGCTGGCCGACGCCGCTGGCGGTGCGGCGGATGCGCAGCAACTGGTTGCGCGCGCTGGGCGGAATGTCGGGCTGCTCCAGCGCCAGTTCGGCGGCGCCGCCGATCACCGCCACCGGCGTGCGCAGCTCGTGGCTGGCGCTGTCGATGAAGGCGCGCTCGCGCTCGACGAACAGGTCGTTGCGCAGCAGGTAGTCGTTCAACGCATCGGCGATCACCACCTGCTCGGCGCTGGCGCGCGGATGCACCTCGATGCGCTGGCCCGGCCGGTCCGGACGCAGGCTGCCGATGCGCTGCGCCATGTCGGTGAGCGGCTGCACCACGCGGCCCAGGCCCCATGCCACCAGCGCGCCGAGCAGCAGCACCGCGATCACGTTGGACAGCAGCATCCACAGCGCCAGGTTCTCTTCGTGCTTCTGCAGTTCGGTGATGTCCAGCGACAGCGCCAGGCGGCGGCCGTGCACGTCCTGCACCAGCACCACCTTGTCGCGGCCTTCCAGCGGCACGTCGTCGTGCAGGCCCGGCGCCAGGGCCGCCACCGTCGGCGGCAGCGGCTCGCCGCCTTCGTCGCCGTACAGGCTCACGGTGCGGGTGTCGATCCAGCGGTAGTCCGGATCGACCGCGCTGCGCGCCAGGAAATGCTCCAGTTCCGAGCTCAGCAGCGAGCGCCAAGTCAGCTGCTCTGCCTGGTCGTTGACGATGTAGCCGTGCACGAACACCGCCAGCGACAGCAGCGCCGCATAACCGACCAGCCACAGGGTGATGCGCTGCCGTAGCCCGGTCCTACGCGGCATGCGCGTCCTCGTGCGGCCCCACCACCGCGAGCCGGTAGCCGATGCGCGGCAGGGTGTGGATCAGCTTGTCGGCGAACGGGCCGTCGACGCTGCGCCGCAGGTCGTAGATATGCGAGCGCAGCATGTCCCCGTCCGGCGGCTCGTCGCCCCACAGCGCATGTTCCAGCCGATCGCGGGTGACCGCGGCCGGGCTGGCCTGCATCAGCACTTCCAGCAGCTTGCGGCAGGCCGGGTACAGGTGCAGCGCGCGGCCGCCGCGGGTCGCCTCCAGCGTGCCCAAGTCCAGTTGCAGGTCGCCCACGCGCAGCAGCTTGCTGTGGCCGCGGCCGTTGGCGCGCAGCAGCAGCGCCTCCAGCCGCACTTCCAGTTCCGGCAGCGCGAACGGCTTGGTCAGGTAGTCGTCGGCGCCGGCGCGGAAGCCGGCGATCTTGTCCGGCAGCTCGTCGCGCGCGGTCAACATGATCACCGGCACTTCGGCGTGATGCTGCTCGCGCAGCGCGCGCAGCACTTGCGGCCCGTCCAGGCGCGGCAGCATCCAGTCCAGCACCACCGCGTCGTAGCGCTGGGTGGTGGCCAGGTGCAGACCGGTGACGCCGTCCGGCGCCGCATCCAGGGTGTGGCCGCGAACCTCGAAGTAATCGAACAGGTTCGCGACCAGGTTCTGGTTGTCTTCAATGACCAACAGCCGCATGGCGCTCGCATTCCGGGACGACGGGATGCCGCCCATGCTAGCGGATGCGCGTCGGAGCGCGGTCGGAACGCTGCGTCTTGACCGAATCTCGATGGAACCTGGACGCAATCCGAAAACGGCGCCGGCAACCTGGGCTGAAGCGCGCACACCGTCGCGGCGAAATCCGACCAGTCTCCGACACACCGCGCAACACCATGACATTCGCCACCGTCCGCACGCCCCGACCGACCGCGCCCATGCACAGCCCGTCCCTGCCCCTGCCCGCCGCCTCCGCCCTGCCCGTGCCGGCGGCCTTCTACCGTGGGCACCTGTGGCTGCCGCTGGCCGCGGCCCTGCTGGCCAGCGGCGCGCTGATGGGCCTGGGCGGGGATTTCTGGTTCGCCGACCTGCTGTACCGCTGGGAAGGCGGCCACTGGGCGCTGAAGAACGCGGCGCTGACCCGCGGCCTGATCCATCACGACGGCAAGCTGCTCAGCACCGTGGCCTGGGTGGTGACGGCCGGCCTGGCGGTCTGGGCCTGGCGCCGCGCCGATGGCCGGCGCTACCGGCTGCCGCTGCTGTACCTGGCGCTGGCGGTGGCGTTGAGCACCGGGGTGGTGTCGCTGCTGAAGTCGCTGACCCACATGGACTGCCCGTGGGACCTGAGCCGCTACGGCGGCCACCTGCCCTACATCGGCCTGTTCGAGCCGCGCCCGGCGGGGATGCCGCATGCCGCCTGCTTCCCGGCCGGGCATTCCAGCGCCGGCTACGCCTGGGTCGCGCTGTACTTCTTCGCGCTGGCGCTGAAGCCGTCCTGGCGCTGGCCGGCGCTGGCGGTCGGGCTCGGCGCCGGGCTGCTGTTCGGCCTGGGCCAGCAGCTGCGCGGCGCGCACTTCCTGTCCCACGACCTGTGGACGCTGGCGCTGAGCTGGGGCGTGGCCCTGGGCCTGTACCGCGCTTTGCTGTGGCGGCCGCAGGTTTCGGCCCGGTCCATGCATGCCCCAGTAGTTATCGTGAAGGAACGTCGCGCATGAGCGTTTCGCTGCCGCAACTCCGCACCCGCTCCAAGGCCGGCTGGTGGAGCTACCGCCCGCTGCTGAGCAACGAGACCCTCGCGCTGGCGGCCAGCGCGTTCTTCGCCCTGGTCTGCAACGGCATGTTCTGGCGCAGCGCGATGAGCGGCCACCCGGACGACCTGCGGCTGGCGTTGTCGCTGTTCCTGCTGCTGCTGTCGGTACACGGACTGCTGCTGGGCCTGCTGCTGTGGCGCGGTGTGGCCAAGCCGCTGCTGGCCGTGCTGCTGCTCACCACCGCGTTCGCCGCGCACTACATGAACAGCTACAGCGTCTACCTGGACGCGGACATGCTGCGCAACGTGCTGGCCACCGACCACAAGGAATCGCGCGAACTGATGACCCCGGCGCTGATCGCGCCGCTGCTGTTCTACGCCGCGCTGCCGATCCTGGCGCTGTGGCGGCTGCGGCTGGTCCGGCGCCCGCCGGGCCGGGCGCTGGCGATCCGCGCCGGCTTCCTGCTGGCGATGCTGGCGCTGGGCGGCGTCGGCGCGATGCTGTCGTTCCAGGACCTGTCGGCGATGATGCGCAACCACCGCGAGATCCGCTACCTGGCCACGCCGATCAACTACATCGTCGCCCTGCGGCAGACCCTCAAGTCCGACAACCCCGCGCGCAAGGCGCCGAAGCTGCCGCTGGAACACGACGCCATCGCCACGCCGCGCGCACCGGGCAGCAAGCCGCGCTTGCTGGTGGTGGTGCTGGGCGAGACCGCACGCGCGCAGAACTTCGGCCTGAACGGCTACTTCCGCCAGACCACCCCGCAGCTGGCGCAACTGGGCGTGATCAACTTCCCCGACATGCATTCGTGCGGCACCAGCACCGAGGTCTCGGTGCCGTGCATGTTCTCCCCGTTCGGCCGCCACGACTACAACGAGGACAACATCCGCAGGCACCAGTCGCTGCTGCACGTGCTCGAGCACGCCGGCATCGCCACCCTGTGGCGCGACAACCAGTCCGGCTGCAAGGGCGTGTGCGACGGCCTGCCGATCCAGCGCCTGGACGACGCCAAGGATCCGCAACTGTGCAAGGACGGGCGCTGCATGGACGAGATCCTGCTGCAGGACCTGGCCGCGCAGGTGCGCGCCAAGCCCGGCGACCGCGTGGTCGTGCTGCACCAGCTCGGCAGCCACGGCCCCAGCTATTTCGAGCGCTATCCGGCCGGCTTCCGCCGCTTCACCCCGACCTGCGACACCGCCGACCTGGGCGACTGCGACCGCGAGCGGATCGCCAACGCCTATGACAATTCGCTGCTGTACACCGACCACCTGCTGGCGCGCACCGTGTCCACGCTGGAGGCGATGCCCGACTACGACACGGCGATGATCTACCTGTCCGACCACGGCGAGTCGCTGGGCGAGAAGGGCCTGTACCTGCACGGCGTGCCGTACGCGATCGCGCCGCAGGAACAGACCCACGTGCCGATGGTGATGTGGTTCTCGCCCGGTTTCGCCAGCGACCGCGGCCTGGACCTGTCGTGCCTGCGTGCGCGTTCGCACCAGTACGCCGACCAGGACAACCTGTTCCCGTCGGTGCTGGGGCTGATGCAGGTCAAGACCGGGGTCTACGAGCGTTCGCGCGACCTGTTCGCGCAGTGCGCGCCCGCAGGCGGCGCCGCGACCGCCGCCGGCGCCGCAAACCGGTAGCCGCTCGCAGGCGCAGCCGCGCCTGCCCGATACCGCGGCGGGCGGCCCTTGCGGCGGAAGGGGCGGACCACTAGCCTTCGTCGCATTCGCCACCGAAGGATCCGCCGTGAACCACCGCCCTCTGCTGCTTGCGCTGTGCATCGGCGCGAGCGTGCTTGCGCTGTCCGCGTGCCGCAAGGAAGCCAACCCCGACAGCGCCGCCGCGCCGGCACCGGCCGCGCCCGGCGAGAGCGCCGACCAGTTCGTCGCCCGCATCAACGAGGAGTACCGCGCGCTGTTGCCGGAGCTGACCTCGGCGCAGTGGCTGTCGATCACCTACATCAACGGCGACTCCGAACGGCTGGCGTCCAAGGCCAACGAGCGCTGGCTGACCACGCTCAACGGCTGGATCGCACAGGCCAAGCGCTACGAAGGCAAGCCAATGTCCGCCGACAGCGCGCGTGCGCTGCAGCTGCTGAAGCTGATGACCGCGATGCCGGCGCCGCGCGATCCGGCCAAGCTGGCCGAACTGGCGTCGCTGGCCTCGAAGATGGAAGGCGCCTACGGCGCGGCCACCTATTGCACCGGCGAGGGCGACGCGCGCCGCTGCCGGCAGCTGGGCGAACTGGAGGACGTGCTGCGCCGCAGCCGCGACTACGACCAGCAGCTCGACGCCTGGCAGGGCTGGCACGGCACCGCGCAGCCGCTGCGCCAGGACTACCAGCGCTTCGTCGAACTGGTCAACGAAGGCGCGCGCGACATGGGCTACGCCGACACCGGCGCGATGTGGCGCAGCGGCTACGACATGCCGCCGGCGCAGATCGCCGCCGAGACCGACCGGCTGTGGACCCAGGTCAAGCCGCTGTACGAGCAACTGCACTGCTACACCCGCGGCAAGCTCGACGCCGAGTACGGCAAGGACAAGGGCGAGGTTGCCGGCGGCCTGCTGCCGGCGCACCTGCTCGGCAACATGTGGCAGCAGGACTGGAGCAACCTGTGGGACCTGCTGCAGCCCTACCCCGGCGCCGGCAGCCTGGACATCACCGACACCCTGGAAAAGCAGTACCAGAGCAACCTCGGCGCGGCGCTGGCGCGGCGCAATGGCGACACCTCGCCGGAAGCGCGGTTCATGGCCCAGCGCGAGGCGCAGCTGCAGAGCGCCAAGCAGATGACCGAGCGCGCGCAGGATTTCTACGCCTCGCTGGCGATGCCCAAGCTGCCCGACAGCTACTGGGCACGCAGCCAGTTCATCAAGCCGCTGGAGCGCAACGTCGTGTGCCACGCCAGCGCCTGGGACATGGACATGGCCGGCGACGTGCGCACCAAGATGTGCATCAAGCCCAACGAGGAAGACTTCACCACCATCTACCACGAGCTCGGCCACATCTATTACGACCTCGCCTACAACCCGTTGCCGCCACTGTTCCAGGGCGGCGCCAACGACGGCTTCCACGAGGCGATCGGCGACACCATCGTGCTGGCGATGACCCCGCAGTACCTGCATTCGATCGGCCTGGTCGAGGCGCCGCAGCTCAGCCGCGAGGCGCTGATCAACGCGCAGATGCGCATGGCGCTGGCCAAGGTGTCGTTCCTGCCGTTCGGGCTGATGATCGACCGCTGGCGCTGGGGCGTGTTCGACGGCTCGATCGCCCCGGACCACTACAACCAGGCATGGTGGGAGCTGAAGGCCAAGTACCAGGGCGTGGCCCCGCCCACCCCGCGCGGCGAGGACTTCTTCGACCCCGGCGCCAAGTACCACGTGCCCGGCAACACCCCGTACACGCGCTATTTCCTGTCGCACATCCTGCAGTTCCAGTTCTACAAGGGCCTGTGCGACGCGGCAGGCTACAAGGGCCCGCTGTACGAGTGCACCTTCTACGGCAACAAGGAGGCCGGACAGAAATTCTGGTCGATGCTGCAGCGTGGCGGCAGCCAGCCCTGGCAGCAAACGTTGAAAGAGCTGACCGGCAACGACAAGCTCGACGCCGCCCCGCTGCTGGAATACTTCGCGCCGATGCAGGAATGGCTCGCGCAGCAGAACCAGGGGCAGATGTGCGGGTGGGAGGCGCCGAAGGCGGTGCAGGCATCAGATCAAAAGTAAATATTGCTCGAAATATCCTGACATTAAACGACAAGGCCCGCTGATGCGGGCCTTGTGCGTCATGGGTGAAGGTAATTTCCGTCCCCGTTAGCCTGAAAGTTCAGAAGTTCCTTAGCGATGCCTCGACTTTCTGGAACGCCAATCCCCCAATAAAACAGTCGCCCAACTTCGGCGATCGATTGCTTCTCTCCCAACATCATGGCCCTGAAGTAGTAAACGCCGGCCTTCTTTAAGCTCTTCCTGACGCCGTTTCCCGTTTCATAGCTAACAGCCACATCGAAACAAGCATCTGGAACAAAACTTTCAGCAGCTTCCAACATCAAGGAAAAGCCTCTCTTTTCATCCTTCTTGAAGAACTGGCCATGAAAGTACCAAGTACCAAGCGCATAGGTAGCGCGCTTGTCGCCATGTCCATGCGCCTCCTCAAGCAACTTGGCGATTGGAGCAAGGTCTCCTCGGTCGCTGTCAGACCTCACCGATCTAGCCGCACGCAAAGCAGCGTTGTATTTCTTATTATTTTCTTGTCGGCCAAGGACCTTTGTGGCCTGGCGGCCTCTTACCGTACGGGTCTCTATTGTCATCACCCTTCTCTCCGCCAGATTTGTCTGGTTTTACTCTTGCCCTTCCCTTCTCACGCTTTTCCTCTGTGCTAAGCCTTGCGCCGACTCAATCGTCGGCCAGCCGCGCCCAGCGCTCGTGGTCGCGCCACACCCCGCCGATGCGCAGGTAGCGCGGCGAATAGCCTTCGTGGCGGAAACCAGCGCGTTTGACCAGCGCCAGCGAGCGTGCATTGTCCGGCTGGATGTTGGCCTCCACCCGGTGCAGGCCCAGCTCGGAGAACGCATAGGCCACGCACAGCCGCAGCGCGTGGGTCATCAGCCCGCGGCCTTCGCAGCCTGCCATCGCGTGATAGCCCAGGTAGGCGCTCTGGAAGCAGCCGCCGACGATCTGGCTGAAGGTGAACAGGCCGGCGACCTCGCCGCTGTCGCGCGCGCGCGCCAGCAGCGCGACGTTGCTGCCGTCCAGGGTCTGCGCGTACCAGGCGTTGAAGCCGGGCACGTCGGTGAACGGATACGCCCACGGATGATGCAGGTCGACGCTGGCGCGGTGCGCCTGGATCAGCGCCAGGCCGTCGCGGCGCCGCACCCGCGCCAGCGACACGGCGGCGTCGGCGGCCTGGCTCGCACTCTGACCCATGGCTCAGCCCGGCAGCGCCGCGCTGTCGCCGCGCTGCATGACCTGCGCGTGGCGGTCCTTGAACTCGTCGAAGCTCAGCCCCTGCGCCAGCGCATCGGCGTGCGCGGCATCCTTCAGCGCGTCCGAATACACCAGCCGCACCGGCGTGCCGGCGCGTTCGTGCATTTCCGCCGCCTGCATGATCAGCGACAGCACCTGCGCGGCGCTCTCGCTCTGCCCGGCGATGCGCCCGTCCATGCCCAGCACCCACTCGCCGTCGCGGCGCACGATGCCGGCCAGCAGCGTGCGTTGCTGGTCGCGCAGTTCGGCGTGCGGTTCGATCGAGGTGGCCGCCGCGGCGGCGGCCTCGCTGCGGTGGCGCAGGCGTTCGGCAAGCTTCTTGCGCACGTCGCGGCGCTGCTTGGACTGGATGGACATGCGGTTTCCTCAACGATGACGCGACGACGATAGCCCAAGCGCGCAGCCGATGCTCATACCGGATCGGCCGGTTCCAGCTGCGGCACCTGCGAGCCCGGGCGCGGCAGGCGTCGGCCGCTGCGCCGCTCCCAGCGCCAGAACGCCCAGCCGAGCAGGAAGAACGCGCCCGAGCCCAGCGCCAGGTGGATCGGGCGGCCGCTGAGCAGCGGCGACAGTACCCCGGCCACCACCGCGTTGACCATCAGCTGGGTGAAGGCCTGCAGCGACGAGGCCAGCCCGCGCTGGCGCGGGTACATGTCCAGCACCGCCAGCGCCAGGATCGGGAAGATCAGCGCCATGCCCACCCCGGCGACGAAGATCGGCAGCACCGCCCACGGCAGCGCGATCTGCGGCGCGAGCGCGGTGTAGGCGATGTTGCCGACCATCGACACGCCGCAGCAAATGAAGCCGATGCGCACCTGCCGCGTCGGCCCGATGCGCCCGGCCATGCGCCCGGACAGGAACGAGCCCAGGGTCATGCCGCCGATGGTGGGGATGAACAGCCAGGCGAAGTCGCGCTCGGTCAGGTGCAGCAGGTCGATGACGAACACCGGCGCCGAGGCGATGTACAGGAACACGCCGCCGAAGTTGAAGGCACCGGCGGCGGCCAGGCGCTGGAAACGCGCGTTGAACGCGATGGCGATGTAGTCGCGCAGCAGCGTGCGCGGTGCCAGCGGGGTGCGCGCCTGCGGCGGGTGCGTCTCCGGCATCCAGCGCAAGGTGGCGACCAGCAGCAGCGCCGAGAACCCGACCAGGAACCAGAAGATCAGCGGCCAGCCGGCGCCGGTGGCCAGCAGCCAGCCGCCGATGATCGGTGCGATCGCCGGGGCGATGCCGAAGATCATCGACACCTGGCTCATCAGCCGCTGCGCATCGTGGCCGTGGTACAGGTCGCGGATCACCGCGCGGCCGACGATCATGCCCACGCCGGCGGAGAAGCCCTGCAGCGCGCGGAACGCCAGCAGCGTGTCCAGATCGCGCGACAGCGCGCAGCCGGCCGAGGCCAGGATGAACACCACCAGCCCGCCGACGATCACCCGCTTGCGCCCCCAGGCATCGGACATCGGCCCATGCGCCAGGCCCATCAGCGCGTAGGCCAGCAGGTACACGCTGACCGTCTGCTGGATCGCCACCGGGTCGGCGCGCAGGCGCTGCGCCAGCTGCGGGAACGCCGGGAAGATGGTGTCGATCGAGAACGGGCCGAACATCGCCAGCCCGGCCAGCAGCAGTGCCAGGCGGCGGGTCGAGGTCGTCGGGAGCGTCATGCGGGAGATCCTGGAAGGCCGCTCGCGCCAGGCGGCGAACGCGCGACGGCACCGCCCGACGGTGGGCGGCGCTTGGGGACAAAGGAGAGTGCCCATGATAAGCCCTGGCGGACGCCGCGTTAAGCGCCACACCGGCCTGCCCATGCCCATGCGCCGGATGACCGCCATCGCGTTCAGCAAGCCGCTGCGGACGCCCCGCCTGGGCATGCGCGCGCCGCCGCCGTGGCCGCCGCCGGCCACGCTATAATCGCCGGGCAGCATGGTGGGAGAAGCGGGGCGACCCGCTGCCGAAGGCGCAAACGCCCGTAATCGCTCAGGCCCGATACCACCCGCACCAAGACTCTGGAGAGACCGGTCCAACCCGGCGCCGAAGGGGCACGAAGCGCAGCGCACCCGCCGCCGCTTCCAAACTCTCAGGCAAAAGGACAGAGGGGCAGTGGGAAGACATGTGGCTTCCCGTCGGTCGTGTCCGCAGTTGCGGCCGACGGCGGCATCCGTGCGTCCTCCGCCCTTCGTGCCCTCCTCTGCCGGACGACCGCCATGTCTAAGACCCCCTCGCTGCGCGACCTCGAACACCACTCGGCCTTCGTCGAGCGCCACATCGGCCCGAACGACGCCGAGATCGCGCACATGCTGCGCGCCGTCGGCCACGACTCGCTGGAGGCGCTGACCGACGCCATCGTCCCCGCCAAGATCAAGTCGCCGCTGCCGCTGGCGCTGCCCGAGGCGATCACCGAAGAGGAGGCGCTGGCCAAGATCCGCGCCATCGCCGAGCGCAACCAGGTGCTGCGCAGCTTCATCGGCCAGGGCTACTACGGCACCCACACGCCGAAGGTGATCCTGCGCAACATCCTCGAGAACCCGGCCTGGTACACCGCCTACACCCCGTACCAGGCGGAGATCTCGCAGGGCCGCATGGAAGCGCTGATCAACTTCCAGACCATGTGCGCGGACCTGACCGGCATGGAGATCGCCAACGCCTCGCTGCTGGACGAGGCCACCGCCGCGGCCGAGGCGATGACCCTGGCCAAGCGCTCGGCCAAGGCCAAGTCCGACACCTTCTTCGTGCACGACGCGGTGCATCCGCAGACCCTGGAACTGCTGCGCACCCGCGCCGAGCCGCTGGGCATCGTGCTGCGCGTGGGCACGCCGGAGGAAGCGCTGCAGGCCGAGTGCTTCGGCGTGCTGCTGCAGTACCCGGATAGCTTCGGCCATATCGGTGATCACAAGGCGCTGGCCGACGCGGTGCACGCGCGCGGCGGCCTGGTCGCGGTGGCCACCGACCTGCTGGCGCTGACCCTGATCGCCGCGCCCGGCGAATGGGGCGCGGACATCGTGGTCGGCAACTCGCAGCGCTTCGGCGTGCCGTTCGGCTTCGGCGGCCCGCACGCCGCGTTCATGGCCTGCCGCGACGCCTACAAGCGCTCGATGCCGGGCCGCCTGATTGGCGTGTCGATCGACGCCGCCGGCAACCCCGCCTACCGCCTCACCCTGCAGACCCGCGAGCAGCACATCCGCCGCGAGAAGGCCACCTCCAACATCTGCACCGCGCAGGTGCTGCTGGCGGTGATGGCCTCGATGTACGCGGTCTACCACGGCCCCGACGGCCTGACCCGCATCGCCCGGCGCACCCACCGCCTGGCCGCGATCCTGGCCGCGGCGCTGCGCAGCGCCGGCGTCACGGTCGGCGAGCGCTTCTTCGACACGCTGCACGTCAAGGCGATCGACGCCGAGGCGGTCCACGCCAAGGCGCGCGCGGCCGGCATCAACCTGCGCGCGATCGACAGCGAGGCGGTCGGCATCAGCCTGGACGAGACCAGCACCCGCGCCGACGTGGTCGCGCTGGCGCAGCTGTTCGGCGCGCAGGCCGATGTCGACGCGCTCGACGCCGCCACCGCCGATGCGCTGCCCGAAAGCCTGCGCCGCAGCAGTGCGTTCCTGCAGCACCCGGTGTTCAACACCCACCACAGCGAGCACGAACTGCTGCGCTACATGCGCGCGCTGGCCGACAAGGACCTGGCGATGGATCGCACCATGATCCCGCTCGGCAGCTGCACGATGAAGCTCAACGCCACCGCCGAGATGATCCCGGTGACCTGGCCGGAATTCGGCGCGATCCATCCGTTGGCCCCGGCCGAGCAGTCCGTCGGCTACAAGCAGCTGATCGACGAACTGGAAGCGATGCTGGTCGAATGCACCGGCTACGACGCGGTGAGCCTGCAGCCCAACTCCGGCGCGCAGGGCGAATACGCCGGCCTGCTGGCGATCCGCGCCTACCACCGCGCGCGCGGCGAGGCGCATCGCGACATCTGCCTGATCCCCGAATCGGCGCACGGCACCAATCCGGCCTCGGCGCAGATGTGCGGCATGAAGGTCGTGGTCACCAAGTGCGACGCCAACGGCAACGTCGATGTCGACGACATCCGCGCCCAGGCCGAGAAGTACAGCGATCGCCTGGCCGCGCTGATGATCACCTACCCGTCCACCCACGGCGTGTTCGAGGAAGACGTGGTGGCGATCTGCGAGGCGGTGCATGCGCACGGCGGCCAGGTCTACACCGACGGCGCCAACATGAACGCCCTGGTCGGCGTGGCCAAGCCCGGCAAGTGGGGCTCGGACGTGTCGCACCTGAACCTGCACAAGACCTTCTGCATCCCGCACGGCGGCGGCGGCCCGGGCGTGGGCCCGTGCGCGGTGAAGTCGCACCTCGCCCCTTACCTGCCGAAGACGCTGGGCGGCGAAGGCGACGTCGGCATGGTCAGCGCGGCCAGCTTCGGCAGCGCCTCGATCCTGCCGATCAGCTGGATGTACATCACCATGATGGGCAACGCCGGGCTGCGCAAGGCGACCCAGGTCGCGCTGCTCAACGCCAACTACATCGCCAAGCGCCTGGCGCCGCACTACAAGACCCTGTACACCGGCCGCAACGGCCTGGTCGCGCACGAGTGCATCCTCGACGTGCGCCCGCTGGAGAAGACCACCGGCATCGGCGCCGAGGACGTGGCCAAGCGCCTGATCGATTTCGGCTTCCACGCGCCGACCCTGAGCTTCCCGGTCGCCGGCACGCTGATGGTCGAGCCGACCGAGAGCGAATCGCTGCACGAGCTGGACCGCTTCATCGACGCGATGATCCAGATCCGCGAGGAGATCGCCGCGATCGAGGACGGCCGCCTGGACCGCGAGGACAATCCGCTCAAGCACGCCCCGCACACCGCCGCGCAGGTCACCGCCGGCGAGTGGACGCATGCCTATCCGCGCGAACTGGCCGCGTTCCCGCTGCCCACGCTCAAGCAGGCCAAGTACTGGCCGCCGGTGGCGCGCGTGGACAACGTCTACGGCGACAAGAACGTGATGTGCGCCTGCATCCCGGTGGACGCGTACAAGGACGACGTGGTGGCGTAACGCTCCGCGTCGCTGCGCCGTTACTACCAAAGCCGGCCGCGCACGTCGCGGCCGGCTTTTTTTTGACGTGTATAGCCCGGCACTTGCCGGACGCGGCGCAAGCCCGATACGGAAAGCAGTCTCGAAGACTCGCGGGCATCCACCCTGTGGGGGCTTTCCGAACTCGGCGCGATTGGCCCGCACGCCGTTTCCATGCGGCGCACGAGCAAGCTGATGGCCTTCAGCGCGGCGGGAGGCGCCTGGCTTGGCGCTTGGGCACCGCCGGGGACGCCGCAGCTTGCTGCAACCGGCCTGCGGCAGCGGCCTTGAGCAGCCGCTGGAAGGTCGGGCATTGCGCATGCTGGACGGCAGGGCATGCCGCGGCATGGCGCAGTCCCTGGCTCATCGTGCGGAGACGCTTGATGGTCGCGTCGATGTCGTCGGCCTTCGCCGACAGCAGCGTTCTGTCCACCTGCAGCGCGCCGCCGGAACCGAGCATGGCGTGGATGTCGTCCAGCGACAGCCCCCCGGCCTGCCCCAGCGCGATCAGCGCCAACTGGTCGAGCGCGTTCGGCGCGAAGTGCCGCCGGCCACCCGCCGCGCGGCTTGCCGGGAGCAGCCCCTTCTTTTCGTAGAACCGCAGCGTGGAGGCCGGCACACCGGTGCGCCTGGCGACTTCGGCAATGTCCATCGCATGCCCCTTGACTTGAAGTTGACTTCAACTTCTACCATGCCATTGAAGCTCCACTGGAGCAATCGACAAAGGAACAGGCATGACGTGGATGGATGCGGTACGGGTGATGCTGGTCGGGATCGGCGCCACCGCCGTCATGGATGCATGGCTGCTGGCCCTCAGGCGCGTGGGCATGCCCACGCTCGACTACGCCTTGGTCGGGCGCTGGGCGGGGCACCTGCGTCGCGGCAGGTTCGCCCATGCCCGTATCGGGGACGCTGCGCCGATATCGGGCGAGCGGCCGCTTGGCTGGGCGATCCACTATGCCGTCGGCATCGCCTTCGCGGCGCTGATGGTGGCCGTGCAGGGCCTGGCCTGGTTGCGCGAACCTGCCTTGTTGCCTGCCGTGGCGATGGGCATGGCGACCGTCGTGGTGCCGCTGTTGGTCATGCAGCCCGCCATGGGCGCGGGATTCGCAGCGTCGAAGACGCCCACGCCATTGAGGAACTGCCTGCGCAGCCTGGCGACACACGCGGTATTCGGGGCCGGGCTGTTTCTTTCGGCCGCGTTGATCGAACTGTCGGGAGCCTGACATGAAGACCGATCAGATCCATTTCCACGATGGCGCGGCATATGAGCGGTACATGGGAACGTGGAGCCGGCTTGCGGGGAACACGTTCCTCGACTGGCTCGCACCGGAGCCGGACCAGCGCTGGCTGGACGTCGGCTGTGGCAATGGCGCCTTCACCGAGATGCTCCTCGCGCGCTGTCGCCCGGCCTCGGTACAGGGTGTGGATCCCTCCGAGGAGCAGCTTGCCTACGCGCGCATGCGGCCTGGGCTTGGCACCGCGCAGTTCCGCCAAGGGGATGCGATGGCGCTGCCTTGCCCCGACAGCGCGTTCGATGTCGCCGTCATGCCCTTGGTGGTGTTCTTCGTTCCCGATCCGGCCAAGGGCATTGCCGAAATGGAACGCGTGGTGCGCCCTGGCGGCACCGTTGCCGCTTACGCCTGGGACATGCCGGGCGGCGGCTTTCCGTATGAAGCGCTGCTGGCGGAAATCCGCCAGCTTGGCATCGCGGTTCCGGCGCCGCCGAGTCCCGAGGCGTCACGGATGGAGGTCATGCGGGAGTTGTGGGCTGGCGCTGGTCTGGATGCGATTGATACGCGGGAAATCGACGTGCGCCGCACGTTCGCCGGCTTCGACGACTTCTGGGCGACGGTCCTGGGAGCGCCGAGCGTCGGAGCGACGCTCGCGACGATGGCGACCGAGGACCTGGCCGTTCTCAAGGCACGTCTCCGGGCGCGCCTGCCAGCGGAAATTTCCGGCCGTCTCACCTGCAGCGCCCGCGCCAATGCGGTGACGGGGCGTGTTCCGCAATAGCCCTGCCCTGGCCTGGACGAACAGCTCATCCGTGCCGTGACGCCGCAACTGGACAAGCGCTTGAGCGTTCGGCGTGATGCGACGCCGGCGAGTGGGCGCATGCCTACCCGCGCGAGCCGGCCGCATTCCGGTGGATGCGTACAAGGACGACATGGTGGCATCGCTCTCCCTGCCACGCACCGAAGAAGACGCCAGCGATGTATGCGGCGCCGGCGTGCTTTTGCGAAGCGCGCCGCGCTCAGGCGCGCGCCACGCCGGGATCGAAGGCGAAGCCGTCGCCGACCTGCTGCAGGCAGCGCAGCGGCTGCTTGGGCAGCTGGCGCCAGTGCGTGCGCAGCGCGCTGTCCTCGATGCTGCCACCACTCAGCTTGGCCTTGCCGGTCAGGTAGTTCACGCTGATCTCCGTGACCTCGCCGCTGCCGCGGTGCAGGCCGCGCATGTCGTAGCCGATCAGCTGGAAGCAGTCCTGCCGGTAGCGGAACAGGAAGGTCGTCTCGGAGGTGTTCCAACTGCCGGCGCTGGAGAACTGGTGCAGGTTGACCGAGAGCGCGCCGCGCGCGATGGCGGGTTCGCCGCCATCGAGATAGTCCTCCATGTTCGGTGCGTCCGGCCGCGGGATCAGCGTGTGGTCGCGCAGCGCCAGCCGGTAGCCGTCGCCCTCGGCGAAGGCCACCGCCAGCATGCGCGGGTTGGTGTCGAAGCGGTCCGGGCCGAAGCCGCCGTTGTCCAGCACGTTGCGTGGATCGGCCATCTTCAGCACCAGCAACAGGTCGGCGCGGCCATCGCCGTTCAAATCGCCGCGGCGCTCGAACTCCAGCGTCCAACCCGACGGCACGAACGCGGCGGCATCGCGGCCGTGCGCGGGCAGCGGCGGATAGGTGACCGCGGGCGGTTCCAGCGCCTGCGCGGCGGCGGACGCGGCAAGCAGCAGGGGCAGACACGACCACGCGAACCTGGGCGCCATCGCACTCTCGAACATGCAGGAAGGAGCCGTCATGGTGGCACGAATGCCGGCGGCGCCTCAGCCCGGCGCGGCGACGCCCGACGCGCCCGCCGCCGCATCCTGCGCGTGCGCGCAGCAATTGCGGCCGTTGCGCTTGGCGCGGTACAGCGCGGCGTCGGCGTGGTGCAGCAACTCGATTGCCGCATCGGCGGTGGCCGGTCGGGTGGCAATGCCGATGCTGACCGTGACCACCCCCATCGGGCTGGCCGGATGCGGGATCTGCCGCTGCGCGATCGCCGCCAGCAGGCGCTGCGCGATCGCGTCGGCGGCGTCGGCCGCGGTGTCCGGCAGCACCACCGCGAATTCCTCGCCGCCGTAGCGCGCCACCGTGGCGGTATGCGCGGGCAAGGCTTCGGCCAGCGCGGTGGCCACCTCGACCAGGCAGGCGTCGCCGACCACGTGGCCGTGGCTGTCGTTGAACTGCTTGAAGAAGTCGATGTCGATCATCAGCAGCGAACACTCCATGCCGCTGTCCAGCTCGCGCAAGCGCGCCGCCAGGCCGACCCGGTTGGCGATGCCGGTCAGCGGATCGCGCGCCACCTGCTGCTGCAGGCGACGCGTGCTCAAGCGGCTCATGCGTTGGATTTCCAGGTGCTCGCTGTGCAGGAACGCCACGTGCACCCCGTACACCATCACCGCCAGCGTGGCCGCGGCCATGCCCCAGACGAAGCTCACCCGCGCCACGCTGATCGCCAGCAACAGCACCGCCAGCGAGAACACGATCGGCGCGAACGCGGCGATCAGTTCCGCGCCGCGCAAGGTCGGCCGCGCGCGGCGCAACCAGCGCCCGCGCGGCAGCGACGCGACCAGCACCAGCACCGCACCGGGCAGGTCGATCAGCAGCCCGCCCCACCACGGCAGCCCGCCCAGCTCGATGCGGTTGTACAGCGCCGCCACCGCGCCATTGACCCACAGATAGGCGCTGGCGGTGAAATAGAAATGGCGGCGGCTGCAACCGCCGGCGCCGAGCAGCCGCAGCGTGGCCATCGACGCCAGCAGCAGGCCCATCGCGTCGCCATGGTTGATGATCAGGCTGACGTCGGGTTCGGAGAAGCCATCGCTGGAGGACAGCGCCAGATCGATCAGCAGATACAGCAGGCCGGCACCGGCCAGCGCCAGCAACGCGTCCAGCGCCACGATCAGCCGCGGCTGCGGCCGGTTGAACGAGCGCGCGATCAGGAACAGCGCCGGCAGCATCGACGAGCCGGAAAACATCACCCCCAGCTTCTGCAGCGCCGGGCCGTGCTGCGGCACCAGCAGCGCCAGCAGGTTGCAGCCGGTCCACAGCATCTGCACGCCGACCATGCACGCCAGCAGCCGCCACGGCATCCGGTCCACCACCGACGCATGCCTCAGCCGGCGCAGCACCGCCAGCACCGCCATGGCCTGCACCGCCAGGCCGCACCAGTGCGCCGCGGGCGTGCCGGTGCCGCCGCCATGCGCGACCACGGCATGGGCGAGCAACAATCCGATGACGACGATAGGCAACACTACGTTCGGTCTCCGTCACACGATAGGCCGGCGGCGCACTGCATCGCAGCCGCTGCCGATGTTCGCCCCTCCCACGCGGGGGCGCGTCGATGGAGCCAGACTCAACGCACTATCGGCGCCGCGCCGCGATTCTGTAGCGCCAGCTGGCGGAGACGCCCGCTCCGCCACTCAAACCCTCGATCGTAGTGCCTGCACCGTTGCGCAACCGGGACCCCCATCGCAGCTGGCCACCACCCGACGCAGCGGCCCCACCCAGGTGCGCCCTGCTCGCGCCGCGTCGCGACCTGCAGCGCCTCGCATGGCGAGCGGAAGGTGCACGGACCGTTCACGCCCCGCGGCACAGCATCGAGCGGATGCTCCATCGCTTTTCCTGCAGCACGTGCTGCCTTCTGCCGTTTCGCCCCATCCCCCGGAGCATCATCCCATGGCCAGCTCGCCGCGCAAGCCCAGCAAGTCCAGCACTCCCGTCGATACCAGCGCCGTCGCCGACCGACGCGGTGTCGGCGACGAACTGCGCCAGAGCGCCGGCGGCACGCATCCGCCGCTGACCACCAACCAGGGCATCCCGGTCGCCGACAACCAGAACTCGCTGCGCGCCACCCCGCGCGGGCCGACGTTGCTGGAAGACTTCATCCTGCGCGAGAAGATCACCCACTTCGATCACGAACGCATCCCCGAGCGCATCGTGCACGCGCGCGGCAGCGCCGCGCACGGCTATTTCGAGCTGACCGCCTCGCTGGACCAGTACACCACCGCCAAGATCCTCACCGAGGTCGGCGTCAAGACCCCGGTGTTCACCCGCTTTTCCACCGTCGCCGGCGGCGCCGGCTCGGTGGACACGCCGCGCGACGTGCGCGGCTTCGCGGTCAAGTTCTACACCAAGGAAGGCAACTGGGACCTGGTCGGCAACAACATCCCGGTGTTCTTCATCCAGGATGCGATCAAGTTCCCGGACCTGATCCACGCGGTGAAGATGGAGCCGGACCGCGGCTTCCCGCAGGCGGCCAGCGCGCACGACACGTTCTGGGACTTCGTTTCGCTGACCCCCGAATCGCTGCACATGATCATGTGGGCGATGAGCGACCGGACCATCCCGCGCTCGCTGCGCATGATCGAAGGCTTCGGCATCCACAGCTTCCGCCTGCTCGACGGCCACGGCAACAGCACCTTCGTCAAGTTCCACTGGCGGCCCAAGCTGGGCCTGCAATCCACGGTCTGGGACGAGGCGGTGAAGCTGGCCGGCGCCGATCCGGACTTCCACCGCCGCGATCTGTTCGAGGCGATCCAGCACGGCGAGTTCCCGGAATGGGAACTGGGCGTGCAGCTGTTCACCGAGGAAGAGGCCGACAAGTTCCCGTTCGACCATCTCGATTCCACCAAGCTGATTCCCGAGGAACTGGTGCCGCTGAAGATCGTCGGGCGCATGGTGCTGGACCGCTGGCCGGACAACTTCTTCGCCGAGACCGAGCAGGTGGCGTACTGCCCGGCCAACATCGCGCCGGGCATCGACTTCTCCAACGATCCGCTGCTGCAGGGCCGCCTGTTCTCCTACCTGGACACCCAGCTCAGCCGCCTGGGCGGGCCGAACTTCCACCAGATCCCGATCAATGCGCCGAAGTGCCCGTTCGCCAACCTGCAGCGCGACGGCCACATGCAGATGGGCGTGCCCAAGGGCCGCGTCGCCTACGAACCCAGCTCGCTGCAGGACGACACCCCGCGCGAGAGCGTGCGCGGCTTCCCCAGCCACGCCACGCCGGGCGAGCAGGGCAGCAAGGGCCGCGTGCGCGCGGCGAGCTTCGCCGACCACTACAGCCAGGCGCGCATGTTCTTCCGCAGCCAGAGCAAGCCCGAGCAGGCGCACATGGCCTCGGCGCTGGTGTTCGAGCTGTCCAAGGTGGAGACCGCGCATGTGCGCGAGGCGGTGGTCGGGCATCTGCGCCACGTCGATCCGGCGCTGGCGCAGCGCGTGGCCGACGGCCTGGGCATGGCGGCGCTGCCGCCGGCACCGCCCGCAGCGGTGGCGCCGCAGGACATGCCACCGTCGCCGGCGCTGCAGCTGATCGGCAAGATGAAGCACACCCTGCAGGGACGCGCGATCGGCATCCTGATCCACGACGGCTCCGACGCGGCGACGGTACAGAGCCTGCAGAAAGCCGCGCGCGACGCCGGCGCCACGGTCAAGATCGTGGCGCCGAAGCTGGGCGGCGCCACGCTCAGCAACGGCAAGAAGCTGGCCGCGGACGGGCAACTGGCCGGCACCCCGTCGTTCGTGTTCGACGCGGTGGCGGTGGTGCTGTCGGCCGAGGCCGGCAAGCAGTTGAGCAAGGACGCGGCGGCGGTCGATTTCGTCAGCAACGCCTTCGCGCACCTGAAGGCGATCGCCGCCGATGCCGGGGCGCAGCCGCTGCTGAAGGCCGGCAACGTGGCCAAGGACGCCGGCGTGCTGGAAGCCGGCAACGGCAAGGGCTTCATCGAGGCGGCCAAGACCCGCCAGTGGGACCGCGAACCGAAGCTGCGCATGCTCGCCTGAGCCGCGCCGCGCGCGGCATGCTGGACCCGACCGCGCCATGCTTTCGCATGGCGCGGTCTTCGTTTGGCGGCGGATGGCCGGGTGGCAGGCGGCGCTCGCTGGGGCGGACCGGGCGGGATTCGGCCGGAGCCGCCGACCCGGCCGCGTGGCCATCGCAGCCGAGCCAGTGAATGGTCCTCGCAAGTGGCGCTGAACCGGCATCGCCGGCATCCCGCACCGTGGGCGGAGACGGGCCGACCATCGCCCTGCCTAATTTTTAGCCACGTCTCTTGACAGTCTTGTGGCACGTGGCCGCGACGGGCTTATCCACACCCTTATGCAGAAGTCATCCACACCCCTTGTGGACAACGTCGCTGCTTACGGCGCAGCAGGCGCCAAGCATTAAGTAGTTGAAAAACAAGAAAATTCAACAACACCCTCTTGACAATTGCCGATCTGCGCCGCGGCCCGCTGCTGTCTCGCAGCAAAGCGGAGACAAAACTTATCCCGAGGCGTGGCCGCCGCGCGCATCATTCTGCGTTCATCGCTGAATGCGCGTTGCCCCAGCGCTGGCGGCCTCCTGCGCAGGCCGCGGATCGTTGCCGTCATGAGACGGACATGGTCGTGAATCCGGCGCTTGTTCGCCGGGAGCGTGGCCAACGTCGGTGAGACGCTTTCGCGCCGACCCTCACCCCAACCCTCTCCCGACGGGAGAGGGGCTAGGCTTCTCCTTCTCCCCTCGGAAGAAGGTGCCCCGAAGGGGCGGATGAGGGTACGGGCGAAGCCTCGTGCACCCAAACCCAGCGGGTCGCTTCGCGCCGGACCCTCACCCCAACCCCTCTCCCGGGGGGAGAGGGGCTATGAATGGAGCTGTTCCCTCCTCCCTTCGGGAGAAGGTGGCCCGCAGGGCCGGATGAGCGTACGGGCTCAGCCTCGCGCACCCGAGTTCCACGAGACGCTTTCGCGCCGTACCCTCACCCCAACCCCTCTCCCGGGGGGAGAGGGGCTATGAGTGGCGCAGCTGTTCCCTTCTCCCTTGGGAGAAGGTGGCCCGCAGGGCCGGATGAGGGTATGGGCGCAGCCTCGCGCACCCGAATTCCACGAGACGCTTTCGCGCCGTACCCTCACCCCAACCCCTCTCCCGGGGGGAGGGCTATGAGCGGCGAAGCTGTTCCCTTCTCCCTTCGGGAGAAGGTGGCCCGCAGGGCCGGATGAGGGTACGGGC
>NZ_JAYIQP010000034.1:0-26603 GCF_035026585.1 Xanthomonas sp. WHRI 7945
CCCGAGTCCCGAGTCCCGAGTCCCGAGTCCCGAGTCCCGAGTCCCGAGTCCCGAGTCCCGAGTCCCGAGTCCCGAGTAAAATACCCACCCATTCTTCCGTTGGAGCCGCCATGTCCCGCCAGATCATCCACACCGAGCAGGCGCCGGCCGCGATCGGGCCGTATTCGCAGGCCGTGCGCGCCGGCAACACGGTGTACTTCTCCGGGCAGATCCCGCTGGATCCGGCGACCGGTGAGGTCGTGCCCGGCGATATCGGCGTGCAGGCGCGCCGCGCCTTCGACAACCTCAAGGCGGTGGCCGAGGCGGCGGGCGGTTCGCTGGACCGGATCGTGCGGCTGGGCCTGTACCTGACCGACCTGTCGCAGTTCGCCCAGGTCAATGCGGTGATGCAGGAGTATTTCCAGGCGCCGTTCCCCGCGCGTTCCACCGTCGAAGTGTCCGGCCTGCCGAAGGGCGTCGGTTTCGAGGTCGATGCGGTGATGGTGCTCGACTGACCCTCGCCCGTGCCGCGCGTGCAGGTTCCGGCGCCGGCGCTGTCGGCGGCAGGCGAGGCGCCGTTGTCGGCGCTGCCGGGCGTCGGCCCGAAGGTCGCCGAGAAGTTCGCCGCGCGCGGCCTGCTGACCCTGCAGGACCTGTGGCTGCACCTGCCGCTGCGCTATGAGGACCGTACCCGGCTGACCCCGGTGGCGGCGCTGCAGCCGGGCATCCCGGCGCAGGTCGAAGTGCGGGTGGACGCGGTGGATCGCGGGTTCCGCTACCGGCCGATGCTGCGCGTGGCGGTGGCCGACGATTCGCGCGGCACGCTGGTGCTGCGCTTCTTCCAGTTCCGCGCCGCGCAGGTGGCGCAATTCGCGGTGGGCGCGCGGCTGCGCGCGTTCGGCACGCCCAAGCCGGGCCAGCACGGCCTGGAGATGGTGCATCCGAGCTACCAGATCCTTGGCGGCGACGACACCGTGGGGCTGGACGACAGCCTGGACCCGGTCTACCCGGCGGTCGAGGGCATCGGCCCGGCGACGCTGCGCAAGCTGATCGGCCAGGCGCTGGACCGGCTGCCCGCCGAAGCGTCGCTGGAGCTGTTGCCGGCGGCGGTGCTCGCCGAACTCGGTCTGCCCTCGCTGCGCAGCGCGCTGCTGATCGCGCACCGGCCGCCACCGCAGGCCGACCTGGGCGCGCTCGCCGCCGGCCTGCATCCGGCGCAGCAGCGGCTGGCGCTGGAAGAACTGCTGGCCCACCACCTGAGCCTGCGCCGGCAGCGCATCGCGCTGCAGCGCCAGCGTTCGCCGTCGCTGCGCGGCCGCGGCCTGCTGGCCAAGCGCCTGCAGCAGTCGCTGCCGTTCCAGCTCACCGGCGCGCAGCAGCGGGTGTACGCGCAGATCCGCGCCGATCTGGAAAAGCCCTCGCCGATGCTGCGCCTGGTGCAGGGCGACGTCGGCAGCGGCAAGACCGTGGTCGCGGCGCTGGCGGCGATGCTGGCGGTGGACAAGGGCAAGCAGGCGGCGCTGGCGGCGCCGACCGAACTGCTCGCCGAGCAGCACCTGGCCAACCTGCGCGCCTGGCTGGAACCGCTCGGCATCCGCGTCGCCTGGCTGGCCGGCAAGGTCACCGGCAAGGCGCGCGCCGCGGTGCTGGCGCAGATCGCTTCGGGCGAGGCGCAAGTGGTGGTTGGCACCCACGCGCTGATGCAGGCCGCGGTGGCCTTCCACGATCTGGCCCTGGCCATCGTCGACGAGCAGCACCGCTTCGGCGTGCACCAGCGCCTGGCCTTGCGCGACAAGGGCGCCACCGGCGCCGGCGTGCCGCACCAACTGGTGATGACCGCCACTCCGATCCCGCGCACGCTGGCGATGGCCGCGTATGCCGACCTGGACGTGTCGGCGATCGACGAGCTGCCGCCCGGGCGCACGCCGGTGCAGACCATCGTGCTCAGTGCCGAGCGCCGCCCGGAGCTGGTGCAGCGCATCCGCGTGGCCTGCGCCGAAGGCCGCCAGGCGTACTGGGTGTGCACCCTGATCGACGAAACCGAGGACAGCGACAAGCCGGCGCAGGGGCAGGGCGGCGGCGCGGGCAACCGCATCGACGCCACGGCCGCGCAGGCCACCTTCGAGGCGCTGTCGGCGCAGCTGCCGGAGCTGAAGGTGGGGCTGGTGCACGGCCGCATGAAGGGCGCCGAGAAGCAGGCGGCGATGCGCGCGTTCAAACAGGGCGAGATCGACCTGCTGGTCGCCACCACGGTCATCGAGGTCGGCGTCGACGTGCCCAACGCGTCGCTGATGATCATCGAGAACGCCGAGCGCCTGGGCCTGGCGCAACTGCACCAGCTGCGCGGCCGGGTCGGGCGCGGCGCGGCCGCATCGAGTTGCGTGCTGATGTACCAGGCGCCGCTGTCGGCGATGGCGCGGCAGCGCCTGCAGACCATGCGCCAGACCAACGACGGCTTCGTCATCGCCGAGAAGGACCTGGAACTGCGCGGCCCCGGCGAACTGCTCGGCACCCGCCAGACCGGCCTGGCCGCCTTCCGCGTCGCCGACCTGGCGCGCGACGCCGGCCTGCTGCCGCGCGTGCACGCGCTGGCCGAGCGGCTGCTGACCGAGTCGCCGGCCCTGGCCGATCGCATCGTCGCGCGCTGGGTGGGTGGGGCGGCGCGGTTTGCGGGGGCTTAGTTGGCGGGACCAGGGACCGGGGACCGGGGACCCGGAAAGGCAGCGGTGTCGGTGCGTAGGGAGTTTGCACTTTCAGGGGCGATTCCATGCGCGGGGATTCATACGGCGCTTGACAGGCGATCGCGGCCAAAGATCCTTGCCCGGTCCCCGGTCCCCGGTCCCCGGTCCCCGGTCCCGCTTCCCACTCCCTCGCCGCGGTGCCAGACTCGGCGGCCGAATGGACTGATGAAGAATCGCGCATGAGCGACAAGATTCCCCTGTTGATCGACACCGATCCCGGCGTGGACGACGCCCTGGCCCTGTTGATGGCCTTCGCCGACGAGCGCCACGAGGTGGTCGGCCTGACCATCGCCGCCGGCAACGTCGGTCTGCAGCACACCGTGCGCAATGCGCTGAAGCTGTGCGAAGTGGCCGGGCGCGAGGATGTGCCGGTGTACGCCGGCTGCGCCGATCCGTTGCTGCATCCGGCGGTGGACGCCGCCCACGTGCACGGCGTGGACGGCTTCGGCGATGTCGGCCTGGCGCCGTCGGCGCGTGCCGCCGAGCGCGAGCACGCGGCCCTGGCGATCCTGCGCCTGTCGCACCAGTACGCTGGTTCGCTGCTGCTGGTCGCGCTCGGCCCGCTGACCAACGTCGCGCTGGCGCTGAAGCTGGATCCGACCCTGCCGCAGCGGGTGCGCCGCTTCGTGGTGATGGGCGGGGCGATCACCTGCCACGGCAACATCACCCCGGCCGCCGAGTTCAACATCGCCTTCGATCCGGAAGCGGCGCACATCGTGTTTTCCGGGTTCCCGCACATCGAGGTCGCCGACTGGGAGGCCACCGTCGCCCATGGCCTGCCGCACCGCGAGGTCGAACAGTGGCTGGCGGCGGACGCCGACAAGGCGCGCTTCTACGAGGAGATCTCGCGCAAGACCCGGCTGTGGTCGGAGGATTCGCGCGGCGAGTACTGGTATGCCGCCGATGCGCTGGCGATGGCCTGGGCGCTGCAGCCCGACGGCGCGCTGGAGGTGCAGTCGCGGCCGCTGCAGGTCGAACTGGCCGGGGTCCACAGCCGCGGCGCCACCCTGGTCGACTGGAACCGCCAGCTCGGCCTGGCCGACAACGCGGCGCTGCTGATCCGCTACGACCAGGCCCGCTTCCAGGCGCTGGCGCGCGCAGCGGTGGGCGCGGGCTGAGCCGGGGCCTGTCGGCGCTATCGGGGCGGATCCCCCGATGGTGCCGGCGAGGCTTGTCCAGGGATCCGGGACTCGGGACTCGGGACTCGGGATTTTCAGAGAGTCGAAGCATGGGAGGCAAGGAGGGGCCGGTGCAGGCATTGCCCTGAGCGCGGGCGTCCGCCTCGCGTTCCCGGCACCGCATATTCGGTGCAGGTTGTTCTTGCGCGCAGGCCCGGGGAGTTGCTATAGTTTCCCTCTTGTCCAGCAGCCCCTACGGTGCGAGCCCATGAAGGCCGACCTCCATCCCCAGTACCACAACGTCGTGTTCCACGACGTCACCTCCGATTTCAAGATCCTGACCCGTTCGACCATGTCCTCGAAGGACAAGGTCAAGTGGGAGGACGGCGAAGAGTATCCGCTGATCAAGGTCGAAATCTCCTCGGCTTCGCATCCGTTCTATACGGGCAAGCACAAGGTCATCGACACCAGCGGCCGCATCGACAAGTTCCAGAAGCGCTACGCGCGCTGATCGAGCGGTCGAAGTGGTAGAAGACGGCCGCGCCCTGCGCGGCCGTCTTTTTTGGCGTTCCCGATCCGTCGATTCCCGGTCCGTCGCGGCCTGCGTAGATCTTCCCGTCCGATGGCGGCGAGGATGCAACGCTGTGTCGCCGCGGGCCTGCGCTTTGCGGCGTGAGGACGAGCAACGACTCAAATGTTGCTGTGCGATAATGGCGCGATCCGTGGTAATTGCCGTGGACTTCCTTCACGCGTCTGTTCGCAAAGTACGGGCAGGCGCCTTCCACTGAGGAGCGCACACTGTGTCCGATCTTGATCAGGTCACGCTGAATGCCGGCGACAAGTCGGTCGTTCTGCCGGTACTCAAACCCACCTTGGGCAACGATTGCGTCGACATTTCCAAGTTGACCAAAGAAACCGGTCTGTTCACCTACGACTCGGGCTTCACCGCGACCGCCAGCTGCAAGTCGGCGATCACCTACATCGATGGCGACAACGGCGTGCTGCTGTACCGCGGCTACCCGATCGAGCAGCTGGCCGAGAAGTCCAACTTCCTCGAAGTGGCCTACCTGCTGATGAACGGCGAACTGCCCACCGCCGACGAATTCAAGACCTTCGACCACGAAGTGACGCATCACACGATGATGCACGAGTCGCTGAAGAACTTCCTCGGCGGCTTCCGCCACGACGCGCACCCGATGGCGATGATGGCCGGCACGGTGGCCTCGCTGTCGGCGTTCTACCACGACACGCTGGACCTCAACGATCCGGAGCAGCGGCGCCTGGCCGCGATCCGCCTGATCGCCAAGGTGCCGACGATCGCCGCCGCGGCGCACCGCTATTCGATCGGCTGGCCGATCCGCTACCCGCGCAACAATCTCGGCTACGTCGACCGTTTCCTGCACATGATGTTCGAAGTGCCGAGCGAGCAGCTGGAGATGAATCCGGTCGTGGCCAAGGCGCTGGACCTGCTGTTCATCCTGCACGCCGACCACGAGCAGAACGCCTCGACCTCGACCGTGCGCCTGGTCGGCTCCACCGGCGCCAACCCGTACGCCTCGGTCGCCGCCGGCATCACCGCGCTGTGGGGCCCGGCGCATGGCGGCGCCAACGAAGCCGTGCTGAAGATGCTGGAAGAGATCGGTACCGCCGACAACGTCGAGAGCGCCGTGGCCAAGGCCAAGGACAAGAACTCGAGCTTCCGCCTGATGGGCTTCGGCCACCGCGTCTACAAGAACTTCGATCCGCGCGCCAAGATCATCCGCGAGATGACCCACAAGGTGCTGGGCGAACTGGGCGTCAACGATCCGTTGCTGGAAGTGGCGCTGAAGCTGGAAGAGGCCGCGCTGAAGGACGACTATTTCGTGCAGCGCAAGCTGTACCCGAACGTCGACTTCTACTCGGGCATCATCTACAAGGCGCTGAACATTCCGGTGGAGATGTTCACCGTGATGTTCGCCATCGCGCGCACCGCCGGCTGGGTGTCGCATTGGCTGGAGCAGCAGGTCGACCCGGAAATGAAGATCGGCCGTCCGCGCCAGATCTACACCGGCTACGACAAGCGCGACTACAAGGCCGACGGCCAGCGCTGATTGGGCTGCCGTTGATCCGTCGCAAGAACGCCCCGCTTTGCGGGGCGTTTTTTATGGGGCGGACTGTGTGCGGCGGCTTTTCCGGGGCGCCTCTCGTCGCGACTGGAGGCGCTCCCGCAGCCTTGCATGCAGGCGCCGCGCCGAAGCGCTTTTTCATGTGGGAGCGACTTCAGTCGCGACGCGCACGCCCAGGAACGCCCACTGCGGCCGATGGCTTGATGCCACCTAGGCGGCTTCCACAGGCACCGCTGCGCGATGGCATCATCGCGTGGCAGGCGCTGGGGTCGAACCGCGCTAATGCTCGACCGGCACTTCGATCTGCGCCACCAGCGCATGGCTGTCGGCGTCGTGCATGCGCGCCACGCCGTCCAGGTCGAGCAGGTAGAAGTGGCCGCGATCGGTCAGGAAGTGCCAGGCCAGCACTTGGCCGCCGTTGTGCGCGTGGCTGGGGTCGCCCGCGGTGACCCGGTCCAGCGTGTGCCCGCTGTCGGCGCACAGGCGGCGGATCAGTTTCATGTAGCGCGGTTCGTTCTCCAGCGCTGCGGCGACGCGCGCATGGCGATCGGGCAGGGCCGCGGCACGGCGCTCGACCTCGGCCTGCATCTCTTCGATCGACAGCACCACCAGTTGCGGATGCGCGCGCAACCAGGCCGAGTTCAACGCGATCAGGTCTTCTTCTTCCGCGAGCGCATGGAAGGCGTCGCCATGCTGGTCGAGCGCGTCGCGCGCGGGGTTGTCGCCGAAGTAGTCGCCATCCATGAACGCCTGCAGCGTGTCCTCTTCCATCCGCTCCAGCAGCGCGCGGCTGGCCGCGTACAGCGCCGCATGCCGCGGCGCCTGCATCGCCTGCAGCCCGCGCCCGATCTGGTCCAACACCACCGGGTCGGCATTGCAGTTGTAGACGAACTGGGCGAAGCCGCCGTTTTCCACCTGCGCCACGTAGAAGTCGACGTAGTAGCTGCACATCGCCTCGGCGGCGATCTCGTCCGGGCGCAGCCATTGGTCGAGCTGGGCGTTGATGAAGCTGATGTTGGACTGGATCGGCGCGTACGCATCGTCGCTGTCGAAGCTGTTGCGCGAGATGACGATGGCGCTGGCGGGAATGGCGGGCATGCAGTGGGTCCGATGGCGAGGGGATGTGCGCGGGACGCGCGGCGCGGCGGCGCTCAGCGCCGCTGCTGGTAGTCGGCGATGTCCTGCTCGGTCAGCAGCTGCCGCAGCTGGCTGTCCGAGGCGCGCCGCATCGGCTTCTCGTCGACCTGCGACAGCGGCGCCTGGCGCAGCGCGTCGTAAGGCAGCACGGTCAGGTCGAAGCTCAGTTCCTCGGCGGCGAACAGCCACACCGGGAAGTCCTCGCTGCGTTCGCGGTCCAGGCGCAGCCGGCGCGTGCGCGATTCGGCCGGGATCCGGTGTTCTTCGAGAAAGCGCGCCACCGCGTCGGCGTCGTCGCTGTGCAGGTGCAATTGCACGGGACTGTTCGCATCGGCGGTGCCGTCGTACACCGGGCCGACCAGGCGCGGCGCGAACGCGTGCAGGAAGTCCATCGCGCGCAACGCGGCCTCGCGGCGCAGGCGCAGGCCACCGGCGTGGTCGGGTCCGGCGAACAGGCGCTGGTACTCGCGCAGCGCATCCTCGATCTCGCGGTTGCGCGGCAGCGAGGCGTCGTCGTGGATGCCGAGCCGTTCGGCGGCCTTCAATTTGGCCTGGTGGAAATCGCGGATGCCGCCTTCGGCCATCAGCCGGGCGGCTTCGTGGGCCAGCCGGCGGCGGCGTTCGTGCGTGCGGGTCTGGGCATGTTGCCGAGCGTGGTGCATGGGCCGCCTCCCTCAAAGCCTGCCCCGACTGTACAACAGCGCGGTGACGTCGGCATGCAGCGCGGTTGCGCGCTGCAGCCGGTTCGAATCGCGCTCGGCTACGCAGCGTCCGCCAGCCATCGCCGCCTCGGCGCCGGGACCCGCCGAGTCCCGAGTCCCGAGCCCTTAGAAGATATCGAACGCCGCGTCGTCGGTCTTCTGGTCCTGCAGACCGTAGTCGAACTCCTGGATGCGATCCATGTCCTCGACCTTGACCCACTCGGTGGCGCCGTTGAGCGAGGCCTGGACCATGCCGGCCGGCGGGTCGTTGCTGGCGATCGGCTTGTCCTTCAGCGCCACGCGCATGTACTCGATCCAGATCGGCAGCGCCGCCTTGCCGCCGTATTCGCGGTAGCCGAGTGAACGGAAGTCGTCGCGGCCGACCCACACGGTGGTCACGTAGGGGCCGCCGAAGCCGGAGAACCAGGCATCGCGGTGGTCGTTGGTGGAGCCGGTCTTGCCGCCGATGTCCTCGCGGCCCAGGACCTTGGCGGCGGTGCCGGTGCCGCGCTGGACCACGTCGCGCATCATCGAGACCAACTGGTAGGCGGTGCGCTCGTCGATCGCGCGCGGCGCCACCTTGGCCTCGGGATCGGTCGGCGCCGTCTCGGCCACGGCCGGGGCGGCCGCGGCGGTTGCCGCAGGCTTGGGCGCCGGCGGCGGCGTTGCCGCACCGAAGTTGAAGCCGTCGACCACCTGGCTGGCCGGAGTGGCGCTGCCGCCGACGCTGCCGCAGCTGCGGCAGGCGGTCGGCGCGTGCTCCTGGAACAGCACATTGCCGTCGCGGTCGGTGACCTTGTCGATGATCCAGGGGTCCACCCGCGAGCCGCCGTTGGCGAACACCGCATAGCCGCGCGCCACCGACAGCGGGGTCAGCGACGCGGTGCCCAGCGACATCGACAGATTGGGCGGCAGCTCGGCTTCCTGGAAGCCGAACTGGCTGATGTACTTGCGCGCGAAGTCCACGCCGATGCTGTCGAGCAGGCGCACCGAGACCAGGTTGCGCGACTGCACCAGCGCCTCGCGCAGGCGCATCGGGCCGCGGAAGCCGCCGCCGTCGTTCTGCGGCGACCAGGTCTTGCCGCGGCGGTCGCGGAACACCACCGGCGCGTCGAGCACGATCGACGCCGGATTGAAGCCCTTCTCGAACGCGGCCGCGTACAGGAACGGCTTGAAGCTGGAGCCGGGCTGGCGCCGCGCCTGGGTGGCGCGGTTGAACTTGTTGCCGGCGTAGCTGAAGCCGCCGACCAGGGCGCGCAGCGCGCCGTTGTTGGCGTCCAGCGACACCAGCGCCGACTGTCCGCGCGGCAGCTGGGTGACTTCCCACTCGCCCGGCTTGTCGCCGGCCTGGATCCGCACCAGGTCGCCGCGCTTGAGCAGCGCGGCCGGGCTGCGCCCGGTCCAGCGGCTGGAGGCGGCCGGCAGCACCAGTTCGGTCTTGTTGGCGAGCACCACGCTGGCGCTGCCGTCGCTGCCGGTGGCGGCGACGATGCTCGGCAGCATGCCGCCCTGCGCATTGATGCCGGCCAGGTGGCCGGCCAGCGCGGCCGCGTCGGCGTCGGCGGCCACGTCGAAATGCTTCTCCACGCCATTCCAGCCATGGCGCCGGTCGTAGATCACCAGGCCTTTGCGCACCGCCTGGTTGGCGGCGGCCTGCAGCTCGGTGTCGATGGTGGTGGTGACGTGGTAGCCCTTGTCGAGCACGTCGCCGCCGAAGCGCGCGATCATCTCCTGGCGCACCAGCTCGGCCACGTAGGGCGACTCGACCTCGACCGGGCGCTCGTGCGGCGTGGCGTGCATCGGCACCGCCTTGGCGGCGTCGGCCTCGGCCTGGGTGACGAAGCCCAGCGACGCCATGCGGCTGAGCACGTAGTTGTCGCGGCGCTGCTTGGCGCGCTCGGGATTGCTGATCGGGTTGCCGCTGGACGGGAACTTGGGGATGCCGGCCAGCGAGGCCATCTCGTCCAGGCTCAGTTCGTTGAGCTTCTTGCCGTAGTAGTACTCGGCCGCGGCGGCGATGCCGTAGGCGCGGTTGCCGAAGAAGCTCTTGTTGAGGTACAGCTCGAAGATCTCGTCCTTGCTCAGCTCGGCCTCGATCTTGCGCGCCAGCAGGATCTCGGCCAGCTTGCGCGTATAACTGTATTCGGAGCTCAGGAAGAACTGGCGGGCGACCTGCTGGGTGATGGTCGAGCCGCCCGGCACGCGCTTGTCGCTGGTTGTGGCCAGCAGCCACACCGCGCGGGCGATGCCTTTGTAGTCGACCCCGCCGTGCTGGTAGAAGCGCGCGTCCTCGGTGGCCAGGAACGCCTGCTTCAGCCGCTCCGGCACGTCCTTCATGGTGATCGGATAGCGCCGCGTCTCGCCGAACAGGGCCATCAGCTTGCCGTCGCTGGCATAGACGTACATGGGCTCCTGCAGCTCCACCTGGCGCAGCGTCTGCACGTCGGGAAGCTTGGAGGAGACGACGTAATACAGCCCGCCGGCGGCGGCTGCTCCGACCAGGGCGAGGACGACAAACGTGACCAGCGCCCAGCGCAGCCAACGACGAAAACGGGGCATCGACAGAGATTCCGATTGCAGATTTCTTGGGCGCAGAGTATAGAGTACGGCGGGGAACGGCTGGGGCCGATTCCGGGGATGCGAAGGGTTGCCGCCACAAGACATGACGTGACCGAGGTCACGACATGCCGAGGGTGGTTGCCAATTGCAAAAAATTTGTTATTAATGCGCGGACGCAAGATTGGCGTCCAAGTGCCCGTCGGCAGGGGAAAATCCGTGGGGCTTATCCCAAAGAGTCAGCAACCGCTGATCGGCGTCGATATCAGTTCGACTGCGGTCAAGCTGTTGCAGCTGTCGCGTAGCGGCAACCGGTTCCGCGTAGAGCACTACGCCGTGGAACCCTTGCCGCCCAACGCCGTGGTCGAGAAGAACATCGTCGAGGTCGAAGCCGTGGGCGAGGCGATTCGCCGCGCCGTGACCCGTTCCGGCACCCGCGCCAAGCATGCCGCGGCGGCGGTGGCCGGCTCGGCGGTGATCACCAAGTTGATCCCGATGCCGGCCGAGCTCGACGAGAACGAGCTGGAAGCGCAGGTCGAGCTGGAGGCGGTCAACTACATCCCGTACCCGATCGACGAAGTGAACCTGGACTTCGAGGTACTGGGCAGCATCCCCAACAACCCGGAGATGGTGCAGGTGCTGCTGGCCGCGTCGCGCTCGGAGAACGTCGAGCTGCGCCAGTCGGCGCTGGAACTCGGCGGCCTGATCGCCAGGGTCATGGACGTGGAGGCCTTCGCGGTCGAGAACGCGTTCGCGCTGGTGGCCAGCGAGCTGCCGGTGGCCGCAGATGGCGTCGTCGCCCTGGTCGACATCGGCGCCACCATGACCACGCTCAACGTGTTGCGCGGCGGACGCAGCCTGTACAGCCGCGAACAGGTGTTCGGCGGTAAGCAGCTGACCGACGAAGTGATGCGCCGCTACGGCCTGACCTACGAGGAAGCCGGCATGGCCAAGCGCCAGGGCGGGCTGCCGGAAAGCTACGAGATCGAAGTGCTGGAGCCGTTCAAGGAGGCGACGGTGCAGCAGATCAGCCGCCTGCTGCAGTTCTTCTATGCAGGCAGCGAATTCAACCGGGTCGACCACATCGTGCTGGCCGGCGGCTGCGCGGCGCTGGCCGGATTGCCGGAGATGGTCGAGGAACAACTGGGAGTGGCGACCGTGGTCGCCAACCCGCTGGCGCAGATGACCCTGGGGCCGAAGGTGCAGGCGCATGCGCTGGCCCAGGACGCGCCGGCGCTGATGATCGCCACCGGCCTGGCTCTGAGGAGCTTCGACTGATGGCAAAAATCAACCTGCTGCCCTGGCGGGCGGAGCGACGCAAGCAACGCGAGCGCGAGTTCTACTCGATGCTGGGCTTCGCCGCATTGGCCGGCTTGCTGCTGGCGGCGCTGATCTGGTTCTACTACGACCGTCAGATCACCGGGCAGAACGAGCGCAACGCCTATCTGCAGACCGAGATCGAGAAGGTCCAGGCGCAGAACAAGGAAATCGACAAGCTCGACGAGCAGAAGCGGCGCCTGCTGGCGCGCAAGCGCGTGATCGAAGAGCTGCAGGCCAAGCGTTCGCAGATGGTGCACCTGTTCGACTCGCTGGTGCGCACCATCCCCGATGGCGTGGTGCTGACCGCGGTCAAGCAGGAAGGCGACATCCTGACCCTGGAAGGGCGCTCGCAATCCAATGCGCGGGTCAGCGCCTACATGCGCAATCTCGAGGGCTCGGGCTGGATGACCAATCCGGAACTGTCGGTGATCGAGGCCAAGGCGCAGGACAAGGAGGTCAAGGGGCCGATCGTCGACGCCAAGGCCTTGCCCTACGTGTTCACGCTGAAGGTCAAGCTGCCGGTGCCGGGCGACGCCGCGGACACGGTGCCGGGTACTGGCACGCCGGCACCCGGTGCGCCGGCCGCGCCGCCCGCCGCCGGCGCCGGCGCCGGCGCCGCCGCAACTCCGGCGTCGACTGCCGCGCCCGCTGCACCGACCGCACCCGCGACGCCGCCGGCCACCCCGCCGGCTGCGCCTGCCGCCACGCCAGCGCAACAGGGACCGGCGTCATGAGCAAGAAAGTCAACCTGAAAGACCTGGACTTCAACAACCTCGGCAGTTGGCCGCAGCAGGCCAAGATCGGCTTCTGCGTGCTTGTCACGCTGTTCATCCTGATCCTGTCGTGGTTCCTGCTGATCAGCGACAAGCGCGACGAGCTGGGCACGCTGGAGCAGAAGGAAACCGAGCTGCGCGCCTCGTTCGAGAAGGAGCAGAGCCGTGCGGTCAACCTGCAGCCGCTGAAGCAACAGCTGGTGCAGATGGAGCAGGTGCTGCAGCAGATGCTGCGGCAGCTGCCGAGCAAGACCGAGATGCCCGACCTGATTATCGACATCTCGCAGACCGCGCTGTCCAGCGGCCTGGCCAACGAGCTGTTCCAGCCGGGTCCGGAGTCGCCGAAGGAGTTCTACGCGGAGAAGCCGATCGCGCTGCGCATGGTCGGCAGCTACCACCAGTTCGGCGCCTTCGTCAGCGGCGTGGCGTCGCTGCCGCGGGTGGTGATCCTGACCATGCACGACATCAATCTCCAGCCCAAGGACAAGAAGGTCGGGCTTACCTCGCGCGGCGAGCTGGAGCTTTCCGGCACGGTCAAGACCTATCGCTACCTGGACGACAAGGAAATGGCGGACCAGGAGAAAGCGGCGGCCGCGGCGAAGAAGGCTTCCAAGCAAGGCGGTGGCGCATGAAGCGGCACGCCACGGTATTGAAGTGCCTGGCCGGGCTGGCGCTGGTGGCGCTGCTCGGCGGTTGCGGTCGCGGCGTGACCAGCACGCCGGGCGAGGCGCCGAACCTGGAGAACTGGGTGAAGGACGTGCGCGCGCGGCCGGCGCAGCCGCTGGAGCCGCTGCCGGTGATGCAGCAGTTCGAAACCTTCGAATATGCGGCGCAGGGCCTGCGCGATCCGTTCAGCGACGCCTGGACCAGTCCGGACGGCAACAACGGCCTGCGCCCGGATCCGAACCGGCGCAAGGAACCGCTGGAGCAGTTCCCGCTGGACGGCTTGACGATGGTCGGCACGCTGGGCAACGGTGCGGGCCTGGTGGCGCTGGTGATGGCGCCGGACAAGGTGACCTACCGGGTTCGTCCCGGCATCTACATGGGGCAGAGCGATGGCCGCGTGACCGGGGTGCACGAGGATCGCATCGATTTGATTGAACTGGTGCCGGATGGCGCTGGCGGTTGGCTGGAACGTCCGGCTGCCGTGGCGCTGGACGATCAATGATTGATTATGGGGATAGCACGATGACTTTTTCCAAAGCCCTGAGCCTGCGTCCCATCCGGCGCCACGCGACGGTGCGGCTATGCGCATTGGGGTTGGCGGCGATGCTGGGGAGCTCGGCCGTGGTGGGTGCGGCGCTGGCGGCGACGCCTGCGCCGGGTCCGGCGGCGGCAGCGCCACAGGCACCGGCCAAGCTCACGGTATCGAAGATCGATTTCAAGCGCGGCGAAGGCGACGCGGGGCGGCTGATCCTGCACTTCAGCGGCGCGGGCGCAAGCCCCGATCTGCGGACCCAGGGCAACAACGTGGTGGTCGATGTCGGCAACGCATCGCTGCCGGCGGAACTGCAGCGTCCGCTCAACGTCACCGACTTCGCCACGCCGGTCCAGCGCATCGACGCCAAGCCGTACGCCGGCGGCGCGCAGCTGGTGCTGAGCACCAGCGGCGCGTTTGAGTCGCTGGCCTACCAGTCCGGCAACGAGTACGTGGTGGAGATCTCGCCGCGGACCTCGGCGCCGGCAGTGGGCGCGGTCAGCGCGACCACGGTCGGTCAGGCGGCGGCGCAGGTCGCCGCGCGCGGCTATAGCGGCCGCCCGGTCACGTTCAACTTCCAGGACGTGCCGGTGCGCACCGTGCTGCAGCTGATCGCCGAGGAATCCAACCTCAACATCGTCGCGTCCGACACCGTACAGGGCAGCGTCACCCTGCGCCTGGTCAACGTGCCGTGGGACCAGGCGCTGGACATCGTGCTGCGCGCCAAGGGCCTGGACAAGCGCCGCGACGGCGCCGTGGTCTGGGTCGCGCCGCAGCAGGAGCTGGCCAAGTTCGAGCAGGACAAGGAAGACGCGCGGATCGCGATCGAGAACCGCGAGGACCTGAGCACCGACTACATCCAGATCAACTACCACAGCGCCACCACGATCTTCAAAGCGTTGACCGAGGCCAAGGGGATCGGTGGTGGCGGCGGTGGTGGTGGTGGCGGCGGTAGCGGCGGCAGCGGCCAGACCGACAACGGCTTCCTGTCGCCGCGCGGACGCATCGTCGCCGACGAGCGCACCAATACGCTGATGATCAGCGACATCCCGAAGAAGATCGCGCAGATGCGCGAGCTGATCAACGTGATCGACCGTCCGGTCGACCAGGTGCTGATCGAGGGCCGCATCGTCATCGCCACCGACACCTTCGCCCGCGATCTGGGCGCCAAGTTCGGCATCGGCGGTACCCATACCTACGGCGACAACACCGCGACCGTCGGCAGCGGCGCGACCGGCGGCGGCGCCGCGGCCACGCGCGGGCTCAACGTCGATCTGGGCGGCACCACCTTCACCAATGCGACGACCCTGCCGAGCCTGGCCTATACGCTGCTCGGATCCAACTTCAACCTGGATCTGGAGCTGTCGGCGCTGCAGGAAGAGGGCCGTGGCGAGGTGATCTCCAACCCGCGCATCGTCACTTCCAACCAGCGTGAGGCGGTGATCAAGCAGGGCAAGGAAATCGGCTACGTCACCATCACCGGTGGCACCGCCGGGACTGCGGCGACGCCGAACGTGCAGTTCAAGGAAGTGTTGCTGGAACTGAAGGTCACCCCGACCATCACCGACGACAATCGCGTCTTCCTGAACATGAACGTGAAGAAGGACGAGGTCGACCAGTACCGCGTACTCGAAGGCTACGGCACCATTCCGGAAATCAACCGCCGCGAGATCAATACGGCGGTGCTGGTGGACGACGGCCAGACCGTGGTGATCGGCGGCGTGTACGAGTTCACCGATCGCAACAGCATTTCCAAGGTGCCGTTCCTGGGCGATATCCCGTTCCTGGGCAATCTGTTCAAGAAGCGCGGCCGCAGCAAGAGCAAGGCCGAACTGCTGATCTTCGTGACGCCGAAGGTGATGCGCGTGGCCAAGCGGGCGCCGGCCGCTGGCTGATCCCGCGCTGCCGAAGCACCGGTGCTGACAGGACGGGAGAAGCATGCGCTTCTCCCGTCTTCGTTTCAGGCGGCGGATGAGGAAAATCTGAATTCGCGGCCGATTCCTGTCGCAGGCGCAGAACCATTTCACCGCCGATAGGTCAAACTCGGCGCATGAACACCACGCCCTCGAGCTTCGACCCTTCTCCCGCCGCGTCCGAGCAGCAGCGTCTGCACGCGGCCTTCCTCGCTCTGCGCGACGGCCTGTCCGCCACCATCGTCGGCCAGTCCGCGCTGGTGGAACGGTTGCTGATCGCGCTGCTCGCCGATGGCCACCTGCTGGTCGAAGGCGCGCCCGGCCTGGCCAAGACCACCGCGATCCGCGCGCTGGCCTCGCGGCTGGAAGCGGATTTCGCCCGCGTCCAGTTCACGCCGGACCTGTTGCCGGCCGACCTGACCGGGACCGAGGTGTGGCGCCCGCAGGAAAGCCGCTTCGAGTTCCTGCCTGGGCCGATCTTCCATCCGATCCTGCTCGCCGACGAGATCAACCGCGCGCCGGCCAAGGTGCAGTCGGCGCTGCTCGAGGCGATGGGCGAGCGCCAGGTCACCGTCGGCCGGCACACTTATGCGCTGCCGAAGCTGTTCCTGGTGATGGCCACGCAGAACCCGATCGAGCAGGAGGGCACCTTCCCGCTGCCCGAGGCGCAGCTGGACCGCTTCCTGATGCATGTGCGGATCGGCTATCCGGAAGCCGCCGCCGAGGCCGAGATCCTGCGCCTGGCGCGCGAGCGCGCGCGCGAGACCCTGGAGCACGGCGAGGCGGCACCGCCGCGGCTGCCGCTGGAGGACGTGTTCGCCGCGCGGCGTGCGGTGCTGTCGCTGCACATGGCGCCGCCGCTGGAGCGTTACCTGATCGAACTGGTGCTGGCCTCGCGCGACGCCAGCGGCTACGACCCCGCACTGGCGCGGCGCATCGCCTGGGGCGCGAGCCCGCGCGGCTCGATCGCGCTGGAGCGCTGCGCGCGTGCGCGCGCCTGGCTGGCGGGGCGCGACTTCGTGACCCCGGACGACGTGCGCGCGGTCGCGCCGGACGTATTGCGCCATCGCGTGCTGCCCAGCTACGAGGCCACGGCCGAGGGCTGGGACGGCGATCGCCTGGTCGCCGCGCTGCTGGACCAGGTGCCGCCGCCTTGACCGAGCGGCAGCGCGAACGGAAACGGCTACAGCGCCGAGCGCCGGCATGTCGCGCCGGCGGCGCCATGCCGCAGGCGAGGTAGCGCACGATGGCCGTGCAGACCATGCCGCCGCAGACGCCACGCGCCGACGCCGCGCCAGGCGGCGACGGCGTGCGCCCGACCCTGGCCGAGCTGGTGGCGTTGCGCGCGAGCGTGGCGCGGGTGCCGCCGCCGCGGCGCGGGCGCCATGGCCTCAGCGGCAGCGCGCCGGCGGCGCAGCGTGGCCGCGGCATGGAATACGCCGAGTCGCGCGAGTACGTGGCCGGCGACGACGTGCGCCACATCGACTGGCGGCTCACCGCGCGCAGCGGGCGCACCCATACCAAGCTGTTCCAGGCCGAGCGCGAGCGGCTCAGCCTGATCGTGGCCGATACCGCGCCGACCCTGTATTTCGGCACCCGCGTGCGTTTCAAGTCGGTGCAGGCGGCGCGTGCCGGCGCGGTGGCGGCATGGACCGCGCAGCGCCAGGGCGATCGTCTCGCCGCCTTGCGCGGCAGCCGCAGCGAAGCGCCGGTGCCGCCGGCGGCCGGGCCGCGCGGCGCGTTGCGCGTGCTCGACGCGCTGGCGCGCTGGTACGCGCAGCCGCCGCCGGACGATGCCGGCCTCGGCGTGGCGCTGGAGCACGCGGCCAAGCTGCTGCGGCCGGGTTCGCGGCTGGTGGTGCTGGCCGATCCGACCAGCGCCAACGCGATTCCCGCGGCGCGCTGGGCCGGGCTGGCGCTGCACAACGACGTGGTGCTGTTGTTGCTGGCCGACGCGCTGGAGTTGCAGCCGCCGCGTGCGGCGTTGCCGTTCTGGGCCGGCGGCCGACGGGTGGAAGTGGACTTGCTGGCGGCCAGCGCGCAACAACGCTGGCACGCGCAGTTCGTCGCGCCGCTGGAAACGCTGGTGGCCGAACTGCCCGGCCGCGGCGTGCAGGTGCGCGTGCTGCGCAGCGATGCGGCCAGCGAATCCTGGCTGCTTCCGGCGCCAGCCGGGAGCGCGCCGCGATGACCCCGCAACAGTTGCCGCTGCGCGATGTGCACCTGCCGCCGGCGCCGCCGTGGTGGCCGCCGGCACCGGGCTGGTTGCTGCTGGGCGCGGCGCTGCTGCTGGCGCTGGGCATCGCGCTGGGCCTGTGGGCGTGGCGGCGCGCGCGACTGCGCCGCTGGCAGCGCCAGTTCGATGCGGCGCTCGGCAGCGGCGCTGCGCCGGCGCAGGTGGCCGCGGTGTCGGAACTGCTGCGCCGCGCGGCGCGGCGCAGCGACCCCGCCGCCGCGGCGTTGCAGGGCGAGCCCTGGCTGCGCTTCCTCGACGGCGGCAAGCGCCAGGACTTCTCCGCCGGGCCGGGCCGGGTGCTGCTCGACGGCGGCTATCGGCGCGAACTGGATCGTGCGCAGCTGCAGGCCTTGCTGCCGCTGGCGCGGCGCCGCTTCCTCGAGCTGATGGCCAGGCGATGAGCACGGCCGCGATCAGCATGTTCTCGCTGCACTGGCAAAGTCTCGCCGACCTGCTGGCCGGGTTCGCCTGGCCATGGATGTGGCTGGCGATGCCGCTGCCGCTGCTGGCGCGGCTGTTGCTGCCGGCGCAGCGCGGCAACGCACCGGCGCTGCGCGTGCCGTACGGCGCGCAGTTGCAGGCGGTGGCGGCGGCGCCCGCGCGCGGCGGCCTGTGGCGCGTCGGCCTGTGGCTGGCGTGGCTGGCCTGGTTCTGCCTGTGCGGCGCGGCGGCACGGCCGCTGCAACTGGGCGAGCCGATCTCGCCGCCGCAGCAGGCGCGGCAGCTGATGCTGGCGGTGGACCTGTCCGGCAGCATGAGCGAGCCGGACATGACCCTGGGCGGACGCGTGGTGGACCGGCTGACCGCGGCCAAGGCGGTACTGGCCGACTTCCTCGACCGCCGCGACGGCGACCGCATCGGCCTGCTGGTGTTCGGCCAGCAGGCGTATGCGCTGACCCCGCTGACCGCCGACCTGGCGACGGTGCGCGATCAACTGCGCGACAGCGTGGTCGGCCTGGCCGGACGCGAGACCGCGCTCGGCGACGCGATCGCGCTGTCGGTCAAGCGCCTGCGCGAACAGCCGCAGGGCGACCGGGTGCTGATCGTGCTGACCGACGGCGTCAACACCGCCGGCGTGCTGGAACCGGCCAAGGCGGCGGAACTGGCCAAGGCCGAACACGTGCGCGTCTACACCATCGCCTTCGGCGGTGCCGGCGGCTATTCGCTGTTCGGCTTGCCGATCCCCGCCAGCGGCGGCGACGATCAGGTCGACGAGGACACCTTGCGCAAGATCGCGCAGGACACCGGCGGCCGCTTCTTCCGCGCCCGCGACACCGACGAACTGGTCTCGATCTACGCCGAGCTGGAGCGCCTGGAGCCGGTGCGCTCGGCCGGCCCGGCGGTGCGCCCGCGGATCGAGCGCTACGCGTGGCCGCTGGCGGCGGCGCTGCTGCTGGGGTTGATCTCCTTCGTGTGGCCATGGAGGCGGCAATGAACGCCGTGCTCGGTTTCCTGGAGGCCTTGCATCTGCTGCGCCCGCAGTGGCTGTGGGCGCTGCTGTTGCTGCCGTTGCTGGGCTGGAGCTGGCTGCGCCGGCGCCGGCGCCGCAATGTGTGGCGGCGCGCGGTGGACGCGCACCTGTTGCCGCACCTGCTGGCGAAGGAGGATGGCCGGCAGTCGCTGTCCGGCCTGTGGCTGGCCGCGCTCGGCTACGTGCTTGCGGTCGTGGCGCTGTCCGGACCGAGTTGGCGCCAGGAACAGCAGCCGCTGTGGCAATCGCGCACGCCGTTGGTGATCGCGCTGGACCTGTCGCCACGGATCGAGGCCGGCGACCTGCCGCCGTCGCGCCTGCTGCAGGCGCGCGCCAAGCTGGCGACGCTGCTGCGCGAGCGCGCCGGCGGCGAAGTCGCGCTGCTGGCCTACGCCGGCGAACCCTACACCGTCGCGCCGCTGACCGACGACGCGGCCAACGTGGCCCTGTTCCTGGACGCGCTGTCGCCGCAGGTGATGCCGATGCCCGGACAGCGCGGCGACCTGGCCATCGACTGGGCCGCGCAGTTGCTGCGCCAGGCCGGTTTCACCCGCGGCGACATCCTGCTGCTGAGCGACCAGGCCGACGCGCAGGCGCAACAGGCCGCAGCGCGCGCGGCCGGGCAGGGCTACCGCGTGTCCGCACTGGGATTGGGGACCGCGCAGGGGGCGGCCTATCGCGACGGCCAGGGCGGCGTCGGCCATGCGCAACTGGATGCCGGCGCGCTGCAGGCGCTGGCCGCCGCCGGTAACGGCCGCTACGCCGCGCTGACGCCGACCGATGCCGATCTGCACGCGCTGGGCGTGCTGCAACCGGCGCAGCAACAGGATGCGACCGCCGCCGGCGAGCACAGCGGCCGGGTGTGGCTGGACCAGGGCTACTGGCTGTTGCCGCCGCTGTTGCTGCTGGCGCTGTTCGCGTTCCGCCGCCGCGGTGGCGCGGCCGTGCTGCTGGTGTTGCTGCTGCCGCTGGCGATGCCGTGGCCGGCGCAGGCGCAGACGGCCGGCGCCACGGGCGGCGACGCTGCCGCCGGCAACTGGTGGCGGCGTCCCGACCAGGTGCGCCAGCAGCGCCTGGATACGGGCGTGCAGGCCTATCGCAAGGGCGATTTCGCCGCCGCGCAGCAACAGTTTGAAGGCATCGACAGCGACCAGGGCTGGTACAACCTGGGCAATGCGCTGGCCCGCCAGGGCCGCTACGACGAGGCCATCGACGCCTACGACAAGGCGTTGCGGCAGCAGCCGCAGATGGCCGATGCGATCGCCAACCGCGCAGCGGTCGATGCCGCGCGCAAGCGCCAGTCCGGGCAGAACACGTCCGGGCAGAACAAGCCGGGACAGCAGGGCAAGGACACATCGCAACAGGACCAGAAAGGCCAGTCGCAGTCGGGTGCCGGCGGCACGCCCAAGGGCCAGGATCGGGCCCAGGCCAAGGCGCCGCCGCAACCCGATGCGCAAGGCCAGCCGGGGCAGAAGAACGGACAGTCGCCGCCGTCTGGCGCGCCGAAGGATGGGCAGCAGCCGGCGCCGCCGAAGCCGGGCGATGCGCAGGCGCAGCAGCAGGCCGATGCGGCGCAGCGCCAGCAGATGCAGCAGGCGATGGCGGCGCAGCAGGGCGCGGCGGGCAAGCAGGCGGCCGCGCGCGCCGCTGCGGCCGCCGCGGAAACCCCGCAGCAGCGCGAACAGCGGCAGGCGGTGGAGGCATGGCTGCGGCGGGTGCCGGACGATCCGGGCAACCTGCTGCGCGCCAAATTCAAGCTCGAACACGAACGCAGGCAGCGGGAAGGACCATGATCGAACGCAAGCAACGCCGCTGGCGCGGATGCGTCTTCGCCACGCCGATGCGGTCGGCGACACTGGCCCTGTCGGCCATCCTGGTCCTGCTGGCCATGCTGGCGCTGCCCGCCGCGGCCGCCACCCGTGCGTGGCTGGACCGCGACAGCATCGGCGCCGGCGAGAGCGTCACCCTCAACATCGAGACCGACCAAGGCCTGGCGGCGCCGGAATATGCGCCGCTGCATGCGGATTTCGCGCTCAGCGACGAGGTCAACAGCCGGCAGATGCAGATGGTCAACGGCCAGGTCACGGCGAAGTCGTTGTTCGGCGTGGCGCTTACGCCGCGCGCCAGCGGCACGCTGGAGATCCCGTCGCTGCGCGTGGGCAACGAGCGCACCGCACCGCTAAGGTTGCAGGTCGGCGCGGCCGCGCCGGCGCCGGCCGGCAGCACCCGCGCCGGCGATCCGGCGCAAATCGGCAACGCCGACGTGTTCGTGCAGACCGTCGCCGACGACGCGCAGCCGTACGTCCAGCAGAGCGTCGGCGTGGTGGTGCGGCTGTACCTGGGGGTGCCGCTGAGTTCGGGCGAACTGGACCTGGATCCGCCCACCGGCGCCGCGCTGCAGCGCATCGGCGACGACATCCAGAGCCGGCGCGAAATCGACGGGCGCATGTTCACCATCGTCGAGCGCCGCTTCCTGCTGGTGCCCGAGCGCAGCGGGCCGCTGACTCTCCCCGGCGCGCGCTTCCGCGGACGCGGCCCCAGCGGTTTCTTCGACGACTATTTCGGCCGCGGCGGCGACCTCAGCGCGCGCAGCGCGGCGCAGACGCTGCAGGTGCGCGCGCAACCGGCCAATGCGCCGCAGCCGTGGTTGCCGCTGCACGATCTGCGCCTGCGCTATACCGCCACGCCGCAGCGCGCGGCGGTGGGCGAGGCGGCCGACATCGTGGTCGAGGCCAGCGCGCGCGGCGCCACCCAGGCGCAGTTCCCGGAGCTGCCGACGCCGAGCATCGACGGCGCGCAGGTGTTCGCCGAGCCGCCGCAGTTCGACGAGAAGTTCGTCGACGGCAGTCCGCAACTGAAGATCACCCGGCGCTATTCGATCGTGCCGCAGGCCGCGGGACCGTTGCGGGTGAGCGGGCTGCGCGTGCCGTGGTGGGACGTGGCCGCCGGCGATGCGCGCGAGGCGACCTTGCCCGATCTGACCCTGCAGGTGCAGCCCGGGCGCAGTGCGCCGGCAGCGCCTGCGGCGCCGGCCAGCGCGCCGACACCGGGCGCGGATGCGGCGCCGGCCGGCAATGCGGTGACGCCGACCCAGGCGGGGACCGGATGGCGCGGTTCGGCGCCGCGATGGATGGCGCTCGCCGCGCTGTTCGCACTGCTGTGGCTGGCGACGCTGGTCTGGGCCTGGCGCCGCAGCCGCGGTGCGCGTGCGCCGGTAAGCGGACACGCTGCACCGGCGGCGGTCGCTGCGCCACGTTCCCGCTACGGCCTGCCCGACCTGCGCAAGGCGCTGGATGCCGGCGGCCTGGACGAGGTCGCGGCGATCCTGTGCGCGCAGGCCGGCGTCGCCGACCTGGATACGCTGTTGACCCGGCTGGACGACCCGGCGCAGCGAGAAGCGGTGCTGCGCATGCAGCGCGCACGCTGGGGCGGCGCCGGCGATGTGCCCAGCGCCCGCGCCGCGCTGCGCGAGGCGTTCTGGGCCGGGCCGCGCTGGCGCGACGCACAGCGCAAGCCCGCGAACGGCGACCTGCCGCCGCTGTATCCGCGCGACGCATGAGGTCCTTGCGCGCGGCGCAGCGCTGCCCGTGAGGCGCGCTGCACCGCCTGCGCAGGCTTGCGGGGCACCAGTGCGGGTTTGTTAAGCTCGCCGTTCTTTCCTGCAAGGCGCACACCATGACCGACACCCCCGTGAAGGCCAAGACCGGCATGCCTTTGCATTGGAAAATGGCGATCGGCTTCGCGCTCGGGTTGGTGCTGGGCCTGGCCGTGCACATGACCGTAGGCGGCGAGGCGGCCTGGGTGCAGACGCTGACCAAGTACCTGACCACGCCGTTCTCCAAGCTGTTCCTCAGCCTGATCTTCATGCTGATCGTGCCGCTGCTGTTCTCTGCGCTGGTGATGGGCATTTCCGAGATGGGCGACATCCGCGCGCTGGGCCGGATCGGCTGGAAGACGCTGGGCTATACCGTGGTGCTGTCCGGCATTGCGGTGCTGCTCGGGCTGGTGCTGGTCAACGTGCTCAAGCCGGGCATGGGCGTGGACCATGAGCTGGCGCAGCAGCTGTTGCAGCAGAACGCGGAGCGCGCCGCGCAGATCGTCGACCAGAGCAAGCAGCAGCCGCGCGGCATGGACATGCTGCTGTCGATCGTGCCCGACAACGTGGTCGCCGCCGCTTCCAGCAATGGCGCGATCCTGTCGCTGATGTTCTTCGCGGTGATGTTCGGCGTGGGCATGGTGCTCAGCGACGACGCCAAGGTGGCGACGCTGCGGCGCGGCATCGAAGGCATCTTCGAGATCTCGATGACCCTGATCGGGCTGGTGATCCGCCTGGCGCCGTACGCGGTGGCCTGTTTCATGTTCAACCTGGCGGCGCTGTTCGGCTTCGAACTGCTGGTCCGCCTCGGCGCCTACGTCGGCGTGGTGGTGCTGGCGCTGGGCCTGCACATGGTGGTGACCTACGGGCTGGCGGTGAAGTTCGCCGGGCGCTCGCCGCTGGCGTTCTTCCGCGCCACCCGCGAAGCCACGGTGATGGCGTTCTCCACCGCCTCCAGCAACGCCACGCTGCCGACCGCGCTGCGCGTGGCCGACGAGATGGGCCTGCCGAACAAGGTCTCGCGCTTCGTGCTGACCGTCGGCGCCACCGCCAACCAGAACGGCACCGCGTTGTTCGAGGGCGTCACCGTGATCTTCCTCGCCCAGTTCTTCGGCGTGGAACTGAGCATCGCGCAGCAGTTCATGGTGATGCTGGTGTGCATCCTCGGCGGCATCGGCACCGCCGGCGTGCCGTCCGGCTCGCTGCCGGTGGTGGCGCTGATCTGCGCGATGGTCGGGGTGGACCCGGTCGGCATCGGCATGATCCTGGGCGTCAACCATTTCCTGGACATGTGCCGCACGGCGCTGAACGTGACGGGCGATCTGGCGTTGACGACTTTGGTGGCGAAAGGGGAGGAGGGGGCGGCCGGGACGGCCGGGACCGGGGACCGGGGACCAGGGACCCGGTAGAAGCAACAGCAACGGCAACGGCAACAGCAACAGCAACAGCAATGGCGATGGCGATGCGGGCTGTGGGGTTCGCGGTGCTTGCGCGGAATGCGCGCCGCTCTCCGCTTTTCCGGGTCCCTGGTCCCCGGTCCCCGGTCCCGGCTCCCCAGCCTGTGGGACAATAGCGAACCCGACGCCCCGCGCCCGCTGCCAACAGAACCCACATGACGACGCCTACCCGCCGCCAGCTCGCCAACGCGATCCGCTTCCTCGCCGCCGATGCGGTCGAGGCCGCCAAGTCCGGCCATCCCGGCATGCCGATGGGCATGGCCGACATCGCCGAAGTGCTGTGGAACGACTTCCTCAGCCACAACCCGAACAATCCGAAGTGGTTCAACCGCGACCGCTTCGTGCTCTCCAACGGCCACGGTTCGATGCTGCAGTACGCGCTGCTGCACCTGTCCGGCTACGACCTGCCGCTGGACGAGCTCAAGCGCTTCCGCCAGCTGCACAGCAAGACCGCCGGCCACCCCGAGCGCAGCGAGACCCCCGGCGTGGAAACCACCACGGGTCCGCTCGGCCAGGGCTTCGCCAACGCGGTCGGTTTCGCGCTGGCCGAGAAGCTGCTGGCGCAGCGCTATAACCGCCCCGAGCACCAGATCGTCGACCACCGCACCTGGGTGTTCATGGGCGACGGCTGCATGATGGAAGGCATCTCGCACGAAGCCGCCTCGCTGGCCGGCACCTGGGGCCTGGGCAAGCTGGTCGCGTTCTGGGACAACAACCATATCTCCATCGACGGCAACACCGCCGGCTGGTTCAGCGACAACACTCCGGCGCGCTTCGAGGCCTATGGCTGGCACGTGCTGCGCGATGTCGACGGCCAGGACGCCGATGCGATCAAGGCGGCGATCGAGGCCGCGATCGGCGAGAGCGACAAGCCGACCCTGATCTGTTGCCGCACCACCATCGGCTTCGGTGCGCCGAGCAAGGCCGGCAAGGAATCCTCGCACGGCGCGCCGCTGGGCAAGGACGAACTGGAAGGCGCGCGCAAGGCGCTGGGTTGGCCGTACGGCCCGTTCGAGATTCCGCAGGAGATCTACGACGGCTGGCGCGCCGGTGGCGCCGGCACGCTGCGCCAGGCCGAGTGGGAGCAGGCGTTCGACAAGTACGCCAAGCAGTTCCCGGCCGAGGCCACCGAGCTGACCCGCCGCTCGCACGGCGAGCTGCCGGAGGACTTCATCGCCCAGGCCGATGCCTACATCGCCAAGCAGGCCGCGGAAGCGCAGACCATCGCCTCGCGCAAGGCCTCGCAGATGGCGATCGAGGCGTTCGCGCCGCTGCTGCCGGAACTGGTCGGCGGCTCGGCCGACCTGGCGCATTCCAACCTGACCCTGTGGAAGGCCAGCAAGTCGGTCGCCACTGACGATCCGAACGCCAACTACGTGTACTACGGCGTGCGCGAGTTCGGCATGACCGCGATCGCGAATGGTCTTGCGCTGCATGGCGGCTTCATCCCGTTCGACGCCACCTTCCTGGTGTTCAGCGACTACGCGCGCAACGGCGTGCGCATGAGCGCGTTGAATCCGGCGCACGCGATCCACGTCTACACCCACGATTCGATCGGCCTGGGCGAGGACGGCCCGACCCATCAGCCGGTGGAACACCTGGCCTCGCTGCGCTACATCCCCAACAACGACGTGTGGCGCCCATGCGACACGGTCGAGTCGGCGGTGAGCTGGAAGGCCGCGATCACCCGCCAGGACGGCCCCAGCTGCCTGGTGTTCAGCCGCCAGAACCTGCCGTTCCAGGTGCGCAGCGAGGCGCAGATCAAGCAGATCGAACGCGGCGGCTACGTGCTGGCCGATGCCGAGGGCGGCGCCCCGGACGTGATCCTGATCGGCACCGGCTCGGAAGTCGGCCTGGCCGTGGAAGCGAAGAAGACGCTGGATGCCGCGGGCCTGAAGACGCGCGTGGTGTCGATGCCCTCGACCGACGTGTTCGATCGCCAGGACGCGGCCTACCGCGAATCGGTGCTGCCGAACGCGGTGCGCAAGCGCGTGGCGGTGGAGGCCGGCGTCACCGGCTTCTGGCGCAAGTACGTGGGCCTGGACGGGGCGGTGGTCGGCATCGACACGTTCGGCGCCTCGGCCCCGGCCGACGAGCTGTACACGTACTTCGAGATCACCGCCGAGCACGTGGTCGCGGCGGCGAAGGCGTTGTAAGCCGCTACGTGTATGTGAGCGGAAAGGCCGGCGCAAGCCGGCCTTTTTCATGTGCGCGTGCCTGCGCCGTCGCGTAGTCGGATGATCACCTGTAGGAGCGGCTTCAGCCGCGACAGGCGTTACCGATAGATCCTGTCGCGGCTGAAG
>NZ_JAYIQP010000035.1:0-24172 GCF_035026585.1 Xanthomonas sp. WHRI 7945
TGGGAGCGACTTCAGTCGCGACGGGCTTTCCCGGGAAAGCCGTCGCGACTGAAGTCGCTCCCACAGGTGCTGCATCCATCGGCAACGCCGCCTCAGTGCGCGGCAGCGCCCTTGTCGGCCTTGGCCAGCATGTCTTCCACCGACACCGTGGTGATCGGGTGGTAGCCGGGCTTGGCCTGGGCGAAGACCTGCTTGGCGAAGGCCAGACCGTCCGGGGTCTTCACCAGTTCGGCGTAGATCGGCAGGATCAGCTTGCGGCGGCCGACGCGGGCGATGAACTCGCCGGCGGCCGGGCGCGCCTCGGCGTAGCCGCTGCGGATCGCCAGCGGGTACCAGCGCATGGCGATCTCGCCGTTGGCGGTGCCGGTGAGGTGGTAGGCCGCATCCAGCTGCTTGAGCTGCTCGGGGGTGAGCGTGGCGCCCAGGCCGCTGAGGAAGCGCGTCCACTCCTGCGTGCTCCAGGCATCGGTGACCTGCTTGCTCGGCAAGGTGCCGCTGCCGGCCCAGGCGATGCGCGCGGTATCGACCATCGCGAAGCTGCGCGAGCGCGCCTTCTGCGCGAACGCCGGGATCCCCGGCTCGTCCAGCCACGCGTGCAGCTCGGCCTCGCTCACCGCGTCGGGCTTCTTGGCCAGCAGGTTCTTCTTCAGGTACGCGACGAACTGGTCGGTGTTGGCGCTCTGGAACGCGTGGTCGTCGAACCAGCCGCGCAGGAACGGATCGAAGGTGGCGCGGCCGAAGCGCTGTTCCAGAAACTGCAGGAACCAGGCGCCCTTGACGTAGGCGACCTGGCTCAGCGCATCGTCTGGATCGCGCTCGGTCAGCGCCGGCAGCGCCAGCGCCTGGTCGGCCGGGCTCATGTCCTTGACCTCGGCGAGCAGGTCGGTCTGGTCGATCTCGCGCTCCATTTCCGCCGCTTCGGCGCCGTACAGCGCTTCGGTGATGCGCGCCTGCACGTAGGTGGTGAAGCCTTCGTTGAGCCAGATGTCCTTCCAGCTGGCGTTGGTCACCAGGTTGCCGGACCAGCTGTGCGCCAGCTCGTGCGCGATCAGCGACACCAGCGACTTGTCGCCGACGATCACCGTCGGGGTGGCGAAGGTCAGGCGCGGGTTCTCCATGCCGCCGAACGGGAACGACGGCGGCAGCACCAGCATGTCGTAGCGGCCCCAGCGGTACGGGCCGTACAGCGTCTCGGCGGCGACGATCATCTTCTCGGTGTCCTCGAACTCCTTGGCCGCCTTGTCGGCCATGGACGGTTCGGCCCAGATGCCCGAGCGCGCCGAGATCGGCTTGAACACCAAGTCGCCGGCGGCGATGGCCAGCAGGTAGGACGGGATCGGCTGCGGCATCTTGAACGTGTAGTCGCCGTCGCGCGCCGCCTTCGGATCGTTGTCGGCGCTCATCAGCACCATCACGTCCGGACGCGAGCTCACGTGCGCGCTATAGGTGAAGCGCACGCTCGGCGTGTCCTGCAGCGGCACCCAGCTGCGCGCGTGGATCGCCTGCGACTGGCTGAACATGAAGGGCAGCTGCTTGCCCTCGGTCATTGACGGTTCCAGCCACTGCAGGCCCGAGGCGGTCGGCGCGGTGTGGTAGGCGATGGTGATCTTCTGCGGCTGGTTCGGCGCCTCGATGGTCAGCTTGCTGCCGTAGATCTTGTCGACCGGCGCCAGCGCGTACTGCAGTGGCGCCAGGTTGCCCTTGCCGTCGTCGCCCTTCACCTGCTCGATGGTCAGCTCGCGCGTGTCCAGCAGCAACTGCTTGGCGCCCTTGTCCTTCCACTCCAGCGTGTAGGTGGCGGTGCCGCCGATCTGCTTGCTGTCGAAATCCAGCTTCAGGTCCAGCGCCAGGTCCTTGATCACGACCTTGTCCGGCTCGGCGTAGGAGCTTTCGTCGTGGCTGCGGTCGGCGGATTTCACGGCGGCGGGTGCGGGCTTGGCGGCGGGAGCGGCGGCTTCGGTCGGCGCTTCGCGGGAACAACCGGTCGCGATGACCGCGGCCAGGGACAGCAACAGGAACGGGGAACGCATGGCGGACAGCACCGGTTCGGGGAAACTGGAAGTTTACCTTGAAGGCTGGGATTGGGGATTCGGGATTGGGGATTCGTAAGAGCGCATTGCTCCGCTTTACGAATCCCCAATCCCCGCTTTTCCACAGCCGAACGGTCGGCCCTCCCGGCCGTTAGATCCTGTAACCCGAATGGATCGCCACGATCCCGCCAGTCAGGTTCTTGTAGTGACTGCGCTCGAACCCGGCCTCGGCCATCATGCCCTTCAGCGCGTCCTGCGGCGGGTGCTTGCGGATGCTCTCGGCCAGGTACTGGTAGCTGTCGGCGTCCTTGGCGAACAGCTGGCCCAGCCGCGGCAGGATCTTGAACGAATGGAAGTCGTAGATCGGCTTGAACCAGTCCGCGGTGACCGCGGAGAACTCCAGCACCCGCGCCTGCCCGCCAACCTTCAGCACCCGGTACATCTCGCGCAGCGCGGCGTCCTTGTCGGTGACGTTGCGCAGGCCGAAGGCGATGGTCACCAGGTCGAAGCTGCGGTCCGGGAACGGCAGCGCCTCGGCGTTGCACTGCACGTAGTCCAGGCCCGCGACCAGGCCGCGGTTGGTCAGCCGGTCGCGGCCCACCGACAACATGCCGGCGTTGATGTCGCCCAGCACCACCGCGCCCTCGTCGCCGACCCGCTCCTTGAGCAGCGCGGCGATGTCGCCGGTGCCGCCGGCCAGGTCGAGCACGCGGTCGCCCGGCTTGACCTGCGCGGTGGCCACGAAATAGCGCTTCCAGGCCCGATGGATGCCGAGGCTCATCAGGTCGTTCATCAGGTCGTAGTTGCCGGCGACCGAGGTGAACACCTCGCCGACCAGCTTCTGCTTGTCCTTGGCATCGACGTCGCGGAAGCCGAAATGGGTGGTGCCGGTCTTGTAGGGGGATTCGCTCATGCCGGGATTATCGCACTGCTGGCGCCGCCGTGGCCCGCGGCGGTCGGTCGCAGCCGCCGCTGAGCCGACCGGCGGCCCGACGGCCCCGCACGCTCCGACGATCTACGCCAGCGGCCGCGCGCGGCGAGGCGCGCGCGGCCGCTGGCGCGCTCCTCAGAACTTCAGCACCAGGCCGAAGTCCACGCCCTCGATGCCGTAACCGCCGGCATCGCCCTGGCCGAGGTCGGCCGAGGTCTGCTCGTTGCTGTAGGCGATCGTGCAGGTGCCGCCGGCGTCGTTGTGGATGCGCGCGTAGTCGGCGTAGAGATAGGCCTTGGCGGACAGCGCGTGCTGATAGCCCACGCCCCACTTGTCGCAGGTGTTGTCCACGTAGGACGAATCGCGCCGGCTCCATGCCGCCTTCCACAGCCCGTTGGCGCCCATCGGCGCGGTGAACCCCAGCAGATAGCCCTTGTGCTCGTGGTAGAAGCCCAGCGCGGCGACGTCGAACGGCTGCTGGATGTCGATGCGCTCGTAGAAGCCGTACAGCTTGAGCGGACCGAAGTCGTAGCTGGCGCCGAACAGATTGATCTTGAGCCGGGTCAGGCCGGGCACGTCCTCCCACCACTCTTCCTCGTGGTCGTAGCCGATGCTCAGCGGGCCCTTGTTGTAGGCCAGGATCACCGCATACAGCGGGCTGCGGCTGTCGCGGTCGCTGACCCCGAGCAGATTGGGCGTGTAGGCGACGGTGGCGTTGAAGCCTTGCCAGGTCGGCGTGACGTAGACCACCGCGTCCTTGGCCCGCGACACCACCACCTGCAGCGAACCGGCGCTGGCGACGGAGCGGCCCTTGAACGGATCGTACTGCTTGAGCACCGCGGCGCGCCCGCCGTCGACGGTGCCGCCGAGCAGCGTGCCCCACTTGCCGGTCGCGCCCAGCCAGGCGTGGCGGGTGTAGAACGTGTCGCCGCCGCTGCCGGCGTCCTCGTCGCCGGTCAGGTTGACGCCGACCTCGACCTCGCCGATCAGGCGGGTGCCGCCGCCCAGCGCGTAGCCGAGCTTGAGGCCGACGTTGCTGCCGTCCGAGCCGGCCGCGCTCTGCAGGTCGTTGTCGGTGCCGGTATCGGCGACCGCGCCGTTGCCGCCGCGGCGGCCGACGTAGCCGATGTCCAGCGTGCCGTACAGCGAGGCGCTGGCCGCGCCGTCGCTCCACTGCAGGCTCTGCGCCTTTTCCTGGTCCTGGTCCTGCGCCTGCGCGCCGGTCGCCATCCCTGCGGCCACGGCCAGCCCGCCAATCCCTTTCCACATCGTGGTGCGCATCGCGTGTCTCCTGCAATCGGACAACAGCGTTTCTGCAGCAAGGCCTGCGCCGAGCCGGCGATGTGGGGGGTGGGGTAGAGCGTTCATAGCCCTATTTGCGCGGTAAGTAAAGCCGGACGCGCGACGGCCGGCATGCCGATGCGGCACGCACCGGGCCGGCGTGCGCGCAGGCGGCGCCGCGCCTGCGCTGGCGGTGGTGACAGCCCGCGCCGCCATGCGCACTATGGCCCTCTCCCACCACGGAACCCATTCGATGATCGCCACGCCCGACTACCGCGCCCTGCTCGACACCGCCATCGCCGAAGCCCGCCAGGGCCTGGCCGAAGGCGGCATCCCGATCGGCGCGGCGCTGTACCACAACGACGGCCGCCTGCTCGGCTGCGGCCACAACCGCCGCGTGCAGGAGGGCGATCCCTCCGTGCACGGCGAGACCGACGCGTTCCGCAAGGCCGGCCGCCAGCGCCGCTACAAGGACACCATCATGGTCACCACGCTGGCGCCGTGCTGGTACTGCAGCGGCCTGGTGCGCCAGTTCAACATCGGCACCGTGGTGGTCGGCGAATCGGTGACCTTCCAGGGCGGCATCGACTGGCTGCGCGACAGCGGGGTCGAGGTGATCGACCTGCACAGCCAGGAATGCATCGACCTGCTCGGCGGCTACATCGCCGCCAACCCGGACGTGTGGAACGAGGACATCGGCGAGGACTGAGCGCGGCAGCGCCAGCTGCCGCCCCGCAGGCGCTGTGCGGCGCCTGCGCCGCAGCCCGACAGGCGGCGACAAGGGAAGGAATACGGCGAGGTGCGGCATGGAGAGGCACCTGGAAAGCGATGTTATATTATTTCAATATTGCCACAACCACACCGCATGTCTTCCGCCTCCCCCGCTTCCCTCGCTTCTCCCACGCCCTCCTCGCGCCTGGCCTCGATCGATCTGCTGCGCGGCACGGTGATGCTGCTGATGCTGCTCGACCATGTGCGCGAGACGTTCTACCTGCACCACCAGATCGGCGATCCGGTGGACGTGGAGCGCACCGCGCCGGCGCTGTTCGTGGCGCGCGCGTTGGCGCACCTGTGCGCGCCGGTGTTCGTGTTCCTGACCGGGCTGTCGGCGTGGCTGTACGCGGCGCGGCAGCCGCATGGCCGCGCCGCGGCGGCGGCGTTCCTGCTCAAGCGCGGGCTGTTCCTGATCGTGCTGGAACTGACCCTGGTCAACGTCGCCTGGACCTTCGCCTTCCCGCCGCAGGTGCTGTACCTGCAGGTGATCTGGGCGATCGGGCTGAGCATGCTGGCGCTGGCGGCGTTGCTGTGGCTGCCGCGGCCGCTGCTGGCGCTGCTCGGCGCGGTGCTGGTGGCCGGGCACAACCTGCTCGATGGCGTGCACGTGGCCGGCGACGGCCCGTGGGCCGCGGCCTGGGCGGTGCTGCACGACCGCAGCTGGCTGCAACTGGGCGAACTGCGCCTGCGCACCTCGTATCCGCTGCTGCCATGGATCGGGGTGATCGCGCTGGGCTATGCGGCCGGCCCCTGGTACGGCGCCGCCGCCGCGCCGCCGCAACGGCAGCGGCGGCTGTTGGCCTGCGGAATCGGCGCGCTGGCGCTGTTCCATCTGCTGCGCTGGCACAACGGCTACGGCGATGCGCCGTGGCGCGAACACGCCGACCTCGCGCACACCGCGATGAGCTTCTTCAACGTGACCAAGTACCCGCCATCGCTGCTGTTCCTGCTGCTCACGCTGGGCGTGGGCCTGCTGTTGCTGCGCCTGTACGAGCACCCGCCGCTGGCCAGGGCGCTGGCGCCGCTGGCCACGATCGGCGCGGCGCCGATGTTCTTCTACCTGCTGCACCTGTACGTGCTGCGGCTGCTGTACCTGGCGGCGCTGGCGTCCTGGGGGCCGAACCACGGCACGCTGTTCTGCGTGGACAGCGTCGCCGCGCTGTGGGCGATCGCCGCGGTGCTGGGGTTGGCGCTGTACTGGCCGGTCGCCGCGTTCGCGCGGCTGAAGGCGCGGCGCCGCGACCTGGCCTGGCTGCGCTATCTCTAGCGGGGGAACACGGCGCGGCGGCCAAAGATTCATCGCCGTGCAATGCCGGCATGCTCGACTGGTGTCCCTGTCCGCGCCTGGAGACCTGCGATGCCCATCCGCCTGCCGCGCCTGCTGCTGATCGGCCTGATCCTGGCCGCCACCGCCGGCTGCGCCACCGCCGCCAGCCAGCGCGACGCCTGGGTGGTGCAGCAGATCCGCGACTACAACCATCCCTATGCCACGCAGCAGGCCGAGCTGGACACCAAGATGGCGACGATGGCCGGCAGCGCCTACGCGTTCTATCGCGGCACCGACCATCTGTTCTACCAGGACATGAAGACCTGGCCGGCCTCGCTGTGGACCACGCCGCAGACCGGCGATACCTGGCTCGGCGGCGACACCCACATCGGCAACTTCGATGCCGCGCGCGACAGCAGCGGCAAGCCGGTGTTCCACGTCGCCGACTTCGATGAGGGCCATCTCGGCCAGTACGTGTGGGACCTGCGCCGGCTGGCGGCGAGCATGGTCCTGGCCGGGCGCGACAACGGCCTGTCCGACAGCGACATCGGCAGCGCGATCGACACGATGGTCGGCGCCTACCTGGACAAGATCGGCGCCTTCAAGGGCAGCGACGCCGAAAAGAGTTTCCAGCTCGGCAAGAGCAACACCAGCGGCGTGGTGGCCAAGGCCATCGACAGCGCCGACGGCAAGAGTCGCAGCAGCCTGCTGGCCAAATACACCGCGGTCGGCGGCGGCAGGCGCACGTTCCAGAACCTGGACAACCTGGTCCCGGTGGACAGCACGACGTCCGCGTCGGTCGCCAGCGCGATGAACGGCTATGTGACCTCGATCGCGGCATCCAAGCGCTATGCCACGAGCTACTACGCGATCAAGGATGTGCGCCAGAAACTCGGCTCGGGCACCGGCAGCCTCGGCCGCCAGCGCCTGTACGTGCTGATCGAAGGCGCGAGCAGTTCGACCGGCGACGACGTGATCCTGGAATGGAAACAGGAAGCGGCCAGCGTGGTCGCCGTCGCCGCGCCGTCGCAGATGCCGGCCTCCAGCTACGACGGCCACGAAGGCGAGCGCGTCGCGCGCACCGCCAAGGCGCAGACCCTGGATGCCGACGTGCTGATCGGCTACGCCAGCGTCGCCGGCGTGCCGTTCTACGTGCACGAGAAATCGCCGTTCCAGGAAGACCTGGACCCGGCCGCGCTGAGCAGCGCGGGCAAGCTGGCCACCGCCGCCACCTACCTGGGCCAGGCGCTGGCCTCGGCGCACGCGCTGGCCGACCAGGACTACGACCCGGCGGTGGTGAGCTACAGCATCGACAAGCAGATCGACGCGGCGGCCAGCAGCAAGAGCGGGCTGAAAACGGAACTGCGCCAGTTCGCGTTCGACTACGCCGCGCAGGTGCAGTTGGACTGGCAGGCGTTCTCGGCCGCGTATCAGGCGGGGACGCCGTTGTACTGAGCGCCGGATTCACCGCCATGAACCCTGTAGGAGCGGCTTCAGCCGCGACCGGGCGTTACCGGTAATGCCCGGTCGCGGCTGAATCCGCTCCTACAATTTGAGGCGATCGGCACCGCCGCAGTGCGCGCGCCACACCGCACCACCGCGCTTGCTTCCATATCAGTTGCGAAAAAAACTTCTGTGGGAGCGACTTCAGTCGCGACAGGGCATTACCGGTAACGCACGTCGCGACTGAAGTCGCTCCCACAAGATGCCGGCACGCCTGCTGCGTACCGGCACGCAAGCAACTACAGGATGTAGCGGCTCAAATCCGGATCCTGCACCAGCTCGCCCAGGTGCGCGTTGACGTACGCCGCATCGACATTGACGCTCTGCCCGTCGCGGTCGGGGGCTTCGTAGCTCAGCGTATCGAGCAGGCGCTCGAGCACCGTATGCAGGCGCCGCGCACCGATGTTCTCCTGGCGTTCGTTGACCAGGAACGCGATCTCGGCGAGGCGGTCGATCGCATCGTCGGTGAAGCTCAGGGTCACCCCCTCGGTCAGCAGCAGCGCTTCGTACTGCTTGGTCAGCGCCGCCTTCGGCTCGGTGAGGATGCGGATGAAATCGTCCTTGGACAGCGCCGACAGCTCCACCCGGATCGGAAAGCGGCCCTGCAGTTCCGGGATCAGGTCGCTGGGCTTGGCCAGATGGAACGCGCCGGAGGCGATGAACAGGATGTGGTCGGTCTTGACCGTGCCGTACTTGGTGCTGACGTTGGAGCCTTCGACTAGCGGCAGCAGGTCGCGCTGCACGCCTTCGCGCGACACGTCGCCGCCGGAGGACCCGGCTTCGCCGCGCTTGGCGACCTTGTCGATCTCGTCGATGAACACGATGCCGTGCTGCTCGCAGGCCTCGATCGCCGCGGCGCGCACGTCTTCCTCGTTGACCAGCTTGCCGGCCTCCTCCTCGATCAGCAGCGGCCGCGCCGCCTTGATCGTCAGCTTGCGCGACTGCGACTTGCTGCCGCCCAGGTTGGAGAACATTTGCCGCAGCTGCTGGCCCATTTCCTCCATGCCCGGCGGGGTCATGATGTCCATGCTGACGTTGACCGCCACGTCCAGCTCGATCTCGCGCTCGTCCAGTTCGCCGGCGCGCAGCATGCGCCGGAACTTGCTGCGGGTGTCGTTGTCCTGCGCCGAGGGCTCGTTGCGCGCGGCCTCCGGATCGAAGCCGATGCCGGCGCTGCGGCGCGGCAGCAGCGCGTCGAGGATGCGGTCCTCGGCGCGGTCCTCGGCCTGGGTACGCACGCGCACCTTGGCCTGCTCGCGGTACAGCTTGACCGCGGTGTCGGCCAGGTCGCGCACGATCTGCTCCACGTCCTTGCCGACGTAGCCGACCTCGGTGAAACGCGTCGCCTCGACCTTGACGAACGGCGCGTTGGCCAGTGTCGCCAGGCGCCGCGCGATCTCAGTCTTGCCGACGCCGGTGGGGCCGATCATCAGGATGTTCTTGGGCATCACTTCGTTGCGCAGCGCATCGGGCAGCTGCATGCGCCGCCAGCGGTTGCGCAGCGCGATCGCCACCGCGCGCTTGGCGTCGTGCTGGCCGACGATGTGACGGTCCAGTTCCTGCACGATCTCGCGCGGGGTCATGGTTGAGGTGTCGTGATTGGGCATTGGGGATTCGGGATTGGTAGAAGCGGAATGGGAACGATCGATGCGTGTCCGGACACAGGGAAAGGAGCGCTTTTGCGAATCCCCAATCCCGAATCCCGAATCACAGCTCTTCGACCACCACGTTGCGATTGGTGTAGATGCAGATGTCGCCGGCGATGTTGAGCGCTTCGACCGCGATGGTCTTGGCATCGAGCTCGGTGTGGCCGAGCAGCGCGCGCGCCGCCGACAGCGCGTAGGAACCGCCGGAGCCAATGGCGATGATGCCGTCCTCCGGTTCGATCACATCGCCGGTGCCGCTGATGATCAGCGAGGTTTCCTTGTCGGCCACCGCCAGCAGCGCCTCGAGCTTGCCGAGGCGGCGCTCGGTGCGCCAATCCTTGGCCAGTTCCACCGCCGCGCGGGTCAGCTGGCCGTGCTTCTCGAGCTTGGCCTCGAACAGTTCGAACAGGGTGAAGGCATCGGCGGCGGCGCCGGCGAAACCGGCCAGCACCTGGCCGTCGCGGCCGAGCCGGCGCACCTTGCGCGCATTGCCCTTCATCACGGTATGGCCCAGCGTCACCTGGCCATCGCCGGCCACCGCGACATGGCCGTTGCGGCGCACCGACAGGATCGTGGTGGCGTGGAAAACGTTGGGGTTCTGACTGGGGTCCATGCGGCCTCCTGAGCGATTCTTCAGGTGTGGGGGCACGTCGCCGCCCGTTCAAGCGTCCGCAGTTCAGCCGCTCGCGATCCTGGCGCGGCCGGGATGCTCGGGTTCCGGTTCGATGCCCCACAGCAGATGCCAATCTTCGCCCTGCATCTCGATCGGGTGCATGACCCGTCCCGAGCCGTTGCCGCAGGCCAGATCGTCCGCCGCGCAATAGCGGTCGCAGCCCCAACAGATCCGCTCGGGATGCGCGGGTTTCAATGGAAACGGTCTGGCCATCGGATGCCTGTTCACTGCGTTGGAGCCGGCAGTGTGCGCAGCGCGGGCGCGGTGCGCCTTGATCGAGGACAACCCGGGCAGCAGATCGCGCCCGCTCAGGGATCAGTCAGGACTTGCGCTTGGCGCGCGGGTGCGCGGCGTCGTAGACCTTGGCCAGATGCTGGAAATCCAGGTGGGTGTAGATCTGCGTGGTGGCGATGTCGGCATGGCCGAGCAGCTCCTGCACGCCGCGCAGGTCGCCGGAGGATTCGAGGATGTGGCTGGCGAAACTGTGCCGCAGCATGTGCGGGTGCACGTGCTTGAACAGGCCCTGGCGCCCGGCCAGCTGCTTGATCCGGATCTGCACCGCGCGCGCGCCGATCGGCGCGCCGCCGCGGCCCGGGAATACCGGCGCCTCTGCGGCCGCCTTGGTCTCCGCCTGCCATTCCAGCAACGCCTTGCGCGCATGCGAACCGACCGGCACCAACCGCTGCTTGTTGCCTTTACCGAGTACACGGACCAGGCCACTGGCAAAATCCAGATCGCGCCAGCGCAGCGCGCACAGCTCGCTCAGGCGCAGCCCGGAGGAATAGAACAGCTCCAGCAGCGCGCGGTCGCGCAGGCCCAGCGGCACGTCGGTCGGCACCTCGACCAGGCGCACCGCCTCGTCGGCGTCCAGCACCTGCGGCAGCTTGCGCGGCGCCTTCGGCGCACGCAGCGCGGCGGCCGGACTGGCCGCGATCTGGCCATGCTTGAGCAACCACGCGTAGAAACTGCGGCACGCCGACAGGCGCCGCTGCAGGCTCTTCGGCGACAGCCCGCGGCGGTGCTCGGCCGCGATGAAATGGCGCAACTGCTCGGCGCCGAGCGCGGCGATGTCGCCGCCGGCATTGTCCGCCGTCCACGCCGCCAGCGCGGCCAGGTCGCGGCGGTACGCATCCAGGGTGTGCGCGGACATGCGCCGTTCGACTTGCAGGTAGGCGAGGAAGGCAGACGCGGGACCGGGGACCGGGGACCGGGGACCCGGTGCAAGCGGGCCTTCGGCGCTGGTTGCCGTGCAAGTGGTCTCGCCAATGCGAGATTGCGGCTTTTTCCCGGTCCCCGGTCCCCGGTCCCCGGTCCCGCGCTTCATCGCTGCAGCGCCACCGTCAGCGACTCGCCCATCATGCGCAGGAACAAGGTGCCCATGCCGGGATAGAAGCGGTTCGGGTCACGGCTGCCGACCGCGAGCAGGCCCACGCCGGGCAGCGGCAGCAGCGCGGTGGACTGCACGTCCTCGATGCGCTCGGCGTACAGCAGCGCCTGCTTCTCCGGCTGCAGGCGGCCGCAGATCGGCTCGCCGTCCTTCAGGCAGTCGCGGAACGGCGCCAACCGCGGATCGTCCTGCGCCAGGATCTGCAGCCACGGCGCCTGCTCCAGCCCGGGCAGCGGGTGCAGCAGCACGATGCTGACCAGGTCGCCCTGGAAATCCTCCTGCAGCGAGGCGGCCATCGCGCGCACGCTGTCGGCGGCGCTGGTCTGGCGCATCAGCGCCAGAGTCAACTGGTGGGTCCGCACCGCCAGGCGCTCGTTAACCTGGGCGTTGGCGGCCAGTTCGGACAGGCGCCGCGACAGCTCGCGGTTCTTGTCGCGCAGCACTTCCAGCTGGTAGCTGGCCAGCGACGCGGTCGGGCCGTCGTCGCGCGGCACCACCAGGGTCAGCGCCAGGTCGGGGAACTGCTTCAGGAACGCCGGGTGGCGGCGCAGCCATGCGGCAATCTCGTGCGCGCCGATCTTGTCCTGGGTCTCGCTCATCGGATCCACTCCCCATCGAAAACGAAGGCGGCCGGCCCGGACATCACCACCGGCGCCGCATCGTGCGGCCAGCGGATGCGCAGCTCGCCGCCGGGCAGCACCACGCGCACGTCGCGCTCCACGCGGCCGCGCTGGATCAGCACCGCCGCGGCCGCGCAGGCGCCGCTGCCGCAGGCCAGGGTCTCGCCGACGCCGCGCTCGTACACGCGCAGGCGCACATGGCCGCGGTCGATCACCTGGGCGAAGCCGACATTGACCGAATCGGGAAACGACGCGTGCTGCTGCAGCAACGGCCCCAGCCGTTCGACCGGCGCCGCGTCGACCAGGCCCACTTCCAGTACCGCATGCGGATTGCCCATCGACACCGCGCCGAAGCGCACGCTGCCGCCTTGCAATGGCAACACGTATTCCTCGCGCATGCGCGGGAAGCCGATCAGCGGCACGTCCTCCGGGGCGAAGCGCGGCACGCCCATCTCGACCGCGAACTGGCCGTCGTCGCCGCGCTCGATGCGATGCGAGGCGAACGGACTGTCGATGACGAACGCATCGCTGCCGGCGGCGCCGTCGCGCACCAGCCAGGCGGCGACGCAGCGCGCGCCGTTGCCGCACTGCCCGGCCAGGCTGCCGTCGGTGTTCCAGATGCGGTAGCTGGCCACCGCGTCGGCGCTGCGCGGCGCCTCGATGGTCAGGAGTTGGTCGCAGCCGACGCCGAAATGGCGGTCGGCCAGGCGCACCGCCAGCGCGGCGTCCGGCGCCGGGGCGCCGTCGCGCAGGTCGAGCACCACGAAATCGTTGCCCGCGCCCTGCATCTTGGAAAAGCGCAGGCGCGCCGCGGGAATGGCCTCACTCATTCCCATCGGTGGGCGTGGTGGTGGTGTCGTCGACCGGCTGCTGCTGGCCATCGACCGGCTGCGCCTGGCCGGCGGGATCGGTCGTGGCCGGCGGCGTCGCGTCGGGCGCGGTGGCTGGCACGGTTTCCACCGGGACCGGCTTCTGCGGCATCACCAGCGGGCCTTTGTTGCCGCACCCGGACAGCGCCAGCAAGGCGGCACCGAACAGGGCGATACGGATCGGATGACGGAACGATGTGCTCATGCGCCGAGTATAGCCAGAAGGGCCTGAATCGGCTGTGCCGCATGCGGCCGCCCGCCCTTCAGCCGCGCGGCGGCGGCTCCGGGCGCAGCCACAGCCACAGCGCCACGCAGCTCATGCAGCCGATCGCCAGCACCTGCACCCAGAGCCTGTGCACGAACAGCAGCAGCACCAGCGCGCACACCGCCATGGTCAGCGTCGCCATCCACTTGCCGCGGCGACTGACCGCGCCGTGCGTTTCCCAGTCGCGGATGCTGGGGCCGAAGCGCGGATCCTCCAGCAGCCGGCGACGCAGCCGCTCGGAGCCGCGCGACGCGGCGTAGGCCGAGATCAGCACGAACACCGTGGTCGGCAAGCCCGGCACGAAGATGCCGACGATGCCCGTCGCCAGGCTGACATAGGCCAGCAGCCACCATGCCCAGCGGAAACGGGAGGGGGATTCCATTGGCGCATGATAAAGCCGCGACCGGACGACGATGCGGGATATGCGTTCCCGCGCCCGCACTTGGCGAGGACGCTCCAGGCGCGCCCGGCCATCCTCGCGACTGGCGAAACGGCGATCTTTCCGGCCGCGAACGCAGCGAAGCGGCAAGCTTGCCCGCCTTCATGCAGTCGGGACTGAAGTCCCTCCCACAGTGCACCCGGCCGGCACTCGGCATGGCCAGCCCTTGTGGGAGCGACTTCAGTCGCGACGAGCGAAGCAGTGCGCTTGCCCAGAACCTCGATGCAGTCGGGACTGAAGTCCCTCCCACAATCATCCGGCCGGCGCTCGGCGTGGCCAGTCATTGTGGGAGCGACTTCAGTCGCGACGCGGGATCTGCCAGCCCGCGGCTGCGGGATCCGTCGCGGCCGAAGCCGCTCCTACAGAAAGCGGGCGCGCCGGCCGGGTGCACTGTAGGAGCGGCTTCAGCCGCGACAGGGCGCCGGAGCCCGCCCTACTTCGCCGCGTGCTCCACGCCCAGCTGATCGAGCATGAACGCGTACGACTCGGCCTGCTCGCGATAGCGGCGGAAGCGCCCGGACTTGCCGCCGTGGCCGGCTTCCATGTTGACCCGGAACACGATCGGCCGGGTGCCGGTGTTGTCGTCGCGCAGCTTGGCCACCCATTTCGCCGGCTCCCAGTACTGCACCTGCGAATCCCACAGCCCGGTGCCGACGAACAGCGCCGGATACGCCTGGCGCGCGACGTTGTCGTACGGCGAATAGCCGAGCATGTAGTCGTAGTACTTCTTCTTCTCCGGGTTGCCCCACTCGTCGTATTCGTTGGTGGTCAGCGGAATGCTCGGGTCGAGCATGGTGGTGACCACGTCGACGAACGGCACCTGCGCCACCAGCACCCGGTAGTCCTGCGGCGCCATGTTCGCCACCGCGCCCATCAGCAGCCCGCCGGCGCTGCCGCCGGCCGCGGCGACACGGTCCGGTGCCGCATAGCCGAGCTTGACCAAGCCGCGGGTCACGTCGATGAAGTCGGTGAAGGTGTTCTTCTTGTTGAGCAGCTTGCCCTGGTCGTACCAGTCGCGGCCCATCTCCTGGCCGCCACGGATGTGCGCGATGGCGTAGACCACGCCGCGATCGAGCAGGCTCACCACCGGCAGGTTGAAGTTGGGATCGGTGGACATGCCGTAGCTGCCGTAGGCGTACTGGTACAACGCCGCGGTGCCGTCCTTCTTGAAGCCCTTCCTGTACACCAGCGACACCGGCACCTTGACCCCGTCGCGTGCGGTCACCCACACGCGTTCGGTCTGGTACTTGTCCGCGTCGTAGCCGATCACCGGCTGCTGCTTGAGCAGCTTGCGCTCGCCGGTGCGGGTGTTGAGTTCGTAGGTGGTGGCCGGGGTGGTCAGCGAGGTATAGCTGTAGCGCAGCCACGGCGTGTCCGGCTCGGGATTGACCGACAGGCCCATCGAATAGGCCGGCTCGTCGGCCTTGACGTAGTCCTCCTTGCCGTCGGCGAAGTGCAGGCGGATCCGCTCCAGGCCGTCGGACCGCTCGGCGATCGCGGTGAAGCCGTCGAACAGTTCGAAGCTGTCGATGAACACCTTCTCGTCGTAGGGCAGCCAGGCCTGCCATTGCGTGCGCGCGGTGGCGCCGTCGGGCGCGGTCATCAGCGCGTAGTTCTTGGCCTTCCAGTTGGTGCGGATCACCCAGCGCCCGTCGAAATGGTCGGCGCTGTACTCGACGTCGCGCTCGCGCGGCGCCAGCACGGTGAAACGCTGCGGATCGGCGGCCGGCGCATAGCGCTGCTCGGAGGACACCGTGCTTTCCACGCCGATGACGATGTACTTGTCGTCGCGGGTGCGGCCCAGGCCCATGTAGAAACTGTCGTCCTTCTCCTCGTAGACCAGCGCGTCCTGCGTGGCCGGCGTGCCCAGCACATGCTTCCTGACGCGCACGGTGAGCAGCGTTTCCGGATCGTTCTCGACGTAGAACAGGGTCTTGTTGTCGTCGGCCCAGACCAGGTCCGGCGACACACCGGGCACGCGGTCGGCGTAGACCTCGCCGGTCTCCAGGTTCTTGAAGCGCACCACGTACTGGCGGCGGCCGACGTCGTCCTCGGTCCAGGCCAGGATGCGGTTGTCCTGGCTGACCACCGCGTCGCCGACGCTGAAATAGCCCTTGTCGGCGGCCATCGCGTTGACGTCGAGCAGGATCTGCTCCGGCGCGTCCATGCTGCCCTTGCGCCGCGCGTGCACCGGATAGTCCTTGCCGCTCTCGTAGCGCGTGTAGTACCAGTAGCCGCGCTCGCGGTACGGCACGCTGCTGTCGTCCTGCTTGATGCGGCCGACGATTTCGGTGTACAGCGTGTCCTCCAGCGGCTTGAGCGGCTTCAGCAGCTGATCGGCGTAGGCGTTCTCGGCGTTGAGATAGGCCAGCATCTGCGGGTTTTCGCGCTTGTCGTCGCGCAGCCAGTAATAGTCGTCCTGGCGGGTGGCGCCGAACGGCGCCTTGACCGTATGCGGCTGCTTGGCCGGGTGCGGCGGCGTGGCATCGGTGGCGAGGGCGGAAGCGAAGGGCGCGGTCATGAGCAGGAGGAAGCTCGCTAGCAAGGGACGGGGATGCATCTAATGGGGCTCCGGCGGCGGCAACGCAACTAGGACGCGCCGCCCGGGCCGGGAGGCGGCAGGCATGCGGCGGCGCATGGTGCCGAGCGAGTCTCCGCGCAACGCCGCATCCTGGCAAGCGCGCGCAACGATTTGTTGCCGCATGCTCCTCTATGATCGGGCCATGGCTTCCCTTCCGCCCCCCTCTTCCGCCGCGGCGCACGCGCCGACCACCTACAGCCAGCGCAGCCGCGATATCGAACCGTTCCACGTGATGGCGCTGCTGGCCCGCGCCAACGAACTGGAACATGCCGGCCACGACGTGATCCACCTGGAGATCGGCGAGCCGGACTTCACCACCGCCGCGCCGATCGTCGCCGCAGGCCAGGCCGCATTGGCCGCCGGCCACACCCGCTACACCGCCGCGCGCGGGCTGCCGGCGCTGCGCGAGGCGCTGGCCGGCTTCTATCGGCAACGCCACGACGTGGACCTGGACCCGGCGCGGATCATGATCACGCCCGGCGGTTCCGGCGCGCTGCTGCTGGCCAGCGCGCTGCTGGTGGATCCGGGCAAGCGCTGGCTGCTGGCCGATCCCGGTTATCCATGCAACCGGCACTTCCTGCGCCTGGTCGAAGGCGCGGCGCAACTGGTGCCGGTCGGCCCGGACAGCCGCTACCAGCTGACCCCGGCCCTGCTGGACGCGCACTGGAACGCCGACAGCGTCGGCGCGCTGGTCGCCTCGCCGGCCAACCCGACCGGCACGTTGCTGGACCGCGCCGAACTGGCCGCACTGGCGCAGGCGCTACGCGCGCGCGGCGGCCACCTGGTGGTCGACGAGATCTACCACGGCCTCAGCTACGGCCTCGACGCGCCCAGCGTGCTCGAGGTCGACGACGAGGCCTATGTGCTGAACAGCTTCTCCAAGTATTTCGGCATGACCGGCTGGCGCCTGGGCTGGCTGGTGGCGCCGCGCGCGGCGGTGCCGTCGCTGGAGAAGCTGGCGCAGAACCTGTACATCAGCGCGTCCAGTATCGCCCAGCATGCGGCGCTGGCCTGTTTCCTGCCGGAAACCCTGCAGATCCTGGAAGCGCGCCGCGCCGAATTCGGCCAACGCCGCGACTACCTGCTGCCGGCGCTGCGCGCGCTCGGCTTGCGCATCGAAGTCGAGCCGCAGGGCGCGTTCTATCTCTACGCCGACGTGAGCACGTTCACCGACGACGCGCAGGCGTTCTGCGCGCATTTCCTGGAGACCGAGCACGTGGCATTCACCCCGGGCGTGGACTTCGGCCGACACCGCGCACGCCAGCACGTGCGCATCGCCTACACGCAGAGCCTGCCGCGACTGCAGGAAGCGGTGGCACGGATCGCGCGCGGACTGGAGCGTTGGGATCGCCACGCTGGACCGTAAGCACCTTCAGGCGCTGCCGATCGCAATGACCTCGCAGACCGAAACCAAGCCCAAGATCACCAGCGACCACATCGCGTAGCCAACGCGGTTTAGGCTTGGCTTTAGCTGTGGCTTTAGCTGTGGCTTTAGCTGTGGCTGTGGCTTTCGATTGTCTTCGCCTTAAAGCGAGCCGAGCACCGCAGGCGCAAGCGGCCGAAGAGGCGCCCTTGTTTGAGCGAAGCGAGTTTGGGCGCCGTGCCGCTTGCGCCGAGGAGCACAGGGAACCGATGCGGCTTTATCGCATCGGCTCGTGTCGGCGACAGCGGTTTTGGTTACTTTTGCCAAGACAAAAGTGACTCGCGCCAAGGGCGCGAAAGCCTTTGCCGTTGCTCCGGCCTTTGCCGTTGCTCCGGCCTTTGCCGTTGCTCCGGCCCTTGCCGCTACTCCGGCCCTTGCCGCTGCTCCGGCCCTTGCCGCTACTCCGGCCCTTGCCGCTGCTCCGGCCCTTGCCGTTGCTCCGGCCCTGAAGTTACCCCGCCTTGCCAGAACTCCAAACGCCCGTACAAGGCGCACGGGCATCCGCTAAGACCGGCTGCTACAGCGCCTTCAATCCTTCAGCCGCTCCCACAGGAACCCGTACGCCAGCGCCTGCATATGCGCGGCCTGCGCGTTGTTGGCCGCGCCACCGTGGCCCCCTTCGATGTTCTCGTAGTAGGTCACGTCCTTGCCGGCCTCGATCATCTTTGCCGCCATCTTGCGCGCATGGCCCGGGTGCACCCGGTCGTCGCGGGTGGAGGTCAGGAAGATCACCGGCGGATAGGTCTTCTTCGGGTCGAACAGGTGGTACGGCGAGAAGCTCTGGATGTACTTCCAGTCGTCGGTGTCCGGATTGCCGTACTCGGCCATCCACGAGGCGCCGGCCAGCAGGTGGCTGTAGCGCTTCATGTCCAGCAGCGGCACCTGCACCACCACCGCGCCGAACAGCTGCGGGTACTGCACCAGCATGTTGCCGGCCATCAGCCCGCCGTTGCTGCCGCCCTGCACGCCCAGGTGCTTGGCCGAGGTGATCTTGCGCGCGGCCAGGTCCTGCGCCACCGCCGCCATGTCTTCGTAGGCCTTGTGCCGGTTCTGCTTCAGCGCCGCCTGGTGCCAGCGCGGGCCGTACTCGCCGCCGCCACGGATGTTGGCCAGCGCGTACACGCCGCCCTGGTCGAGCCAGGCGCGGCCGAGGCCGCCGGAGTAGAACGGGGTCATCGAGATCTCGAAGCCGCCATAGGCGTACAGCAGGGTCGGATTGCTGCCGTCCAGCTTGAGCTGCTTCGGCCGGACCAGGAAGTACGGCACCTTGGTGCCGTCCTTGGACACCGCAAAGTGCTGCTCGATCGCGTCCTTGGACGCGTCGAAGAAGCTCGGCATCGCCTTCAGCGTCTCGATGCTCTGCGCGCCGCGCTGCAAGTCGGCCAGCATCAGCGTGGTCGGGGTCAGGAAATCGGTGGAGGTCAGCCACACCTGGTCGTTCTCGTCGGCATCGACCGCCTCGACGCTGGTGCTGCCGAAGGCCAGGTCGCCGACCGGGAACGGCGCGCGCGCCCACTCGCCTTCGCCCGGAGTCAGCACCCACAACCGGCTCTTGACGTCGTCGAGCACGTTCAGCACCAGGCGCGACTTGGTCCAGGCGAACGAGGCCAGCGAAGTGGTCTCGGTCGGGGTGAACACCACCTGGAACGCGCGCTTGCCGGCCATGAAGTCGTCGAACTTGGCCACCAGCAGCGCGCCGGCCGGATAGGTGGTGCCGTCCACGGTCCACGCATCGCGCAATTCCAGGGTCAGCCACTGCCGGTGCACGCGCTTGTTGGCCGAGTTGGGCACGTCGATCTTGGTCAGGCGGCCGTCGGCGCCCCGCAGGTACAGCTCATCGTTGTAGAAGGCCAGCGTGCGGCTGACGAAATCGCGCTCGTAGCCGGGCGTGTCGTCGTGCATCGCGGCGATGTACATGTCCTCCGGCTTGCCTTCGTAGACCGGCGTCGCGCTCTGCAGCGCGGTGCCGCGCTTCCACTGCTTGACCACCCGCGGGTAGCCGGAGCTGGTCATCGAACCGGCGCCGAAATCGGTGTAGAGATAGACGGTGTCGGCGTCGATCCAGCCCAGGCCGCCCTTGGCCTCGGGACGGAAGAAGCCGTCCTTGACCCACTGCTTGCTGCCCAGGTCGAACTCGCGGGTGACGTCGGCGTCGGCGCCGCCGCGCGACAGCGCGATCAGGCAGCGGCGGTAGTCCGGGCGCAGGCAATCGGCGCCGTGCCACACCCAGTTCTCGCCCTCGGCCTTGTTCAGCGCGTCCAGGTCCAGCACCGTCTCCCATTTCGGCTCGGGCTTGCGGTACTCCTCCAGGGTGGTGCGCCGCCACAGACCACGCTCGTGCTCGCGGTCCTTCCACAGGTTGTAGTAGTACGGGCCGATCTTCTGCACCGCCGGGATCTTCGCGTCCGAATCCAGCACTTCGCGGATGCCGGCCTCGCGCGCCTGGAAGCCCGGCTGCGCGGTCAGCCGCGCCTCGGTCTTGGCGTTCTGCGCCTTGACCCAGTCCAGCGGCTTGGCGCCGGTGACGTCTTCGAGCCAGGCATAGGGATCTTGGGGCATCGCGGTTTCCTTCGCCGCGGCGGTCCCAGAGGCAATCAGTCCGGCAAGCAGGCAGGCATGGGCAAGAGAGGGCATGGGACAGGTCCAGGAGAACAGCCCCGAACCGTAGCATGCGGGGACGCGGCCCTCCCCTGCCGAAGGTCAGGCTGCGCGGGTGACCCGCCACGCCGGCGCGCGCCGCCGCGCCTGGACCCGCGGCCGCAGCCGCGCCAGCCCCCGGCGCAACGGCCGCAGCGGCAGCGGGAAGCGGTGCAGCGCCCACCACGCGCTCAGCGGCATGCCCAGCAGCCACAGCGGCCGCCAGCCCAGCCATTCGCTGTAGCCGCGCGCGGCCGGCCACACCAGGACCAGGGCCAGCCCGGCGAGCAGCGCCTGCAGCACTAGGCGGCGCAAGCCGGGATGCGGCGCGCGGGCGGAACGGGACGAAGGGGCGATCGGCATGGCGGCGACTCCGGAACGGTGATGAGGCGCGCAGCGTGCCGCGCGCGCATCTCAACGGCTGCGACCCACTATTGACATGGCTTTCGCCCGATACTCACTAGCTTGTCCCTTCAAGCCTCCGGATTCCTGTCTTATGCGCCTGCTCTCCCTGTTCGCCTCCATGCTGCTGCTCGGCATGGCCGTCCCCCTGCCGGCGGCGCGGGCGACATCCCCAGAGGAGCATGCGCCCCAGCAGCCGCCGATCGACCTGAAGCGCTTCATGGGCCGCTGGTACGTGATCGCGCACGTGCCCTACTTCGCCGAGCGCGGCCACGTCGCCAGCAGCGACGAGTACACGCTCAAGGAGGACGGCAAGATCGCCGTGCGCTACCGGTACCGCGAGGGCTTCGACGCGCCGGTCAAGGAAATCACTTCGCGCGCCACGGTCAAAGAGGGCACCGGCGACCGCCGCTGGACCACCTGGCTGTTCGCCGTGGTGCCGACCAAGTACCGCATCCTCGAGGTCGCGCCGGACTATTCCTGGGCGCTGATCGACTATCCCGGCCGCGATCTGGCCTGGATATTCGCGCGCGAGCCGGACATGGACCACAAGCAATACCGCGAACTGGCGGGCAAGCTGGACCGCGACTACGGGATCAACGTCGACAAGCTCAAGCGCGTGCCGCAGCGCCGCGACCAGGTCGGCAGGCTCGGTTTCGAAGTGCCGAGCGAGCCCTGAGACGTGTCGCCGCTCCCCAAATAGGTTGCACCGCCATCGCCTGCCACTCAGCGGGGCGCCAGCCGACCTCCGTATGATCAGGCCGGTCCGTCCCCCAGACAGGTGCACCGCTTGGCCAGCGTTCTTTCCGAGACCCTCTGCGATTCGCCGCGCCCACCCGCCGCGGAGGCCACGCGCGGCCAGGTGTTCGCGCAGCACTGCCCCTCGCGCGCCGTGCTCAGCCATGTGACCAGCCGTTGGGGCGTGCTGGTGCTGGTGGCGCTGCGCAAGGGCACGCATCGCTTCGGCGACCTGCGCCGCAGCCTGGAAGGGGTCAGCGAGAAGATGCTGGCGCAGACCCTGCAGGCGCTGGAAGCGGACGGGTTCGTGCAGCGCACCGCGCACCCGGTGGTGCCGCCGCACGTGGACTACGCGCTGACCCCGCTGGGCAAGGACGCGGCCACGCACGTGCACGCGCTGGTGGACTGGATCGAGACCAATATCGGCACCATCCTGAGCAACGGCAACCGGCCGCCGGACACACTGTAGGAGCGGCTCTGGGTGGCCTCGGGCCATCAGCCGCGACGGGCGAGACGATGGCTGATACCGCCTGTCGCGGCTGAAGCCGCTCCTACAAAAAACGACGACAGTGCGCAGCGCGAACGCCTTAGTCGTCGCTGTAGTTGCTCAGCGCCAGCGACAGCAGCGCCTTGGCCTGTTCGCGCAGCGAGCGCGGCTCGACGATTTCCGCATCCGAGCCGTAATGCAGCACGTCCATTAGCAGCTCGCGCGAGACGCTGTACGGCACCTTCAGTTCGTAGCGGCCGTCGGCCAGGAAGCGCCCCTGCTGCTTGGAATGCCAGTGCTCGTCGGCGACCCAGCGCGCCGCCTTGGGGCTGAACACGATCGTCGCCCAGCCCTTGGGCGCGCCGGAGAAGATCCCGTAGCTGGACGCCAGTTGCGAATCCAGCTCCTCGTCGGCCACGTCCTGCGCCGGCTGGTCGAGCAGGCGCGCGTGGTTGATGCGGTCCACCGCGAAGCTGCGCACCGCGTCGCGGCCATGGTCCCAGGCGTCCAGGTACCAGTTGTCGCGGTAGTGGGTGATGCGCTGCGGCGACACCGTGCGCTTGGTCGATTCGTCGGTGGAGCGGGCGCGGTAATCGAACGACAGCCGCTTGCGCTCCAGCACCGCCGAGGCGACGGTGCGGAAGCTGGCCTCGTCGAGCTTGCGGCCGCGGTGCGGGATCACCCGCACCCGCTCCACCGGCCAGTGGGTGGCCCCGGCCTGCGCCGCCAGCAGGCTCTCGATGCGCTGCTGCAGCGGCGCCAGCACCGAGGACAGCACCCCGCCGCCGGTGCGCGCCAGCAATTGCTGCGAGGCCAGCAGCGCGTGCAGTTCCTCGGAACTGAGCCACAGCCCCGGCAGTTCGAAGCGGTCGCTCTCCCCGGACTCGTAGCGGAACCCGGCCTCGCCGTCGCCCTCGACCGGGGCCATCAGCGCGTCGCGCAGGAACGCCAGGTCGCGGTAGACGGTGGCGCGGGAGCAGCCCAGTTCGTCCTGCAGCCGCGCCACCGTCACCGGGTAGCGGGCGGACTTGAGCAGCCGGTGCAATGCGTTGATGCGTTCGTAGCGGTCCATGTCACCGATTATGTCTGAGTCCGTGGCGGAAATACGCCTGGCGGCCGGCCCCGCGCCCAAACCGCCGATGAAGCCGTGGCCGGGCGGCGGCCGGGGTGTCATGTGGATCCGGTATGATGAAATCGTTTCCATTTCGTTAGCCGAAGGCTGCGTCCCCAAACCCAGGAGAGAAGAGCCAATGCCCCGCCGCGCTGCCGTAGTAACCGCGATCACCTTGATGCTGCTGGGTACGTCCCCGGCCTGGGCCGCCGACGTGGCCGCGCCACCGGAACCAGGCAGTTCGCCGTGGAGCGGCTCCGGCGAGCTGGGCTTCGCCTCCTCGCGCGGCAACAGCTCCAACGAGAGCTTCAACGGCCGGCTCAAGGGCCAGTACCTGGACGGCGACTGGATCCACAGCATCGACCTGTTCGGGTTGCGCGCCAGCGCCGAGTACACCAACACCAACGACGACGGCAGCACCGAGCGCGTGCGCCAGACCACCTCCAACCGCTATACCGGCAGCGCCGGCAGCGCGCTGCAGTTGGGCGAACACCGCCAGCTGACCGCCTCGCTGCGCTACGAGCGTGACGATTTCGCCACCTACGACCGCCTGGCCACGATCGGCATCGGCTACGGCACGCGGATCATGGACGGCGACCACAGGAGCCTGGACGTGCAGATCGGCCCCGGCGTGCGCCGCGCCCACGACGTGGAAGAGGATCGCACCGAGACCGGCCTGATCGGCCGCGGCCTGGTCGACTTCAAGTACGGCCTGACCGCCAATACCGAACTGGCCAACACCCTGCTGGTCGAATCGGGGTCGTACAACACCTTCGCGCAGAACGACCTGGGCATCTCGGTCAGCATGAATTCGCGGCTGGCGCTGAAGGCCGGCTGGCAGGCGCGCCACAACAGCGACGTCAGCGACGACAAGAAGAAGACCGATACGTTGACCACGATGAATGTGGTCTACAAGTTCAGGTAGGGCCTGGGGTCGGGACTCGGGACTCGGGACTCGGGACTCGGAACAGCATGCGGCGCAGCCTCGCCGATCGGGGCTGCCGCTCTGGGTCATTCGACCCGGCCGTTTCGGCTGATGGTTTTTGGTTTTTGTAGGAGCGGCTTCAGCCGCGACAGGCGTTACCGGTAACGCCTGTCGCGGCTGAAG
>NZ_JAYIQP010000036.1:0-23619 GCF_035026585.1 Xanthomonas sp. WHRI 7945
GCTTCAGCCGCGACAGGTCTTACCGATAGATCCTGTCGCGGCTGAAGCCGCTCCTACAGGAACGCAATAGGAATTCGGCGCCTGACAGGGGACGCCTAACCCGCGTTCGCCCGCGCCCAGCGCACGATGTCGGCCACACCGATCGCACCGCTGTGCCGCGCCAGTTCGCGGCCATGCCGCAGCAGCGCCAAGGTCGGAATGCTGCGGATGCCGAAGCGCGCCGCCAGCGCCGGCTGCGCCTCGGTGTCCAGCTTGCCCAGGCGCATGCGCGGCTCCAGTTGCGCGGCGGCAGCCTCGAACTGCGGCGCCATGGTCCGGCACGGGCCGCACCACGGCGCCCAGAAATCCACCAGCAACGCGATGTCGCTGCGCTCGGCGTGGGCGGCGAAGTTGTCCCCCGTCAGCACCACCGGCGCACCGACGAACAGCGCGCGATGGCAGCGGCCGCATTGCGGCGCCGCCGCCAGGCGGTCGGCCGGCACCCGGTTCAGCGCCTGGCAGTGCGGGCAGGCGATGTGCAGCGGATCGTTCACACGCCGGCCTCGATGCTCTTGTCGCCCAGCAGCACAGTGCCGTGCGCGTCCTTGACCGTATAGGTGAGCGAGACGCGGCACCGCCCCTGCTCGCGCGCTTCGAAAACATGGACCTCGCTGGTCACGCCGCCGGGAACCGTCCATGTCGCGACAGCGTCGGAATCGATCGATGCGCGATGGACGGCGCCGCGCGCAATGCATGGATGCGGCCGGCGATGCGGGTGGTGGGCATGGCGGCTGCGGCCTGGGTTCGTCGTTCCGACGACGTCAACCGAACGAGAGCAAGACGCCGGCCAATTCATCTCTAGCGCGTCGCCTACTGCCATGCCAGTCCCCCGAAATGCGGATGAGTCGAGTAAGTATCCCCGGTAAAGTTGGCTACCGCTAACGCAACTTGCCGGACCGAGGAATTCCATTGAGCTCGTCGATTACTTTCTGTGGTGCGCGCAAGCGGATCTGCACGGGAAAGGATTCGTGCACGACGACATCTTCCACTACACCGCTTTTTTCCAACTCCATGACCTTGACCAGCACTGGGTCCGGAGATTCTGCACTGCCGATGATCAGCGCGCGCTCCAACGGCTCTTGATTCTTGGTCGGCTGTGTACGGTCGAGGCCGCAGCCTGCCAACAGCACCAGCGCTGCAATAAAAACCCTTTTCATATTTGCCTCCTCGCGCGTTGCCCGATACGCCGCGAAAACGTGGTGCGCCGGCCATGCGGCGCACCGCGTCCGTGTTACTTCAAGTCAGCGTCAATGAGCAGTCACGGGTACGTAGCGATCCAGTTTTGAAGCGTATTGTAGACGGTGCTGGTCAGCCTCGTCCCACAGTTCTGACTGGACGATCCCGTGGTATGGATCCCGCGGACATTGACCCCGCCGTCGCTTGCAATCCCGCTTCCGCTGTTCCCGCCGAAGGTATCGATGGTATAGCAAAGCCTGTAAGAACCACTGGTCGATACCGACCCGGAATGCGTCCACATCGTACCCAGAGGTTTGTCACCAGGATAACCGGTGATGGTATGCGCACCTCCCGAATACACGCCCCAGCCGGAGTTGCCGCCATGCGGAGCCGTGCTCAGCACGATCAGCGCGTAATCGTAGTTGCTGTCCGCGCTGTTGTGCCATGCCGACGTGGTGATGGCCCTCGACCATGTGGTCGTCCCCCAAGGCTGATAGCTACCGTTCTGCGCCGTGGTGAAATCCAGGCTGGAATAAAAGGTACCCGCTCCGTTGGATATACAGTGCCCCGCGGTGAGGACATGTTTCGGCGTAATCAGCGTACCGGTACAACCGATTCCGATACGACCGATATGCCAGTACGGAGACGCCACGGTATTCGACACTTGCACCCGGTCGTCGGTGCCGATAACGACATTGGGATTGACGCGACTGCTTCTGTAGAAATCTGGAAGCCTCGGAGGCGTGCTGAACGTCGTGGATGTGCGGCCAAGCATCTGCAAGTCCATGATGGCCTGCTCGAAAATGGCGACATCTTCCGGATCCATCCTGGATTCGTACAAGTCGCCATTGCGGGTGACCATGACAGCACTTAGCCCGGCGGCCTTCTGCTGCGGTGACTGCAGACGGTCGTCAGCCGAAGCACCCCTTTCCGGTAGAACGTTTGTCACCAGATTGTCGCCATGTATGAAGCTGGCTTTCTTGTTCAACTTCTCGAATGTGGCTTCCTTTGCTACCGCCGTATTAACCGCGGGGGCCGAAACCAGCAACACCAAACTCAGAACGGCTAGATTTTTCATAACAAGCTCCGTTGTCAGTTGAATGATCCTTAGCAGCGTGATCGGCAATTGCTATCCCATGCCAGCCACGCCAATCGACGGCTACGCCGGCCAGCGTTAGAAAGTCGTGAAAACGATAGAGTTTCGAATGATTCTGTGATTGCTTCCGATACTCGCGCCATGCGTCCCGGCGATCGGACGAAGCCTCTTCGCATTCAGCTGCAGCTCGTGTCCGACTAACAGGAGCGCTTCATGCCCCTGACGTTTTTCTTAACTACTGCAACGAAGCCGCAGACTGCGTGCGTCGTCCGCATGGCGCGTAGCCCTGGTTGCCGTCGGGCAGTTGCAGTTCCACCGACGCCTGCGGAATGCGCCAGAAGCCGTCCGCGTTGCGCATCGGCGTGGCGGTGATGTGCGCGACCACGCCGACCGGATCGTTCTTGAACTTGCGCATCGCGAACAGCAGGCTGGCGGCCAGGCTATTGGCGATGCTGGCCAACAGGATGCGCGAGGGATTGGGCCCGCGTTCGTGACCGAGCGGCGCGGTCTCGTCGCCCAGCCACGGCGCAGATCGGTTTCGTCGAACTGGATGCGGAACGCGAAATCCGTCTCCTGTTCGAGGGTGACGCGGATCGGATCGCCGATGCTCATGCGGATTTCCAGGACGTCGATGACGGAATCGCCGGCTCTACGCCGGCACTGCAAAGACCGCATGGACGCGCATGCGCATCGCGCTCACGCCGGCTTGGCAGCGCGGCGCGCCAATGGGTAGTACAGCAGCGGGATCACCAACAGGGTCAGCGCGGTGCTGACCAGGATGCCGAAGATCAGCGCCACCGCCAGGCCGTTGAAGATCGGGTCGTCGAGGATGAAGAATGCGCCCAGCATCGCCGCCAACCCGGTCAGCACGATCGGCGGCGCGCGCACCGCGCAGGCCTCCACCACCGCCTGCTCGGCGCTGCGGCCCTGCGCCAGCGCCTGGCCGATGAAGTCCACCAGCAGGATCGAGTTGCGCACGATGATGCCGGCCAGCGCGATCATGCCGATCATGCTGGTGGCGGTGAACTGCGCGCCGAGCAGCGCGTGTCCCGGCAGCACCCCGATCACCGTCAGCGGGATCGGCGCCATGATCACCAGCGGCACCAGATAGCTGCGGAACTGCGCCACCACCAGCAGATAGATCAGCAGCAGGCCGACCGCGTAGGCGATGCCCATGTCGCGGAAGGTCTCGTAGGTGATCTGCCATTCGCCATCCCACTTGACCGCGAAGTCGCCGCTGTCGAGCGGTTGCGCGATGAAAGACTGCGCCACCGCCTGCCCGCCGACGCGCTGTCGGCGCAGCTGCCCGACCAGGTCGAACATGCCGTACAGCGGGCTGTCCAGGCGCCCGGCCTCGTCGCCGGTGACGTACACCACCGGCCGCAGATCCTTGTGCGAGATCGCACCGTCCCAGGGCAGCCGCTGCACCGCGACCAGCTCCGACAACGGCACCAGTTGGCCGTCGCCGCCGCGCACGTGCAGCGCCAACATGCGCGCGACGCCGGCCTGGTCCGCCGCGGCCAGGCGCAGCCGTACCGGTCGCGGATACTTGGAGGCGCCATCGTGCAACCAGGTCGCATCCACTCCCTGCACCGACGTCGCCAGCGCACCGGCGATCGCCGATTGGCTCACGCCCAGCCGCGCCGCGCGCACCCGATCGACCACGATCACCTCGCGCGTCGCCGCGCTTTCCACGCTGGTATCCACATCGACCACGTTCGGCGTGCGTAGGAAGCGTCGCTCCAATGCCAAGGCCAACTGGCGGCTGCGCGCGTAATCCGGGCCGTACACCTCGGCGACCAGCGGCGCCAGCACCGGCGGGCCCGGCGGCACCTCCACCACCTTCAGCGCCGCGCCATGACGGCGCGCGATCGCCGCCAGTTCGGGACGCAACGCGCGCGCGATGGCGTGGCTCTGCCGGGTGCGCAGGTGTTTATCGACCAGATTCACCTGCAGGTCGCCGACGTTGTTGCCGCTGCGCAGGTAGTACTGGCGCACAAGGCCGTTGAAATTGACCGGCGCCGAGGTGCCGGCATAGCCCTGGTAATCGTGCACGTCCGGGGTGCGGTCGAGCACGCCGGCCAGTTCGACCAGCAGCGCATCGGTGTCCTGCAGCGTGCTGCCTTCGGGCAGATCCACCACGATCTGCAATTCGGACTTGTCGTCGAACGGCAGCATCTTCATCACCACCCATTGCAGCCCGACCAGCGACACTGCCAGCACCAGCAGCGCGGCGATGCCGGCGAACAGCCAGCCGCGCCGCCGCGCGCCGCGCTCGGGGGCGAGGAAGGGATGCAGCAAGCGCGAGAAGAAGCGCTGCAGGCGCGGCGATGCGGACGCGGTCGCGCTGTCGGCAGTGGCATCGGCCACCGACGGCGCATGCCGCCTCAGCAGCTTCAGCGACAGCCACGGCGTCACGATCAGGGCGATCGCCAGCGACAGCAGCATGCCGACCGAGGCGTTGATCGGAATCGGCCGCATGTACGGCCCCATCAAGCCGCTGACGAAGGCCATCGGCATCAGCGCCGCGATCACGGTGAAGGTGGCGAGGATGGTCGGACCGCCGACCTCGTCCACCGCCGGCGGGATCGCCTCGCGCAGGGTCTTGCCGCCGGCGCGCATGTGCCGGTGGATGTTCTCCACCACCACGATGGCGTCGTCGACCAGGATGCCGATCGAGAAGATCAGCGCGAACAGCGACACCCGGTTGAGGGTGAAGCCCATCGCCCACGACGCGAACAGGGTCAGCGCCAGGGTCAGCACCACCGCGCTGCCGACCACGATGGCCTCGCGCCAGCCCAGCGCGAACAGCACCAGCAGCACCACCGAACCGGTCGCGAACACCAGCTTGTGGATCAGCTTGGCGGCCTTGGCGTCGGCGCTGGTGCCGTAATCGCGGGTCACTTCGGCGTGCACGCCTTGCGGGATCGTTTCGCCGCGCAGCTGCTGCAGGCGCGCAGCGACCGCACGGGTGATCGCGGCGGCATCGCTGCCGGGCTGCTTGGCGATGGCGAGGGTCACCGCCGGCGCGCGGCCCTGCGCCGGACCGCCGCGTGCGGCCGGCGCGCCGTACCAGACATAGCTGCTGGGCAGGTCGGCGCCAGCGCGCACCTGCGCCACGTCGCGCAGATGCAGCGGTTGGCCGTCGTGCACACCGATCACCAGCGACGCCACCGTGTCGGCATCGGCCAGGAAGGTGCCGGCGGCGACCGGCACCGCACGGCCGCCACCGATACGCTCGCCGAGCTGGCGCACCGCATTGGCCGCCTGCAGCGCCTGGCTCAGGTCGGACACGGTCAGGCCGTAGGCGGCCAGCCGCGTCGGATCCAGGGTCAGCGTCAGCACCCGCTGCGGCGCGCCGATGCTGTAGATGTCGCGCGTGCCGGGAATGCGCTTGAGTTCGCTTTCCAGTGTGTGCGCGACCTCGCCCAGGTCCACCGCGCTGCGCTGCGGATCGTCGCTCCACAACGTCACCGCCATCACCGGCACGTCGTCGATGCCCTTGGGCTTGATCAGCGGCGTGCCCACGCCCATGCCCTGGGGCAACGCATCCAGGTTCGAATACACCTGGTTGTACAGCCGCACCAGCGCCGCCTGGCGCGGCACCCCGACCTGGAACTCGACGGTCAGCAGCGCCTGCCCCGGGCGGCTGACCGAGTACACGTGCTTGACCCCTTCGATCTCGGCCAGTTTCTGCTCCAGCGGCGTGCTCAGCAGCTGCTCCACTTCGCGCGCATCGGCGCCGGCGAAGGCCACCGACACGGTGGCCATGGTCACGTCGATCTGCGGCTCTTCCTCGCGCGGGGTGATCGCCACCGCGGCCAGGCCCAGCAGCAGGCCCAGCAGCGCCAGCAACGGAGTCAGCGGATTGGCCTGGAACGCCGCCGCCAGCCGTCCGGACACGCCCAGTCGCGCCGCCATCTCAGCGCTCCGCCAGCGCGCGCCGCTGCGCGGCCAGCGCCTGCCCGGCGGCGACCGGATCGCGCGCCACGCGTTCGCCGGCGCGTAATCCCGCCAGCACTTCGACCCGCTGCGGCTCCTGCCGGCCCACGCGCAGCTGGCGCAGGCTCAGCGCGCCGGCGGCCAGCACATAGGCCGCGCTGAGTTCGCCACGCTGCAGCAACGCCGCACGCGGCATCCACAGCGTGGTCGTGGCCGCGTCGGTGCCATCGGTCGGTACGGCGAACGCGACCTTGGCGGTCGTGCCCGGTGCCGGTGCCGGCAGCAGCGCGGGCAGCGGCACGCGCACCGTCACGCTGTGGCTGTTCGGATCGGCGGTGGGGAACACCCGCACCCGTTGCACCGCCAGCGCGCGGCCGTCGTCCAGCCGCACCTGCGCGTGCGGCGCGGCGCGGATCGCCGCGGCATCGGACTGCGGCACCTGCACCTCGATGCGCTGCGCCCCAGGCGCATACAGCGACAGCAGGGCCTGGCCGGTCGCCACCGCTTCGCCGGGCTGCACCTGCCGCGCACTGACAACGCCGGCGAACGGCGCGCGGATCACCGTGTAGTCGGCCGGCTGTCGCGCCTGCGCCAGCTGCGCGGCGGCGGACTGGCGCGCCGCGACCGCGGCATCGCGGGTGGCCCGGACCTGATCCAGCTGCGCCCTGGACACGTACTGCGCGCCGGCCAGCGCGGCGTAGCGGCGATAGCTGGCCTCGGCTTCGTCGGCACTGGCCGTGGCTGAACGCAGCTGCGCCTGCGCGCTGTCCACGCCGGCGCGCTGCTCCACGGCGCTGAGCCGCAGCAGCACCTGGCCGGCGGCGACACGGTCGTCGACGTCCACAGTGACCTCACGCACGCGCCCGTCGGTCTGCGCTGACAGGTCGGCATGGTCCACCGCAGCGACCACGCCGTCCCAGGCACGCGCGGAGGAATCGGCGAACGCCACCGCGTCGGTCTGCAGCGCAGGCAGCGGCGGCGGCACCGCCGAGGGGGATTCGTGGCGGCACGCCGCGAGCGACAGACTCGCGGCCAGCGCGATCAAGAGGGCAAACGGCTTCACGCAGCGGCTCCAGGACGAGGGTTCCACGGAACCCGGTCGGTGCCAGCGAACCGTCGCTGGCTGCGAGATAAATTAGAATTTTCTTATATTAGAGTCAACTGATATTATGGGCGCCGTTCATCCACCGGAGCCCCCAATGCCCCATTCCTCCGCACAAGCCCTGGTCGACAGGGCGCGCCCGCAGATCCACGAGGTCGACACCGATGCCGCGGCCACGCCGCTGCCTGGCGAATGGATCATCGACGTGCGCGAACCCGGCGAATTCGCCGTCGGCCACCTGCCCAACGCGATCAACATCCCGCGCGGCATCCTCGAATTCCGTCTCGACACCGATCCGGCACTATCGCGGCGCGACCAACCGATCCTGCTGTACTGCGCCAGCGGCGGCCGCTCCACGCTGGCCGCGCTGAGCCTGCAGCAACTCGGCTACAGCGCGGTGCGCTCGTTGAACGGCGGCTTCCTCGGCTGGACCGCTGCCGGCCTGCCGGTCGCCTTCTGAGTCCGATGGCCCGCCGCCTGCAACCCGCGATGGATCCTGCGGCGATGCGCGCGCATGCCGGCGAAGCCGCGCGCCTGCTGAAGGCGCTCGGCAACGAAAAGCGGCTGCTGTTGCTGTGCCTGCTGGTGGACCACGAACACTCAGTGGGCGAGCTCAACGCGCGCCTGGACCTGAGCCAATCGGCGCTGTCGCAGCACCTGGCGCTGCTGCGCGAGGACGGCCTGGTGCAGACCCGCCGCGACGGGCAGACCATCTACTATTCGCTGGTCCCCGGCCCGGCGCAGCGCATCCTCGATACCTTGCACGGCATCTACTGCAGCGCCGGCCGTTCCTCTCCCGCCAAGGCAGGCCCATGAGCCAGGTTCCCAACGTCCACCCCTTCCACCACGCCGGTTCCGGCACCTGGAGCTATCTGGTCGAAGACGGCCACGAGGCCGCGGTGATCGACCCGGTGCTGGACTTCGATCCGGACACCGGCGCGCTGCGCGATGCGCCGGCGCAAGGCCTGGCCGCGCTGGTTGAAGCGCGTGGCCTGCAACTGCGCTGGATCCTGGAAACCCACGCGCATGCCGACCATGTCTCCGCCGCGCAGTGGTTCAAGCGGCGCTGGCCGCAGGCGACGCTGGCGATCGGCGCGGGCATCCGCCAGGTGCGCGCGCGCTTCGCGCCGCAGTTCGGCCTGGCCGAGGACGACGGCGATACGCGCTGCGGCTTCGATCATCTGTTCGCCGACGGCGAGCGGTTCGCGATCGGCGCGTTGTCCGCCCAAGTGATCGCGGTGCCCGGGCATACCGACGACAGCATCGCCTACCTGATCGGCGATGCGCTGTTTCCTGGCGATTCGCTGTTCATGCCCGACAGCGGCACCGCGCGCTGCGATTTCCCCGGCGGCGACGCGGCGACGCTGTTCCGTTCGATCCACACGCTCTACGCGCTCCCCCCCGCCACCCGCGTGTTCGTCTGCCACGACTACGGCGCCGGCGGCCGCGCGGTCGCCTGCGAAACCAGCATCGGCGCGCAGCGTCGCGACAACATCCACGTGCGCGACGGCATCGACGAAGCCGCGTTCGTCGCGCTGCGCCAGGCGCGCGACGCGACGCTGGCGCAGCCGCGGCTGATGCAACCGTCGGTGCGCGCCAATATCCAGGCCGGCCGTACCGACGATCTGTCCCCCTCGCCACAGTGAAGGCGTTAGGATGCGGCAAGTGCCGCCGCACGGTCGCGCTGCAGCACCGGCCGCTGGCGCGCGAAGTGCGCCATGTCCAGTCGGTTGCCGCTGTCCCCCCCGATGTCCCCGGAGCATCCCCCATGTCCCGCACGCTACGCAGCCTGCTGTGCCTGCTCTCGCTCACCGTCGCCATGGCCGTGCCGGCCTTTGCGCAGACGCCGTTGACCGTGTTCGCCGCCGCCAGCCTGAAGGAATCGCTGGACGAGGCCGCCGCGGCCTATCAGCGCGCCAGCGGCACGCCGGTACAGGTGTCGTACGCGGCCAGCTCGGCGCTGGCGCGGCAGGTGGAACAGGGCGCGCCGGCGGATGTGTTCTTCTCCGCCGACCTGGAGTGGATGGACTATCTGCAGCAGCGCCAACTGGTCGCTCCGGCGCAGCGGCGCAATCTGCTGGGCAATACGCTGGTGCTGGTCGCACCCGCGTCGAGTGCGGCCAAGGTCGATCTGCGCAAGCCCGGCGCGCTCGCTGCCGCGCTCGGCGCGCAGGGCCGGCTGGCGCTCGGCCAGACCAATAGCGTGCCGGCCGGCAAGTACGCGCGCGCCGCGCTGCAGACGCTCGGCCAGTGGGACGGCGTGCAGGCGCGGCTGGCCGAATCGGACAGCGTGCGCGCCGCGCTGATGCTGGTCGCGCGCGGCGAAACGCCGCTGGGCATCGTCTACGGCTCAGACGCCAAGGCCGAACCGAAGGTGCGGGTGGTGGCGGTGTTCCCCGCCGACAGCCATACGCCGATCGTGTATCCGGTGGCGGCGCTGCGCGCGAGCAAGCACCCGGCCGCGGCCGACTTCGTGCGCTGGCTGGGCACGCCGCCGGCGCAGGCGATCTTCCAGCGCCGCGGTTTCTCGCTCGCGCACTGAGCCGTCGCCGTTGTTCGCATTCACGCCGCAGGAACTCACCGCCATCGCGCTCAGCGTCAAGGTCGCGCTGGTCGCGGCGCTGGGCAGCCTACCGTTCGGGGTGGCCTGCGGCTGGCTGCTGGCGCGGCGCCGCTTCCCCGGCAAATCGCTGCTGGACGCCTTGCTGCACCTGCCGCTGGTGATGCCGCCGGTGGTCACCGGGTACGTGCTGTTGATCGTGCTCGGCACGCAGGGACCGGTCGGCGCCTGGTTGCTGGAGCACCTGGGCGTGCAGTTCGCGTTCCGCTGGACCGGCGCGGCGCTGGCCAGCGCGGTGATGGGATTCCCGCTGATGGTGCGCGCGATCCGCCTGGCCCTGGAATCCACCGATCGGCGCCTGGAGGCGGCCGCGGCCACGCTCGGGGCCGGGCCGTGGCGGGTGTTCTTCAGCATCACCCTGCCGCTGGCCTGGCCGGGGCTGGTCGCCGGCACCGCGCTCGCCTTCGCCAAGGCGCTGGGCGAATTCGGCGCCACCATCACCTTCGTGTCGAATATTCCCGGAGAAACGCAGACCCTGTCAGCGGCGATCTACGGCCTGCTGCAGGTGCCCGGCGGCGAAGCGGGCATCTGGCGGCTGGCGGCGGTGGCCCTGGCGATCTCGCTGGCCGCGCTGCTGCTGTCCGAATGGCTGGTGCGGCGCCAGCGCGGGCCGGAGGCGGACGCATGAGCCGGCCCAACGCCGCTGCGCGCCTCCTGCTCATACCGCGTTCGCGGCATGGGAGCGCGCGCCGATGCTGAGCATCGACATCGAAGTGCAGCGCGGCCGCTTCCAGCGCCGCTTGCGGGTCGAGGAACAGGCGCGCGTGGTCGCGCTGGTGGGTCCTTCCGGCGTCGGCAAGACCAGCATGCTCAACGCCATCGCCGGCGTGCTGCGGCCGCGCAGCGGGCGCATCGTCATCGACGCGCGTGTGCTTTACGACAGCGACGCCGGCATCGACGTGCCCACCCACCGGCGCCGGATCGGTTACGTGTTCCAGGACGCGCGGCTGTTCCCGCACATGGACGTGCGCCGCAACCTCGGCTACGGCCGCCACGGCCGCGGCCAGGCCGAGCGCTTCGGCTTCGATGCGGTGGTCGAGCTGCTCGGCATCGCGCCGCTGCTGTCGCGGCGCCCTGGAAATCTGTCCGGCGGCGAAGCGCAGCGCGTGGCGATCGGCCGCGCGCTGCTGTCGCAGCCGGCGATCCTGCTGTTCGACGAACCGCTGTCGGCGCTGGATGCGCAACGCCGCGGCGAGCTGATTCCGTACCTGCAGCGCGTGCGCGACGAGGTGCGCCTGCCGATGCTCTACGTCAGCCACCAGGCCGAGGAAGTGGAACGCATCGCCGATGCGATCCATCGACTGGACTAGGGCGCCGACGCCGCATTCACCGCCGATGGCCAGACTGTGCGCCATCGCAACGAAGCGAGGCCGCCGCCATGCGCCGCTACCGCAAACACGATTTCCCGCTCGACCAGGTGCGCCGGTTCCTGGAACCCGGCCCGGTGGTGCTGGTCGGTTCAGCCTGGAAAGGGCAACGCGATATCATGACCATGGGCTGGCACATGGTGCTGGAGTTCTCGCCGTCGCTGATCGCCTGCTGCATCTCCAGCGCCAACCACAGCTTCGAACTGGTCCGGCGCAGCAAGCAATGCACGATCAATCTGCCGACCGCGGACCTGCTGGACACCGTGATCGGCATCGGCAACAGCAGCGGCGCGCAGCTCGACAAGTTCGCGCACTTCGGCCTGACCGCGGTGGCCGGCACGCACGTCGATGCGCCGTCGATCGCCGAGTGCTACGCGAGCTTCGAGTGCCGCCTGCACGATGGCCGCCAGATCGCCAGGCACAACCTGTTCGTCTGGGAAGTGGTCAAGGCGCAGGTCGCAACGTCGCCGAAACTGCCCAGGACCCTGCACTACCGCGGCGACGGCAAGTTCATGCTGTCCGGCGCGGAAGTCTCGCGGCGGCGGCTGTTCAAGCCGGAGATGCTGTAGCCGCGATGACAATGCGCGGCAGCGATCCTGCTGCTGCCACATGGGGCATCTCTGTCGAGAGGCTGTCCGTGGACGCCGCCCTTTGTAGGAGCGACTTCAGTCGCGACGGGCCTTCCCAATAACGCCTATCGCAATCGATGGCCCGAAGCTAACGGAATTGCTTCCGCAACCCGCAACCCGCAACGATGTGAGAAACCAGCGCTCATGGATCGGCGTCAGCTCGGGCTCAACGCCCACCGCGGCCCCCTACCCGCCCGGTCTGCACACTGGCCTTGCCCTCACGCACTTCGAAGGTGAACGCGTAGGCCAGCGTCACCGGCACCTCTTCCACCGACACTGCATCCTCGCAGCGCCCTTCCACCGCAGGCCGCCGCGCCGGATCGGCATATGTGCAGATCGCCGCAGGCACGAAACGCCACCGCGCGACCTCGCGCTGCACCGCCTGCAGCAAGTCGGCATTGTCGACCAACGCACCGGCACTGCATTCCTCGCGATCGTGCAACGGCTCACTGCGCTCGACGGCGCCTTGCGCGGACAGGATCACGCGCACGCACACCGTGGTCGGCGGCAGCGTGCGCCGTGGCGAATCGTCCGGCAGTTGCGGTGTCGCCGCGTCCAGCGGCTGCGGCATGCGGAACACCTGCTGCGGCTGCATCTCGTAGGCCGAGATGGCCCCCGCGGGGGCGCCGTCGCCGCGTGGCGCAAGCAGGCGCTGGTCCACGGAGTCCAGCCGCTGGGTCTGCTCGCGCTGCGGCTGGCTGGCGCAGGCTGCCAGGCACAGAAACAGACCTGCCGAACCGATCCGGCGCGCGCTCATCTCTGCGACGCCACGGTCACGCCGCAATACACGCGCCGGGCCGGCCCTTGTCCATCGGACTTGACCACATCGCACATGCGCTGGTCCGTATCGCGCGTCTCCGCATCCAGCAGATACCAGCGATAGCCATCCGCATCGGCCAGTCCCGTAGGCGTCGCGACAGGCTGCATCCCGGACTCGAACGTGACCGGAATCTTCAGCCGGCCACGGATCGCACGCCCGTGTTCCTGGGCCGGCGTGAAGCGCCACTGCCGGGCGGCCGCGATGGCCGCCTGGTCCAATGCCGCGTTGCCGCTGCCACGACCGAGCAAACGCACGTCGCTGGCCGTACCGGCTTCATCCACACTGACCAACAGCATCACCTTTCCCGAGGCACCCTCGCGCAGCGCTTCGCGCGGATAGCGCGGCGGCAGCATCGTCATGGGCTTGGCAGGCGTGGTTGCGCGCTTGGCGGCCGTGTCCGTCGCCGCGGCGCCGGTTGCGGCAGCGAGTGTCATCGGCAGGCGCCTCCCGCTGCTTGCCGGCCCAGTGCCCGCTGCAGACGCGTCCCCCGCCAGCACAACACCCGCATCCGGCGCTTGCGCATCAGCCAGCCCAGGCGCAATGCCGCTTCCCGCCAACGCGGACGCCGGCGGTGGCTGCAACGCCCAGGCCGTAGCGCCGCCGCACAGCGCCGCCATCGCCACCACGGCGATTCCCGCACGCCGCCGCCAGCCGCTCACCGCCGGCCGTCGCAGCATGCCGATCCGCTGCCGCAAGGTCCGCCCGGCCTGCCAATGGCAGCCCACCGGCAATGCAGTCACATCCAGTTGGGTCTGCAGCATCGCTTCGGCGTAGCTGCGGCGCGAGGCCGGATGCCGCGCCAGCACCGCCGCATCGCAGGCCAGTTCCTGGTCGAAGCGGAACCGCGGCGCGGCCCAGTGCAGCAACGGATTGAACCAGTACACGCAGCGCAGCGCCGCCAGCAGCAGGTTGCAGCGGGTATCGCCGCGGGCGATATGCATGCGTTCGTGCGCCAGCACCAGTTCCGATTGTGCGGTCGGATAGCGCATGGCGAAGTCCATCGGCAGCACCACGCGCGGCCGCCAGGCGCCGAGCACCAGCGGACCGTGTGCCGCATGCTGTGCGTACAGCACGCCATCGGCGCCGGGCGACAGCCGCCCCAGGCTACGCCGGTAGCGCCGCTGCTGCCGCCACAGGACGGCAGCCATCGTCGCTGCGCCCAGCAGCCAGAGTGCGGCCATCCACAATGCCAGATGGTCGTTCGCCATAGCCATCGCGCCAGTAGCGCCAGCCGATCCCTGCGGCAGCCCGACCCAGACCTGCGGCATCGCCAGTACCGCCGGCAGCGCCGGGCGCACATCGCCAGGCAGCAACACGCCGAGCATCGCCAACGGCACCACCGCCCACAACGTGTAGGCGACGCTGGCGCCGAACATCCGCCGCAACGGCGCGCGCAGCGCCAGCACCGCTACGATCGCCGCACTGCCGGCCAGCGCCGTCGCCCACATCCCCGCCACGAAAGTTTCAACGCTCATCGTCCAGCTCCTGGATCAGTCGTTTGAGTTCGGCGATATCGGCGTCGCTGAGCTTGCCGCGTTCGCTGAAGTGCGCCACCAGCGGCGCGACGCGGCCGCCGAACAGGCGTTCGAGCAGGCCTTCGCTCTGTTGCTGCACCCACTGTTCGCGCTGCAGCAGCGGCGCGTACAGATAGCGGCGGCCCTGTTTGTCGGCGCGGATCGCGCCCTTGTTGAGCAGCCGGTTGAGCAAGGTCTTGACCGTGGGTTCGGCCCAGCCGCCATGCCCGGACAGGGCCGCGAACACCTCCTCGGCCGCGAGCGGATGCCGGCTCCACAGCACCTCCATCACCACCGCTTCCGCATCGCTGATCGGCATAGCATTTACACCTGTAATTTTTATCGATTACACGAGTAAACGAAACGCTTGTCAAGCGGTCACTACACATCGCCGGGCCATGGAACCGCGACGCTCGCCTAAGCTATGTGGATGACCGACCACCTCGAAGACCTAGACGCCGTTGCCGACCTGATCCTGCAGCGCATCCCCGGCACGCTGCGCATCGGCGCGCCGCTGGGCATCGGCAAGCCGCATCGCCTGCTCAACGCGCTGTACGACCGCGTCGCCGCCGATCCGGCGCGGCCGATGCAGCTCTACACCGCGCTGTCGCTGAACCCACCGCCGGCCGGCGGCGGACTGGAAGGCCGCTTCGTGCGGCCGTTCGTGCAGCGCCATTTCGGCGAGGATTTCCCGGCGCTCAAGTACGTGCAGGCGTTGCAGCGCGATGCGCTGCCGGCGCACATCCAGGTCGAGGAGTTCTACATGCAGTCCGGCGCGCTGCTGCACTCGGCACAGGCACAGCGCGGCTACACCAGCCTCAACTACACCCATGCCGCCGACGCGGTGGCGCAGCGCGCGCCGAACCTGATCGTGCAGAAGGTGGCGCGCGAACCCGGCGGCACGCGCCTGTCGTTCTCGTGCAACAACGACATCACCCAGGACACGCTGGACGCGGTGCGCCGGCGCGGCCTGCCGCGGCCGCTGCTGGTCGCCGAGGTCGATCCGCAGCTGCCGTGGATCGGCGGCAGCGCAGCGGTGGAGCCGTCATTCTTCGACGTGGTGGCGACGCCGCCCGGGCCGTATCCGCGTCTGTTCGGGCTGCCGCGGCAACCGGTGGCCGATGCCGACTACGCCATCGGTCTGTACGCGAGCACGCTGGTGCGCGATGGCGGCACGCTGCAGATCGGCATCGGTACGCTGGCCGATGCGCTGTGCCACGCGCTGGTGCTGCGGCATACCGACAACGCGCGCTATCGGCAGGTGCTGGCGGCGCTGGATCCGGAACTGGAAACGCACCCGGCGGTGCAGGAATGCGGCGGACTGGCACCGTTCTCGATCGGCCTGTTCGGCTGCAGCGAAATGCTCAACGAAGGCTTCCGGCAACTGGTCCAGTGCGGCGTGATCCGGCGCAAGGTACTCGACGATGCCGCGCTGATGCAGCGCGTGGCCGACGGCAGCGCCAGTGCCGACGACCAGGCGCGACTGCAGCGCGATGGCGAATACCTGCAGGGCGCGTTCTACCTCGGCTCGCCCGAGTTCTACGCCTGGCTGCGCGACATGGCGCCGGAGGCATGCGCCGCGATCGGCATGCGGCGGATCAGCGAGATCAACCAGCTGTACGGCGGCGAGGCGCTGCGCCGCGCGCAACGGCGCGAGGCGCGTTTCTTCAACTCGTGCATGATGGCCACCGCACTGGGCGCGGCGGTGTCCGATGCGCTGGACGACGGCCGCGTGGTGTCCGGCGTGGGCGGCCAGTACAACTTCGTGGCGATGGCGCATGCGCTGGACGACGCGCGCAGCGTGCTGATGTTCCGCGCCACCCGCGGCGAGGCGCGCACGCTGCAGTCCAACCTGCGCTGGAACTACGGCCACACCACGATCCCGCGCCATCTGCGCGACATCTACCTCAACGAATACGGCATCGCCGACCTGCGCGGCATGACCGACGAGGACTGCGCCGTGGCGATGACCGGCCTGGCCGACGTGGCGTTCCAGCCGGCGCTGCTGCAGCAGGCCAGGCAAGCGCGCAAGCTCGCCGCGGATTTCGTCGCGCCGCGGCACTGGCAGCGCAACCGCGCCGAGCGGGTGCGCGCCGCGCTGGCTCCGTTCCGCGCCGACGGCACCCTGCCCGACTATCCGCTCGGCAGCGACTTCACCGAGATCGAGCAGCGCCTGCTGCGCGCATTGGCCTGGCTGAAACGCAACACCGCCGGCACCGGCGCGAAGCTCGCGACCGTGGCGCGCGCGCTGCTGTCGCGCACCGCCGCCGATCCGGCGTGCCTGCAGCGCATGGCCCTGGATGCGCCGCGCGGCCTGGGCGAACGCGTGCAGGCGCGGCTGCTCGCCTACGCCCTGCGGCAGACCGCGGCGGGCTGAAACACCAGTATCCCGCCACGGCAGCATGTCGCTGCCCGAGCCTGTCGGTGCGATTGGGATGGCGCGCGCGGCGATACGAGGGAAGGACATGCACTGGCGCAGTGTCGGTAACGCTGCCGGCGCAGGCCACCGCAGGGAGAGGCATCGCCACCGGCGATGCAGACACGAGCGGAACCCGAGGCGACGCCCGACCCGGCGTCGCCGCTTGCGGCTCGCGGCTCGCTGCCGCATCTTGCCGATGGGACGCTCCGCGATACGCCGATGGACGCTCGCGATACGCTGCAGGAGCGCGGCCCGGCAGCCTCGCTGCGCTCCGGTCAGCGGGCAGCCAGCCATTTCACGCGGGCTAGCCGCAGCGCGTAGGCATGGTGGACGGAATTCCTGCTGGAGTCGCCGATGCCCCGTCTATCGCTTCCACTCGCCTGCCTTGCCGTCCTGTTCGCGAACGCAGTCGACAGTGCGGCGGCGCAAGCGCCCGCCAAAGCCGCGGCCGCGCCAGCACCGGCGCCGGACAGCGGCGAGCGCTCGCTGCTGCGTGCGCAGGTGCTGCTGGACCGCGCGCACTTCTCGCCGGGCGAGATCGACGGCCAGGCCGGTTCCAACCAGCGCCGCGCCGTCTCCGGGTTCCAGGCCGCGCGCGGCCTGAACGCAAGCGGCGAACTCGACGACGCCACCTGGCAGGCGCTGGCGCAGGACACCGCGCCGGCGCTGGTCGCCTACACGCTCACCGCCGAGGACGTCGCCGGTCCGTTCCCCAAGATCCCCGAGGACACCGCGGAAAAAGCCACGTTGCCGGCGCTGGGCTACGAATCGGTGGAAGAACGCCTGGGCGAGCGCTTCCACGCCGCGCCTGCGCTGCTGCGGGCGCTGAACCCGTCGATCGACTTCGCCCAGGCCGGCGCCAGCGTGCAGGTGCCGAACGTGCTCGGCACCGCCGCGCTGCCCAAGGCGGCCAAGCTGCTGGTCGACAAATCCGACTCCACCGTGCGCCTGCTCGACGCCAACGGTGCGATCCTGGCCCAGTTCCCCGCCTCCACCGGCAGCGAGCACGATCCGCTGCCGATCGGCGAGTGGAAGATCAAGGGCGTGGTGCGGCAGCCGACCTTCCACTACAACCCCAAGCTGTTCTGGGACGCCGACAAGTCGGACAAGAAGGCGACGCTGGCGGCAGGCCCGAACAACCCGGTCGGCGAGGTGTGGATCGACCTGTCCAAGGACCACTACGGCCTGCACGGCACGCCAGACCCGGCACGGGTCGGCAAGGCGCAATCGCACGGCTGCGTCCGCCTGACCAATTGGGATGCGCTGACCGTCGCCGCCGCGGTGAACGCGTCGGTGCCGGTCACCATGCAGGACTGAGCGCATGCGCAGCGTACCGATCCTGGCATTGCTGGTCGCGGCGGCGGCACTGGGCTACTGGAGCCTGCGCGACGGTGTGGTGCAGGTCCGCCCCAGCCCCGCGCCATCGGCCGGCGCCACGCCCGCGGCATCCCCCGCTGCTCGGCCGGCAGCGGCGCAGGCACAACCTGTGGCGACTGCACCGTCGCCTCCGTCCGTCGCGGACACCGCGCAGGCTCCGCCGGTTGCGGCGCCAGCGAGCGCAGCGGCGCCAGCCAGTGCATCCGCCGGTCTGCTGATCCCGGTACAGGGCGTGACCGGCGACCAGTTGCAGGACACCTTCACCGACGCCCGCAGCCAGGGCCGCCGCCACGACGCGATCGACATCCTGGCGCCGGCCGGCACGCCGGTGCTGGCGGTCGCCGACGGCAACGTGGAAAAACTGTTCGACAGCGAGCGCGGCGGGCTGACCGTGTACCAGTTCGAACCCAGCGGCCGCTACGCCTACTACTACGCGCACCTGCAGCGCTATGCGGACGGGCTGGCGGAGAAGCAGGCGATCCGCCGCGGCCAGGTGATCGGCTATGTCGGCAGCACCGGCAATGCCGACCCTGGCGCGCCGCACCTGCATTTCGAGATCCACCGGCTCGGCCCGGAAAAGCAGTGGTGGAAGGGCGAATCGCTCAATCCGTATCCGTTGCTGCGCGGGGAGCGGCAGTTGTAGCCGAGGGGCCGCCCGAAGACCCCTTGGCGGCCTGCCGCATCTTGGCCTGCTTCACTTTGAGGGCCAGCCGGACCGGAAGCATCGAATCGAATCGAGTCGGTTCAGGTCCAGGCCGGCCCCGGCTGGCGTTCGCACCGTGTGCGGCTGGGCTGCCTTCTCCGAGCAAGCCACGCAGGCCCGGCAGGCCGCCAGCCAGCGCCGAGCGGCAGGCACCACGGTGCCTGGCTGGCGTCGGCGACGCGGCGAGCGCTTGAACCGCAGCGGACCGACAGCCCGGTTTCCGGCATCGCTTCGAAGGTCCGCCCGGCCCGGGATGTCATTCGCGTGTAAAATTGCGCGCTTTGCGCAGAAGCATGGCGAAAGCTCTTCCACGGCCGCCTGTCCCGGGCCCGGCGTTCATTCGCCTCCTCGCACGTCTCAGCGACGCCGACATGGCGCCGTCCAGCCCCGCACTGGCCGACCGCCTCGGCCAATGGATCGACTGGACGCGCGCCGTCGCCGTGTCCAGGGCGCTGGACGGCAAGCTGGCCGCCATCGACGACGATGCGCCCTTCGAGAGCACCGACGAGCACGAATGCGCACGGGTGCGCGGCGCGCTGGAGGAGGCCATCTGCGCCGATCCCGCCACGGGCGCCGGCAAAGCTCGGGGCGCCAGGCATGGCCATGGCGCCGACGCGACCGCGCCGATCGACTATGCGCCGTTCCGCGAGCGCTACCTGTCGCTGCAGCGGGCGATGCTGACCGCCACCGGCCGCCTGCGCGGCCAGCTGCGCGACACGCTGGCGCGGTCCTCGGCCGACATGGCGCGGCTGGCGGAAGTGGACGCGGTCATGGAGTCGACCCTGAGCCCGCGCGAGCAGACCCTGCTGGCCGCGGTCCCGACGCTGCTGGGACACCATTTCGAACGCCTGCGCGAGGCCGGGCACCCGCTGCCGGCCGACGCGCAGCCGGCGGACACCGCCTCCCAGGCGACGCGCGCCGGCGCCTGGCTGGATCTGTTCCGCCAGGACATGCGCAGCGTGCTGCGCGCCGAGCTGGACGTCCGCTTCCATCCCATCGAAGGGCTGCTCGCAGCGCTTCGCACCCGCTGACCGAGACAACATGTTCAAGACCATCTTCCATTCCATCGTCTTCCTTGCCGGCCTCGCCGCCGTGTGCTGGATCGGCGTGGGCTACCTCGGCTCCAACCCGCTGGGCGCCAGCTTCGCGCTGCTGATCGGCGCGTGCTACGTGGCCGGCGCGCTGGAGCTGTACCGCTACCGGCAAGCCACCAGCACGCTCGTCCACGCCGTGGCCGACGCGGACGCAGCGCAGGCCGACCTGGGCGGCTGGCTCGCGCGCCTGGATCCGAGCCTGCGCAACGCGGTGCGCCTGCGCATTGAGGGCGAGCGCGTGGCCTTGCCGGCGCCGGGGCTGACCCCGTACCTGGTCGGCCTGCTGGTCCTGCTGGGCATGCTGGGCACCTTCCTGGGCATGATGGCGACGCTGCGCGGCACCGGCCTGGCGCTGGAAAGCGCGACCGACCTGCAGGCCATCCGCGACTCGCTGGCCGCGCCGGTCAAGGGCCTGGGCTTCGCGTTCGGCACCTCGATCGCCGGCGTGGCCAGTTCGGCGATGCTCGGCCTGCTCGCCGCGCTGTGCCGGCGCGAACGCTCGCAGGCGGTGCAGGCGCTCGACCTGCAGATCGCGACCACCCTGCACGCCCATTCGCAAGCCTTCCAGCGCAGCGAAGCGTTCAAGCTGCTGCAACGGCAGACCGAGCTGATGCCGGCGCTGATCGACCGGCTGCAGGCGATGGCGGCGGGCATCGAGCAACAGGGCGCCGCCAGCGGCGACCGGCTGGCGAGCCATCAGGACGCCTTCCACGCCCGGACCGAGGCCGCCTACACGCGCCTGGCCGGCGCGGTGGAGCAGTCGCTGCAGGCCGGGGTCGCCGAAAACGCGCGCGCGCTCGGCGCCGCGCTGCAGCCGGTGGTGCAGGCCACGCTGGCCGGCCTGGCACGCGAAACCGCCACGCTGCACGAGCGCGTCGAACACGCCGTGCAGCGGCAGCTGGACGGCCTGGCGTCCGGCTTCGAAACCGCCGCTGCGCGCGCTGCGCAGACCTGGGACGCCGCACTGGCGGGGCAACGCAGCACCAACGAGGCGCTGGTCCAGGATCTGCGCAGCGCGCTGGAGGGTGCCGGCGACAGCTTCGCGACGCGCTCGGCCGGGCTGCTGGATGCCGTGTCGGCGCGTCTGGACGCGACCGCGGACGGCGCCAAGCAGGCATGGCACGAGGCGCTGTCGCGCCAGGAAGCCCTCAACGACCGCCTGGCGGCGCGCAATGCGCAAGCGCTGGACGCGATCGCGGTGCGCCTGGACGCCACCGCCGATGGCGCGAAGCAGGCGTGGAGCGACGCGCTGTCGCGCCAGGAGGAGATCAACGCGCAATTGGCGGCGCGCAACGCGCAGGCGCTGGACGTGATCTCGGCGCGCCTGGACGCCACCGCGGACGCCGCCAAGCAGGCCTGGAACGATGCGCTGTCGCGCCAGGAGCAGGTCAACACGGCTCTGGCTGAGCGCAACGCGCAGGCGCTGAGCGAAGCCGCCACGACGCTGGAAGAACGCGCGGCGGCGCTGGTCGCGGTCATGCAGCAAGCGCATGCGCAGTTGCAGGACGCGCTGCAGGCGCGCGACCAGGCGCGCCTGGCCACGTGGGCGGATACGTTCGCCACGATGGTCGCCGGCTTGAATGCGGAGTGGGAACGCAACGGCGCGCACAGCGCGCAGCGCCAGCAGGAGATCTGCGACACGCTCGAACGCACCGCAGCCGCGATCGCGGCGCAGACCCAGGCGCATGCCAGCGAAACCATCGCCGAGATCTCGCGCCTGGTGCAGACCGCCTCCGAAGCGCCGAAGGCTGCCGCCGACGTCGTCGCCGAGCTGCGCCAGAAGCTCTCCGAGAGCATGGTCCGCGACACCGCCATGCTGGAAGAGCGCAGCCGCCTGCTGGACACGCTGCACACCCTGCTCGATGCGGTGAACCACGCGTCCACCGAGCAACGCACGGCGGTGGACGCGCTGGTCACCACCTCGGCGGATCTGCTCGACCGCGTCGGCACCCGCTTCACCGACCACATCGAGGCCGAAACAGGCAAGCTCGAATCGGTCGCTGCGCAGGTCGCGGTCGGCGCCACCGAAGTGGCGAGCCTGGGCGATGCGTTCGGTGGCGCGGTGGAGGCGTTCGGCCAGTCGAACGCGGCGCTGCTGGAGCGCCTGCAGGGCATCGAACAGGCGCTGGACAAGTCGCTGGCGCGCAGCGACGAGCAGTTGGCCTACTACGTGGCGCAGGCGCGTGAAGTGATCGACCTGAGCATGCTGTCGCAGAAGCAGATCATCGAGGAACTGCGCCAGCTGCCCGGCCAGCATGGACACGGCGGAGCCGAAGCGGCATGAGCGACGGGCTGGAACTCGACACCGAGGCCGGCACCCCGATCTGGGCGGTGTTCGGCGACCTGATGTCGGTGCTGCTGGGCGCGTTCGTGCTGATCCTGATCGGCGTGATCGGGGTGCAACTGCAGCTGTCGAACAAGCTCGACGAGGAAGTCAGGCAGCGCCAGGCCGAGGCGCGGCAGCGCAAGACCCTGGAACAGGCGCTGGCCGCGCCGCTGGCGGCGGGCCGGGTGACCCTGGTCGACGGCCGCATCGGCATCCGCGGCAGCGTGCTGTTCGCGCTCAATTCCGACCAGTTGCAGCCCGAGGGACGCGAGGTGCTGAAGAGCCTGGCCGCGCCATTGGCCGGTTATCTCAAGGCGCGCGGCGAGATCCTGATGGTGAGCGGCTTCACCGACGACCGCCAGGTCCGCGACAGCAACCGCCAGTTCGCCGACAACTGGGAACTGTCGGCGCAGCGCGCGCTGACCGTGACCCGCGCGCTGATCGACGAAGGCATGCCAGCCGACGCAGTGTTCGCCGCCGCGTTCGGCGCGCAGCAACCGGTGAGCCCGAACACCGACGAAGCAGGACGCGCCAGCAACCGGCGCGTGGAAATGGCGCCGCTGCCCAAGCTGTCCAAGTCCGCCCCGATCCCGCATGCGCGCTGACGCAACAACGGCGAGCGAACGGATCGCGGCGTGGCGCGCGCAGCATGGCGGGCGCCTGGACCCGCTGCGCTTGCGCTTCATCGAAGCGCTGGCGCGGCGCGCCGATGCCCACCAGGGCGAAGCGCGGCGCCTGCTCGACCAGAAGCTGTCCACGCTGCTCGACGCCTATGCCGACGACGTGGCCAGGATGCCGGCCGCGGTGAGCGATGCCGGTGCCCGTCTTCATGCCGACGTCCATGCCACTGCCAGTGCCGAGACCGCGCCCACCGCCACGCGCGGCCCGCTCGGCGAACTGCTGGATATCTTCGCTAGCGACGCAACGCACGATCCCGCCGGCGCCGCGGCACCGGCGTTCGCGTCGTTGCCCGCACTCGACGACGCGCGCCGGCTGTGGACCGAATTGCGCAGCCGCAGCCAGCTGCGGCAATCGCTGCAGCAGGCGCCGTCCGATGCCGGCCCGCTGAATTCCGGCGTGCTGGTGCACCGTTCGCTGGTGCTGATGCGCACGCTGTCGCCTGGCTATCTGCAGCACTTCCTGGCCTACGTCGATGCGCTGTCGTGGCTGCAGCAACTGCGCGATGGCGGCGCGCTGGCGGCACAGCCCACCTCCAGCGCCGCGATCGGCAAGAAGCCGACCCGCGCCAAGCCGCGCAAGCGCAGCTGAAAGCGGGTCACGCGCTTACCGCCGTGCGGTGCCTGGCGCATCGTCCGATCACACCGACAACGCCCCCTTGTAGGAGCGGCTTCAGCCGCGACAGGATCTATCGGTAACGCCTGTCGCGGCTGAAGC
>NZ_JAYIQP010000037.1:0-18819 GCF_035026585.1 Xanthomonas sp. WHRI 7945
TTGAGCCGGTCCAGCTTGGTGTAACCCTGCTCGCTCAGCAGCGCGCGGACCTGCGCCTGCGTCAGCGGGGCGCTGCCCTGCGCCGCCGCCGGCGCTTGCGCAGAAGCGCTGCCGGCCAGCGGCCGTTGCCGGCGCGACGAAACGCCACGCCGCTCTGGGCGATCGCGACAGCGTGTCTGAGTTCGCTGGCCCGCTGGCAAGGATGATTCGCTCCGTTCCACTGACGATGCGCGCATTTAATGCGTGTCGACTTAGACTTTCCGCCTGCCATCCAGCTTTGACGTGCGTTGTCGCTCCGACCGCACCTGGGCCTACCAGGCCGCATCCTCCTTTCCCCCGTTACGAGAGAACCCTCATGAGCCAAGCCAATGGATACGCCGCGCTGGCGTCCGATCAGCCGCTGATCCCCTATGCGTTCGAACGCCGTGCGACCGGGCCGCAGGATGTCAGCATCGAGATTCTCTACTGCGGCGTCTGCCATTCCGACCTGCATACGGCACGCAACGAATGGCAGAACACCCAATACCCGTCCGTGCCGGGACATGAAATCGTCGGACGCGTGACCGCGGTCGGCGACCAGGTCGAGGCCTTCAAGGTCGGCGACCTGGCCGGCGTCGGGTGCATGGTCGATAGCTGCCGGCATTGCGCGTCCTGCGCGGACGGCGAAGAGCAGTATTGCGAGAACGGCTTCGTCGGCACCTACAACGGTCCGATGTTCGGTGGCGAGAACACCTATGGCGGTTATTCCGACCATATCGTGGTCGACCAGAAATACGTGCTGCAGATCCGCCATGCCGAAAAGGACCTCGCCGCGGTGGCGCCGCTGCTGTGTGCGGGCATCACCACCTATTCCCCGCTGAACCACTGGAAGGTGGGACCGGGCAAGAAGGTCGGCATCGTCGGGTTGGGCGGCCTTGGCCATATGGGCGTGAAGATCGCGCACGCGATGGGCGCGCATGTGGTGCTGTTCACGACGTCGGCGAGCAAGAAGGAAGACGCGCTGCGCCTTGGCGCCGACGAAGTGGTGGTGTCCAAGCTGCCGGAGGAGATGGCGGCGCACAGCAACAGCTTCGACTTCATCCTCAATACCGTCGCCGCCTCGCACGATCTGGATGCGTTCCTGACCCTGCTCAAGCGCGACGGCACCATGACCCTGGTCGGTGCACCGGCCGAGCCGCATCCGTCGCCGACCGTGTTCAACCTGATCATGAAGCGTCGGCAGCTGGCAGGCTCGTTGATCGGCAGCATCCGCGAGACCCAGGAGATGCTCGACTTCTGCGCGAAGCACGGCATCGTGTCCGACATCGAGACGATCGAGATGGCGCAGATCAACGAGGCCTACGAGCGCATGCTCAAGGGTGACGTGAAGTACCGCTTCGTCATCGACATGGCCAGCCTGGAAAAAGCCAAGCAGGCGGCCTGACCCCATCGCATGGCAGGTCGCCGAACATGCGACTTGCTGCGACGACGATAAAGAGCTTCGACGACGCGCTCGGGCATACAAATGCCCGGGCGCTTTTTACTTTATGCGCGCGGTGCGTACGACACCGCGCTAGCGATTTGCTCTGACACTCGAAGTGGATCGTCACGTTGCGCACGCAGATCGTGTCGGACTGGCGAGGTAGGCCAGCGAGGCGCCGGGATTGGCGTACGGGAAGCACACGTTGCCGCGGCACACTTGCACCTGCGCGGCTGCGGAGCCGTGACGGGCTTGTCGTTACCGCCGGTCGCGACAGAAGTAGCTCGCCACGTCGGCGACCAGCGGCTGACAGCATCATGCGGAAACCTTGCAGGGTGGGTGAAACGACAACGGCGCCGCAGCGCCGTTGTCGTGACCGTTGCCGAGAGGCGTCAGCCGATCATTTGCCCGGTGCGGCCGGCGCCGGCTTGGCGCCGCCCATCATGCTATCGCGGGCCGCCTTGAACGGGTTGTCCGGATACCAGTTCGGCCAAGCATCGCCTGCGGCGAGTTCCTTGCCGACGCCGTAGACGGCCTGCAGGTCGTCCATCACCCCGTCGAGCTTCCAGGTGGCCGGATCGTACTGGTCCGCTGCCGTGTGGTAACGGTGCTTGCCGTAGTCTTCGGCGGCGCGCTTGCCGGCATCGATGCCGCCGTCGATCAGGTCTTCGCCGCCGTCGATGTACAGCGCCGGCACGCCGGCCTTGGCGAAGTTGAAGTGATCGGAGCGGAAGTAGAAGCCGCCCTGCGGCGAGGATTCGGCATGCAGCACGCGGCCTTGCGCGGCGGCGATCGGCTTGAGCAGGTCCTCCAGTTCGGAACTGCCGAAACCGTTGACCACCAGGTCCTTGGCGCGACCGGCGACCGGCATGGCGTCGAGGTTGATGACGCCGGCGATCTTGTTCAGCGGGAAGGTCGGGTGGGCGACGTAATACTTGGAACCGAGCAGGCCCGACTCTTCCAGCGTCACCGCCAGGAACACCACCGAGCGCTCCGGCTTGGGCTGCTGATGCGCGAACGCGTCGGCGACCTCGAGGATGCCGGCGACGCCGGTCGCGTTGTCGACCGCGCCGTTGTAGATGTTGTCGCCGGGCTCGCCCTCGTGCTTGCCGAGGTGATCCCAGTGCGCCATGTACAGCACCGCCTCGTCGGCACGGCTGCCGCCGGGCAGTACGCCGACCACGTTGCGCGACTTCTTCTCGGAGATCGTGCTCTTCAGGTCCACCGACAGCTTGGCCTTCAGCGGCACCGGCTTGAAGCCGCGCTTGCTCGCGTCCTTGTACGCCTGCGCCAGATCCAGCCCGGCATCGGCGAACAGCTGCTTGGCGGTCTCGGTGGTGATCCAGCCCTGCGCGGGAATGCGCGGTTCCGGATCGTCCTTGGCCGGCAGGTCGTACTGCGCGCCGGACCAGGAGTTCTTCACCACGTCCCAGCCGTAGCTGGCGCCGGGAGTGTCGTGCACGATCAGCGCGGCAGCCGCGCCCTTGCGCGCGGCTTCCTCGAACTTGTAGGTCCAGCGCCCGTAATAGGTCATGCGCTTGCCTTCGAACAGCGAGCCGTCCTCGGTGTGGAAGCCCGGGTCGTTGACGAACATCACCACCGTCTTGCCTTTCCAGTCCTGATCGGCGTAGTCGTTCCACTTCTGCTCCGGCGCGTCCACGCCGTAGCCGACGAACACCATGTCGCTGGCGTCGATCTTGACCTCGGTCTGGCCGGTGCGGGTGCCGATCACCATGTCGGTGCCGAATGCCAGCTCGCGCGGCTTGCCGTTCTGCTCCAGCTTCAGCGTGGTGCGCGGGTCGGCCGTGGTCTCGGTCATCGCCACGTCCTGGAACCAGCTGTCACCGTTGCCCGGCTGCAGGCCGATGCGCTGCATCTGGTCGCGGATGTAGGCGACGGTCTTGTCCTCGCCGGCGGTGCCCGGACCGCGGCCTTCGAACTCGTCCGAGGACAGGGTCTTGACCAGTTCGCCGAAGTCGGCCGGGGTGATCTCGGGAGTGAAGGCGTGGGCCGCCGCGGCCACAGGAGCGGACGGCGGCGGTGCGGCATCGGCGGCCGGGGCCGGCGTTTCGCGTTTGCAGGCGGTCAGCGCAGCGGCCGCGGCCAGGCACAGCACAAGCTTGCGGGACATGGGGGCTCCTGGGGTCTGAGGAATCCCGATTCTATAGGCAAGTCCCGCGCGCGCGTCGCCGGCGGCGGAGGCCGGCGCGGCGGATCAGTTGTCCGGTGCGGTCTCGCCGTCGAACGCCTGGGCGGTGGCGCCGGTGATCGGCCCGGTCTTGGCGCTGCGGTGCACGTACAGCGTCACCTCGCGTTCGAAACGCAGCGGGCCATCGATCACCGCGCGCGGGCCGATGATGACGCGCGGCTTGCGCGCCGGCTTGAACGACATGCTGAAGCTCGGCTTGGTGATCTCGATCCCGCCGCTGATGTGCGAGTCGTGGCCCACGGTGACGTCGCCGTTGACCGTCTCGATGCCGCCTTGCAGCTGCGTGGCGACCAGGCCGATGCTGCCGTTGACGCTCTCCACGCCGCTGTCGATACGGCCGCCGCGGTCGACGAAGATGCCGCCGTTGACCGTCTCGATGGAACCGGAGATCTGCACCTGCTGGCCGACGCGGATGCCGCCGTTGACCGTGGACAGGCCCTTGGTCTGCGCGTTGTCGGCGATCTTGATGCCGCCATTGACGGTTTCCACGTCGCCGACGGTGGCGCCCGCCTCGACCTCGATGCCGCCGTTCACCGTCTCCAGGTCGCCGTATTGCTTGCCGGACTCGGCGGTGATGCTGCCGTTGACCTTGCTGATGCCTTCGGCGGCCACGGCGGGACCGGCGATCAGGGCCAGCGCCAACAGGACCGATAAATGCGTACGCTTCATCACCCACCTCCAGAACGCCGGCCAGTCGCGGCATCAATCGTGGGGCGATCACAACACGCTTCGCTACAATCCGCACCTGCCTGAAGTCATTGGACCAGCCCTTGCCCGCAACCGTCTTCGCTCCGTTGCGCCCCGCCTCGCCCGGCATGGCAGGGCGGCGCCTGCGTGGGCCTTGGCGCGCTGCGCTGTCACGGCTGGCGGCGGTCGGACTGCTGCTGGTCGCGGTGCAGGCGCTGGCGCAGAACCCGCGCGAGGCCGAACGCCGGTTGGAGAAGGTGCGCGGCGAACTGAAGAGCGTGGCCGAGGAGCGCCGCGAACTGGAAGGCAAGCGTGGCGACGCGGCGCGTCAGTTGCGCGAGGCCGACGAAAAGGTGGCCACGACCGGGCGCAGCCTGGCGCAGACCCAGCAGGCGCTGCGCCAGCACCAGCAGACCCTGGCCGAACTGGAGCGCAAGCGCGACACCCTGCGCAGCGGCCTGGTGCGGCAGCGTGCCGAACTGGCGCAGTTGCTGCGCGCGGCCTACGCGATCGGCGGCAATGCGCCGCTGAAGCTGCTGCTGGCGCAGGACCGGGTGGCCGATGCCAATCGACTGCTGGCCTATCACCGCTATCTGCAGCGCGAGCGCGCGCAGCGTATCGCGACCCTGACCCAGGAGCTGCAGGCGCTGGAACAGGTCCAGCGCGACGTGGCGGCGCAGCGGCAACAGCTCAGCGCCGCGCAGCGCCAGCAGCAGGAACAGGCGGCGGCGCTGCAGCGCGACCGCAAGCAGCGCGCCAGCCTGGTCTCGGAACTGGACCAGCGCTACCAGGACCGCAGCGAGCGCGAGAAGGCGCTGGGCCAGGACGCCAAGGCGCTGGAAACGCTGCTGGCCAACCTGCGCGCGGCGGCCGCGCGGGCCGAGGCCGAGCGCCGCGCGGCAGCCAAGCGCGCCGCGGCCGAGCAGGCCGCGCAGGCCAAGGCCGCAGCGAAGAATCCCTCGCGCGGCGGCAGCAAGGTGCCGCCCAAGGTGGTGGCGTCGGCGCCGGCGCTGAAGGTCGGCGGCCTGGGCTGGCCGCTGTCCGGCGATCTGATCGCGCGCTATGGCGGCAAGCTGCCCGACGGGCGCACCAGCAACGGCGTGCTGATCGCCGCGCCGGCCGGCAGCACGATCACCGCGGTGGCCGACGGCACGGTGGTGTTCTCCGACTGGATGACCGGTTACGGCATGATCCTGATCGTGGACCACGGCAACGGCTACATGAGCCTGTACGCCCACAACGACGCGCTGCTGCGCGATCCCGGCGATCGGGTCAAGCGCGGCGACGCGGTGGCCAAGGTCGGCAATTCCGGCGGCCAGGGGCGTCCGGCGCTGTATTTCGAATTGCGCCGCAACGGCCAGCCGGTGGATCCGTCGTCGTGGCTGCAGCGCCGCTGAGCGCCGCCGCGACGATCCGTTCAACGCGAATTTAGCCTGGCTTCGCGCATAATCCGGACAGCTGCGCCGTGCGCGCGCAGGCCATCCCCCAATCGGAGTGCTTCATGCGCGTAGTCCTGTCCGCTGCCCTGTTGCTTGCCCTGGCGCCGCTGCCGTCGATGGCGCAGAGCGCCGGCGAGCAGACGCCCACGGTCCCAACGGCCAGCGCCGACGATCCCGATGCCACCGAGTCGGCCACCTCGCGCGTGCCGCTGGACGAGATCCGCCGCTACGTGGCGGTGTACAACGCGGTGAAGGAAGCCTACGTCGATCCGGTCGACGACAAAAAATTGATGCAGTCGGCGATCCGCGGCCTGCTGCTGGACCTGGATCCGCACAGCACCTATTTCAGCAAGGAAGACGCCGAGGCCTTCGACGAACAGGCCACCGGCGCCTACGACGGCATCGGCGTGGAATTGCTGCAGCTGCCGGACAACACGCTCAAGGTGGTCTCGCCGATCGACGACACTCCGGCCGCGCGCGCCGGCGTGCGTTCGGGCGACATCATCGTCGCCATCGACGGCAAGCCGATCAGCGCGGTCAAGGCGATGGAGCCGTTGCGCGGCGAATCCGGCAGCAAGGTGGTGCTGACCATCGTCCGCGAGAAGCTGGACAAGCCGTTCGACGTGACCCTGACCCGGCAGACCATCCGCGTGGCCAGCGTGCGCAGCCGCATGCTCGAGCCGGGCTACGGTTACATCCGCATCAGCACCTTCCAGGCCGATACCGGCGCGGATTTCCACAAGCAGCTGCAGCAGCTGCAGACGCAGGCCGGCGGCAAGCTGCGCGGCCTGGTACTGGACCTGCGCAGCAACCCCGGCGGTCTGCTGACCGCGGCGGTGCAGGTCGCCGATGATGTGCTCGACAAGGGCACCATCGTGACCACGCGCGGGCGCATCTCGGTCAGCGATTCCAAGTTCGACGCCACGCCCGGCGACGTGCTCAACGGCGCGCCGATGGTGGCGCTGGTCGATGCCGGGTCGGCCAGTGCCTCGGAGGTGCTGGCAGGCGCGCTGCGCGACAACAAGCGCGCGCGCATCGTCGGCAGCCGCACCTTCGGCAAGGGCTCGGTGCAGACCGTGCTGCCGCTGGACAACGGCGACTCGGTCAAGCTGACCACGGCGCGCTACTACACGCCCAGCGGCAAGTCGATCCAGGCCAGCGGCATCGTGCCGGACGTGGTGCTGCGCCCGGAAGAGAGCAAGGACGACGCGGACACGCCGGCGGTGCTGGCCGACTACAGCGAAGCGACGCTGCCCGGCCACCTGCACGGCGACGACGAAGGCGCCGAAGGCTACAGCGCCGGCGACGTGCTGCCCGGCGACGCGCCGATCGCGCAGGCGCTGGCCGAGTTGAAGCAGCCGGGCGCGGTGGCCAGGGCCGCCGCGGCCAAGCCGGCCAAGGCCAAGCCGAAGGCGGCCACGCCGACGGCAGCGAAGCCGGCGACGCTCGCGCCCAAGACGGTGGCGCCGAAGAGCGACGCGCCGAAGGCCGATACGCCGCAAGCCGAGACACCGAAGGTCGATCCGCCCAAGACCGACGCACCCAAGACCGACACGCCGGCGCCGCCTTCGGGCAGCTGACGCTGCGGTCGCAGTGTGCCGCGCCGGTCACGGCGCGGTTGCGCCTACGCGACGCAGTCCATCAATCCGGCAACGCCCTTGTAGGAAGCAAAGCGCGGACAGAGAGATGCGCTGCTCGCTCGCGATCAGCGACCGCCTCGGCTCAGCGCGGCTTGCCCGGCATCGGGAACGGGGTGATCACCTTTTCGCCGGTGGTCGCGTCGCGGATCGCGGACTGGCCTTTCTTCTCCACTTCCTCGATGCGCACGATGCTCTGCATCGGCAGGTGCAGCATCTTGGTGTCGCCGAACTCCTCGCGCAGGCGTTCCTCGGTCGGATCGACGACCAGGCCGTCGTGCAGGTCGAACACCAGCGCGCCTATCTCGCTGAAGCCCCACAGGTGGCTGCTGCCCACGTGCTGCGCGTACAGCTCGTACACCTTGCCGTGGTTGAGGAACGTCACTTTGTACAGGGGCTTGGCCATGCCCGAAGTATAGAGCGCGGTACCGCCGCGGCGCGGCGGATCAGAAGCCCTTGCGCTTGCGCAGGCGCCGCGCGATCGCCGCGCGCACGTACAGCCCGTACGCCATGCCGAAGGCGAAGCCGGTCAGGTGCGCCGACCAGGCGACCATGCCGAACGCCGGGCCGATGTAGGCGAACACCACCTGCAGCGCCGCCCAGGTACCGATCAGCAGCGAGGCCGGCGCGCGCACGAATTCCAGGAACAGCCCCAGCGGCAGCACCACGCCGAGCTTGGCCCGCGGGAACAGCGCCAGGTAGGTGCCGATCAGCGCCGAGACCGCACCGCTGGCGCCGATGATGACCCGGTCCGGGGTGCCGATCGCGAACACCGCGGCCAGGTTGGAGATGGCGCCGCCGCCGAGGAACAGCAGCAGGAAGCGCCACGGCCCGAGCACGCGTTCGGCCGGCAGGCCGAAGATCAGCAGGAACACCAGGTTGCCGAGCAGGTGCGACCAGTCCGCATGCAGGAACAGGGCGGTGAACAGGCGCAGCACGCTGCCGTCCTGCACCGTCGCCAGCCAGTCGCGCGGGCTGGCGACGCCGGCCGAGAGCGCGCCCCAGTCCAGCCACAGGGTCGCGCGCGCCTGGTTGGGGCGGCTGATCGACCACAGGAACGCCAGCCACATCGCCGCGAACAGCAACGGCGTGGCCCAGCGCAGCGTGGTCCGGTCGCGGGAGGGAATGGAGACGAACATGCCTGTACCGGGGGACGCGGCCCGTAACGATACCGGCTCCATTCGGCTGAACGCACGCCTACTCCGCGCGAAGCTGAACGGGGGCTATTGTTATTGTTCGGTTAACGCGCCGGGGTATACTGCATACGGCGTCGTATGTCGGGAGGGGAATCCGGCGCGCGTTCCCGGCTGCTCAGCTGGGGGCGCGCAGGCGCGAACACAGACATTTTCGTCTTCCGGAGAGTGACAAGCCATGCAAAACGCAACCCAGTTCGTCCGTTTCACCGCCCTGGCCGTCGGCATCGTCGGCGCCCTGACCATCGGTCAGGCGCACGGCGCCGCGTTCCAGCTCAAGGAAAACAGCGCCAAGGGCCTGGGCCGCGCCTTCGCTGGCTCCGGCAGCGCCCCGGGCGATGCCTCGATCATCGCCAACAACCCCGCCGGCATGCGCCAGCTCGACGGCCGCCTGTTCCAGGCCGACGTCAGCGCGATCCACTTCTCGGCCAAGTACAAGGGCGAGAGCGGCACCTACGCCACCGGCGCGCCGATCTCCGGCGGCGACGGCGGCGACGCCGGCATGATCGCCCCGGTCCCGGCGATGTACTTCCACGTGCCGTTCGGCGAGAACAACAACATGCACCTCGGCACCTCGGTGACGGTGCCGTTCGGCTTCAAGACCGAATACGACCGCGACTGGGTCGGCCGCTACAACGGCGTCAAGACCGAGCTGCAGGCGATCGACTTCAACGTGGCGTTCTCGTACGACGTGAACCCGTACGTGTCGTTCGGCGCGTCGGTGTTCGCCGAGCGCCTGGACATCGAACTGACCAACGCGGTCGATTTCGGCAGCATCCTGGCTGCGCGCCGCGTGCCGGGTTTCGCGCCGGGCAGCGCCGACGGCTACTCCAACATCAAGGGCGACAGCACCGAGGTCGGCTTCACCCTGGGCGGCCTGTTCAGCATCGATGAGAACACCCACATCGGCCTGAGCTACCGTTCGCAGGTCGAGCACAAGATCACCGACGGCGACGCCAACTTCACCACCCCGGCCAATGCCGCGACGGTGCTGGGCGTCGCCGCGCCGGGCACCTTCATCGACACCAAGGGCCGCGCCACGGTCAAGCTGCCGGCCAGCGCGACCGCCAGCTTCACCCACAACATCAACGAGCAGTGGTCGGTGATGGCCGACGTCACCCGTACCGCCTGGAGCAAGTTCGACCGGGTCACGGTGGACTTCGCCTCCAACCAGCCCGACAGCGTGCTGGACTTCTCCTACCGCGACACCACCTTCGTCTCGATCGGTGCCGACTACCGCATGAGCGACACGCTGACGCTGCGTGGCGGCCTGGCCTACGACCAGACCCCGACCACCGACGATCACCGCGACGTGCGCGTGCCCGACGCGAGCCGCAAGTGGGTTTCGATGGGTCTGAGCTGGCGTCCGTCCGAGCAGGCCGAGTACAACTTCGGTTATACCCACCTGTTCACCAGCGATCCGCACATCGCCACCACCAGCGCCACCGGCAATTCGTTGGTCGGTAGCTACGACGTGAGCGGCAACGTGCTGGCGGCGTCGGTCAACTACAAGTTCTGATCGATCGGTACTGCAGTGAACCGCCGCGGCGCTGGCCGCGGCGAACAAAAAAGCCCCGCTTCTGCGGGGCTTTTTTGTTTTACGGTTCGGATCCCGCAGCGTTTGCGGCGGATTGCTGGAGAGCCTGGTCGGCACCGCGCGACACAACGTGCCTGCATGTTTGTGCAAGCGGCCGACGCATCGGCATGGCTGATGGGAGCACGAGGATGCGGCGACGAGCTGTCGATCCGTCGCCGAACACGCCGAGCTGTCGTGTAGGAGCGGCTTCCGCCGCGACATTGCCTTGCCGGAGAGTGCCTGTCGCGGCTGAAGCCGCCCCTACAGAAATACTGCAGAGAATCCTTGCGCCGATCAGTCGCCCAGCGTCAGCAACGACGCATTGCCGCCGGCCGCCGTGGTGTTGACCGTCACCACCTTCTCGGTGGCGAAGCGCAGCAGGTAGTGCGGGCCGCCGGCCTTGGGGCCGGTGCCGGACAGGCCCTGGCCGCCGAACGGCTGCACGCCGACCACCGCGCCGATCTGGTTGCGGTTGACGTAGACGTTGCCGACCTGCACGCGTGCGGCGATGCGCTCGATGGTCTCGTCGATGCGCGAATGCACGCCCAGGGTCAGGCCGTAGCCGGTGGCGTTGATCTGGTCGATCACCGCGTCGAGCTGGTCGGCCTTCCAGCGGATCACGTGCAGCACCGGGCCGAAGATCTCGCGCTGCAGCTGTGCCAGCGACTGCAGTTCGTAGGCGCGCGGGGCGAAGAAGCTGCCGTGCGCGGTGCCGTCGTCGGTGGCGGCGACGGCGATCAGCCGCGCTTCGCGGTCCATGCGCGCGGCATGCTCGGTGAGGATCTGCAGCGCGTCGGCATCGATCACCGGGCCGACGTCGGTGGACAGCAGGCCCGGGTCGCCGATCTTCAGTTCGGCCATCGCGCCGGCCAGCATGGTCATCACCTTGTCGGCGATGTCGTCCTGCACGAACAGCACGCGCGCGGCCGAGCAGCGCTGGCCGGCGGAGATGAAGGCGCTGGAGATCGCGTCCTTGACCACCGCCTCGGGCAGCGACGAGGAGTCGGCGATGAACGCGTTCTGGCCGCCGGTCTCGGCGATCAGCACGCCGATCGCGGCGTCGCGCGCGGCCATGGCGCGGTTGATCGCGCGCGCGGTCTCGGTGGAGCCGGTGAAGGCGACGCCGGCCACACGCGGGTCGCGGGTCAGCGCGGCGCCGACGGTGGCGCCGTCGCCGGGCAGGAACTGCACCGCCGCTTCCGGCACGCCGGCTTCGTGCAGCAGCTTCACCGCGGCATGGCCGATCAGGTTGGTCTGCTCGGCCGGCTTGGCGATGACGCTGTTGCCGGCGGCCAGCGCCGCGGCGACCTGGCCGAGGAAGATCGCCAGCGGGAAGTTCCACGGGCTGATGCACACGAACACGCCGCGGCCGTGCAGCTGCAGTTCGTTGGATTCGCCGGTCGGCCCGGGCAGGCGCTCGGGCGCGCCGAACTGGGCGCGCGCCTGGCCGGCGTAGTAGCGCAGGAAATCCACGGCCTCGCGCACTTCGGCGACGCCGTCGGGCAGGGTCTTGCCGGCTTCCTTGACGCACAGCGCGATGAACTCGGGCAGGCGCGCTTCCAGCAGGTCGGCGGCGTGCTCAAGGATGGTGGCGCGGCTGGCGGCCGGGGTGCGGTTCCAGCCCGGCTGCGCGGCCACCGCATTGGCCAGCGCCTTCTCCACCGTGGCGGCGTCGGCCGGCTGCCAGCGGCCCACGGTCTGGCGGCGGTCGGCGGGATTGACCACCGGCAGCGGCTCGCTGGCGAGCACCGCGCCCGGCACCAGCGGCGCGGCCTGCCAGGGCTTGATCGCGGCGTTGAGCTGGTCGGCCAGCGCGCGCAGGTCGTTGTCGTTGGCGAGGTTGGCGCCCATGGAATTCTTCCTGTTGTGGTTCTGGCTGCGCAGCAGGTCGGCCGGCAGCGGAATCTTCGGATGCGGGATGGAGGCGAACGCGGACACGGCCTCGACCGGGTCGCGGATCAGGTCCTCGATGGCCACGTCCTCGTCGGTGATGCGGTTGACGAAGCTGGAGTTGGCGCCGTTCTCGAGCAGGCGCCGCACCAAGTACGGCAGCAGGTCCTCGTGCGAGCCGACCGGCGCGTACACGCGGCACGGCACGCCCAGACGATCGGCGGGGATCACCTCGGCGTAGAGGTCGTCGCCCATGCCGTGCAGCTTCTGGTGTTCGTAGTCCTTGCCGCCGGCGATGGCGCGCACCGCGGCGATGGTCTGCGCATTGTGGGTGGCGAACATCGGGTACAGCGCGTCGCTGTGCGCGAACATGCGCTTGGCGCAGGCCAGGTAGGACACGTCGGTGTTCTGCTTGCGGGTGAACACCGGATAGCCCGGATGGCCCTCGACCTGCGCGCGCTTGATCTCCGCATCCCAGTACGCGCCCTTGACCAGCCGCACCGGGATGCGGCGGCCGACGCGGCGCGCCAGGTCGGCGAGGAAGTCGATCGTGTACGGGGTGCGCTTCTGGTACGCCTGCACCGCCAGGCCGTAACCTTCCCAGCCGTCCAGCGACGGATCGGAGAAGGTGGCCTCGATGATGTCCAGCGACAGCTCCAGGCGGTCGGCTTCCTCGGCATCCACCGTGTAGCCGATGCCGTAGGACCGGGCCAGCTGCGCCAACTCCAGCACGCCCGGCACCAGCTCGGCCATCACCCGCGCGCGCTTGGCGTGCTCGTAGCGCGGGTACAGCGCGGACAGCTTGATCGAGATGCTGGGCGCGGCGAACACGTCGCTGCCCTTGTACGAGCCGTTCGGGCCGCTGCGGCCGATCGCGTGGATCGCCTGGCGGTAGGCGTCGAGATAGCGGTGCGCGTCCTTCATGGTCAGCGCGCCTTCGCCGAGCATGTCGAACGAGTAGCGGTACAGCGCGTTGTCGCCCTTCTTGGAGCGCGACAGCGCCTCGCCGATGGTCCGGCCCATCACGAACTGGTGGCCCATGATCTTCATCGCCTGGCGCACCGCCAGACGGATCACCGGCTCGCCGACGCGGCCGATCAGGCGCTTGAACGCGCCGGCCACGTCGGCGCGGGTCAGGTCGTTGATCTGCACCAGCTTGCCGGTGAGCATCAGGCCCCAGGTGGAGGCGTTGACCAGCACCGAGTCGCTCTCGCCCATGTGCTTCTTCCAGTCCGCATCGCCGAGCTTGTCGCGGATCAGCTTGTCGGCGGTTTCCTGGTCGGGGATGCGCAGCAGCGCCTCGGCCACGCACATCAACAGCACGCCTTCCTCGCTGCCCAGGTCGTACTGGCGCATGAAGGCCTCGATCGCGCCCTGGTCCTGGGCGCGGGCGCGCACGCGGGTGACCAGGTCGGCGGCCAGCGCCTGCACCTTGGCCTGGTCGGCGGCGGGCAGGCGCGCCTGCTCGAGCAGTTCGCGCACGTGTTCGGCCTCGTCCTTCAGCCAGGCGGCGGTGATCGCGGCGCGCAGCGCGTGGGAGGCGGGGGGCAGTTCGGGGGCAAGCAGCGGCGAGGGAGACGCGGACGGCATCGCCGGGGAGGACCCGGCGCCAGACAGAGCGTTCATGCGGGGAGGACCAGGGAAGATGCGCCCATTTTATGTCAGCGCCCGCTCGCGCAGCGCGTCGGCGACTGTGCCCGATCCCGCATGTCGGCGCGGGTCTGAACGCCGGCGGCGAGAATCTGGTTGCAATGCAGCATTTTTTATGATGAACGCGCGCTTGCCGCCGCGCAGGCCCGGGGCTACCATCGATGCGTTACCCGCGGCTTGGACAGCGCGGCAGCCCGGAAGCGCGGTTCGACATGATCGAAATGTTTCCGTTTACGTCGGAGGGGCCGGGTACGCAGCTGCGGCTGCGACCGCCACGGGCGCTCAGCGCCCGGCAATTCGTCGTGCTGTTCGCGGCACTGGCCGGGGCGATGTGGGTGGTGGCGGTGTTGGGGTGGTTCGCCGGCAACGTGTTTGCGCCTGCGTTCGCCCTGTTGCACAGCACCGTGGTGGCGCTCGCGCTGCGCTGGTCATGGCGCAGCGGCGAACGCGAAGAGGACATCCGGGTGGGTCCGGGCTGCGTGGAAGTGACCCGCACGAATGCAGGAACGCCGGCGTTCCGCGCCCACCCGCATTGGGTGCGGTTGCGGATCGAAGGCGACGACAGGGTGGTGCTGGCGTCCAGCGGCAAGCAGGTCCGGGTCGGCGAGTTTCTCGGCCCGGGCGAGCGCCGCGAGCTGGCGCAGACCCTGGAAGGCTTGCTGGCGGCCGCGACCGGCCGCAACCGATGACGCTCCAAGGGGTCTAGGCAATGAAGCAAAGCGGCAGATGGAAGCAACAGGCGGTCAGGGGTGGGATGGCATTGGCGGCGGCGCTGGCCGCACCGATGGCGTGGGCGCAGTCGGCCGACCCCAAGCCGTGGCAATTGAACATGGGCCGCGGCGTCACCCAGAGCGCCCGCAATGCCTACGACGCGCACATGGTCGCGTTGTGGGTGTGCGTGGTCATCGGCGTGCTGGTGTTCGGCGCGATGGCCTATGCGATGTTCAAGTTCCGCAAGTCCAAGGGCGCGGTCGCCGCGCAGTTCAGCCATAACACCAAGGCCGAGATCGTGTGGACGGTGATCCCGGTGCTGATCCTGATCGTGATGGCGTGGCCGGCCACGGCCAAGCTGATCGCGATGTACGACACCCGCGATGCCGAGATGACGGTCAAGGTCACCGGCTACCAGTGGATGTGGCGCTACGAATACCTGGGCGAGAACGTGGCGTTCACCAGCCGCCTGGAGCGCGGTTCCGACCGCATGCGCCAGAGCGGCAAGGTGCCGACCCTGGAAAGCGATCCGCACTACCTGCTGGACGTGGACAACCGGCTGGTGCTGCCGGTGAACACCAAGGTGCGCTTCGTGATCACCGCCGACGACGTGATCCATGCCTGGTGGGTGCCGGCGCTGGGCTGGAAGCAGGACGCCATCCCCGGGATCATCAACGAGGCCTGGACCAGCATCGAGACGCCCGGCGTGTACCGCGGCCAGTGCGCCGAGCTGTGCGGCAAGGACCACGGCTTCATGCCGATCGTGGTCGAGGCCGTGTCCAAGCAGGATTTCCAGAAGTGGCTGGCCTCGCGCAAGCCGGCTCCCGCCGCCGCGCCGGCCGCGCCCGCGCCTGCCGCTGCGCCGGCGCCGGCCACGCCGGCGGCCCCGGATGCGCCTGCGCCCGACGCCACCGCGCCGGCCGCGCCGCCGCAGGCCGTGCTGCCTCGCCTTCGTTCCGGTTCGCACCTGACCGTGCAAGCCGCCTGATCTCCTGCATTCTTTTTTGAGGTAGCCGCCATGGCCCATTCCGCAGTCGATCACCACGACGAGCACGGGCATCAGCAGAGCTTCGTGGAACGGTGGTTCTTCTCCACCAACCACAAGGACATCGGCACGCTGTACCTGCTTTTCAGCTTCACGATGTTCATCATCGGCGCGGCGATGAGCGTGATCATCCGTGCCGAGCTGGCGCAACCGGGGCTGCAGTTCGTCAAGCCCGAGTTCTTCAACCAGATGACCACCGTGCATGCGCTGGTGATGATCTTCGGCGGCGTCATGCCGGCCTTCGTCGGCCTGGCCAACTGGATGATCCCGCTGCAGATCGGCGCGCCGGACATGGCGCTGCCGCGCATGAACAACTGGTCGTTCTGGCTGCTGCCGGTGGCTTTCACCCTGCTGCTGCTGACCCTGTTCATTCCCGGCGGCGCACCCGCCGGCGGCTGGACGCTGTATCCGCCGCTGTCGCTGCAGGGCGGCTACAACGTGGCCTTCAGCGTGTTCGCGATCCACGTCGCCGGCATCAGCTCGATCATGGGCGCGATCAACATCATCGCCACCGTGCTGAACATGCGCGCGCCGGGCATCGACCTGCTGAAGATGCCGATCTTCTGCTGGGCCTGGCTGATCACCGCGTTCCTGCTGATCGCGGTGATGCCGGTGCTGGCCGGCGCGGTGACCATGCTGCTGACCGACAAGTTCTTCGGCACCTCGTTCTTCAACGCCGCCGGCGGCGGCGACCCGGTGATGTACCAGCACATCTTCTGGTTCTTCGGCCACCCCGAGGTCTACATCATGATCCTGCCGGCGTTCGGCGTGATCAGCGAGATCATCCCGACCTTCAGCCGCAAGCCGCTGTTCGGCTACCAGGCGATGGTCTACGCGATCGCGGCGATCGCGTTCCTGAGCTTCATCGTCTGGGCCCACCACATGTTCACCGTGGGCATGCCGCTGGGCGGCGAGATCTACTTCATGTTCGCCACGATGCTGATCTCCATCCCCACCGGGGTGAAGGTGTTCAACTGGGTCAGCACCATGTGGCAGGGCTCGCTGACGTTCGAATCGCCGATGCTGTGGGCGGTGTCGTTCGTGATCCTGTTCAGCATCGGCGGCTTCTCCGGGCTGATGCTGGCGATCGTGCCGGCCGACTTCCAGTACCACGATACCTATTTCGTGGTCGCGCACTTCCACTACGTGCTGGTCACCGGCGCGGTGTTCGCGCTGATCGCCGCGGTGTACTACTGGTGGCCGAAGTGGACCGGGCGCATGTACAACGAGGGCTGGGCCAAGTTCCATTTCTGGTGGACGATGCTGTTCGTCAACCTGCTGTTCTTCCCGCAGCACTTCCTCGGCCTGGCCGGCATGCCGCGGCGCATTCCCGACTACAACGTGGTGTTCGCCGACTGGAACCTGATCAGCTCGATCGGCGCGTTCGGCATGTTCGTCACTCCGTTCCTGATGGCCGGCATCCTGCTGGCGTCGTTGCGCAGCGGCGCGCGCGCCGAGGCGCGTTCGTGGGAAGGCGCGCGCGGCCTGGAGTGGACCGTGCCGTCGCCGGCGCCGGCGCATACCTTCACCCTGCCGCCGGTGCTCAAGCCCGGCGACCTGGCCCACGACGACATCAGCCACTGATGACCGCGCAACAACCGCCGCTCGACGATCTGGTGCTGCGCCGCAAGCGCGCCGTGCGCACCGCGCTGGTGGTCGGCGCGATCGCGTTGCTGATCTATGCCGGCTTCATCCTGTCCGGAGTGCTCGGCCGATGAACGCGCCGGCGCCCCGCGTGCACAGCAGCGCCGGCCTGTTCAAGCTGGTAGGCGTGGCGCTGGCGGTGTTCGTGCTGACCTTCTCGCTGGTGCCGCTGTACCGCATCGCCTGCGAGAAGGTGTTCGGCGTGCGCCTGGAGCGCGGTCCGGGCGAAGGCCCGCAGGCGGGCAAGCCGTTGCTCGGCAAGCGCACGGTCAAGGTGGAATTCGACGGCGGGGTGAACTCCAAGCTGCCGTGGTCGTTCCACCCGGAGCAGCTGACCATGGACGTGGTGCCCGGCGAGCTCAACGAGGCGCTGTACTACGCGCGCAACGACGGCGCAGGCGCGATCGTCGGCAGCGCGGTGCCGTCGGTGGCGCCGTCGCGCGCGTCCGGCTACTTCACCAAGACCGAGTGCTTCTGCTTCACCGCGCAGACCCTGCAGGCCGGCGAGAAGCGCGACATGCCGGTGCGCTTCATCGTCGACCCGAACCTGCCGAGCGACATCACCACCATCACCCTGTCGTATACCTTCTTCAAGAACGATGCGCTGAGCGCCGAACTGGGATCGCCGAAACTGGCCGGTTCCGTGCACGCAGCCCCTTGACCCGACCCGGAACGCCCGCCATGGCCCAGCCCAGCACCGACGCCACTGCCTATTACGTGCCCAGCCACAGCCGCTGGCCGTTCATCGGCTCGATCGCGATGTTCGTGACCATGATCGGCGTGGCCAGTTGGCTCAACGACGCGGCCTGGGGCAAGTGGAGCTTCTTCGCCGGCATCGCGATGCTGGTGGCGACCTTGTTCATGTGGTTCGGCGACGTGATCCGCGAGTCCATCGCCGGTCACTACAACCGTCAGGTCGACGTGTCCTTCCGCATGGGCATGGTCTGGTTCATCTTCTCCGAAGTGATGTTCTTCGGCGCGTTCTTTGGCGCGCTGTTCTACACCCGCACCTTCATCCTGCCGTGGCTGGGCGGCGAGGGCGACGGGGTGATGACCAACGCGCTGCTGTGGGACGGCTATTCGGCGGCGTGGCCGACCAACGGCCCGGGCGCGGTCGGCGGCCAGTTCCAGACCATCCCGGCCTGGGGCCTGCCGCTGATCAATACGCTGATCCTGCTCAGCTCCGGCGTGACCCTGACCATCGCCCACCACGCGCTGAAGGCCGGCCATCGCGCGCGCCTGCTGGTGTTCCAGGGGCTGACCGTGCTGCTGGGTTGCGTCTTCCTGTTCTTCCAGGCCGAGGAATACATCCACGCCTACAAGGAACTCAACCTGACCCTGGGCTCGGGCATCTACGGCTCGACCTTCTTCATGCTCACCGGCTTCCACGGCGTGCACGTGCTGCTGGGCACGGTCATGCTGCTGGTGATGTGGCTGCGCTCGGCGCGCGGGCATTTCAGCCGCGACAACCATTTCGCCTTCGAAGCGGCGGCGTGGTACTGGCACTTCGTCGACGTGGTGTGGCTGGCGTTGTTCTTGTTCGTTTATGTGTTGTGAGGCGGGACCGGGGACCGGGGACCAGGGACCCGGGGATGGCCGCAAGTGCGCCGCATTTTTGCTTTTCTGTAGGAGGGGCTTCAGCCCCGACGCGTTATCGGTAAGGCGTCGGGGCTGAAGCC
>NZ_JAYIQP010000038.1:0-17623 GCF_035026585.1 Xanthomonas sp. WHRI 7945
CGGCGTCCTCAAATCAAACACGCCCTTCGATCCTCAAAAGGCCATTGCCTGTTAGACGGGAAGACGGTATCTACAGTGCACATGGCAAGTACCCGTGCTCCTTGTAGGAGCGGCTTCAGCCGCGACAGGCACTATCCGCCAACGCACTGCCGCAGCCGCCACAACCGTAGCAGCTATCACAGCAGTCACAGCTGACGCAGTTTCCCGCATCCCCACCTAGAAGCTACGCCGGCGCATCCTCCGCCTGCAGCAGCCGGCCCAGCACCACGTGCGACGGGCTGTTGGCCAGATCCAGCGGCATCACCAGCTTGGGATTGGGATGCGGCAGCGGCGTCGGCGTGGCGTCGGCGGCGGCCTCCAGCAGCAGCGAGCCGTCGTCCTGCGCCTGCGTGGTGATCGGCAGCGGGTCCAGGCCCAGCCCGGCGCGGACCGCATTGGCGCGTGCGGCCAGTTCGTCGTCGCCGACCGTGGTCAGTGACGACGCCAGCATGCCCGCCGGCGCCCCCTCCACCGCGGCCAGGCGCTGCGCCACGTCGCCGAGCGCCTGCTCCGCTTGGGGTGCAGCAACTGCCAGACCTCCTCCCACAGCGCCTTCCAGTCCATGTCCGGGAACGGCAGGTGGGTCGGCCCGCTGAGCACGATCTGCGGCGCCAGCCGCCCGCTCGGCTGTGCGTCGCATTCGGCCAGGGCGCGATACACCACTTCGCTGCACACCATGTGCGAGGGGTTGTCGCGGACCAGATGGTCCAGCGCCTCGCGCACCACGATCCGCGCCAGCCAGTGTTGCGGCCACTTGCCGCGAATCGCCACCAGCACGCCCAGCGTGGCCAGGCTGTCCAGCGGATACGGGACGCCGAGCAAGGACTGCGCCTTGGCCAGCACGCTGGCGCGATCGGCGTCCTCGAGCGCGATGCCGGCGTAGCTCAGCGGGCGGTAGGCATCGATCAGCAGATAGTTGCCGGTATCGGCCAGCCGCTGCTGCAGCGGATAGCGGCGCACGCCGTCGGCCGCCGCTTCGATCAACTGGTCCTGGTCGACCACGATCGCGGCATGGCTGTAGATGCTGTCGCCGCACCAGGCGATCAGTTCCGAGACCGGGCCGCGACCCAGTTGCAGCAGGATGTCGGCGACGCGCAGTTGCGCGGGATCGAGTGCGGAGACGGCGGGACGTGCGCTCATGGCGGAGACTCCTGGTGGGTGGACGTGATCGCGGAAACGCTGACCCGGTTGCGGCCGGCGGCCTTGCTGGCGTAGAGCGCGGCGTCGGCGCGCTGCAACAGCGACTCGATGCTTTCGCCTGGCCGCCATTGGGCCACGCCGACGCTCAGCGTGCATGACAGCGTCTGCCCGTCGCGCTGCAGGGGCTGTTCGTGCAGATGCCTGCAGATGTCCTCGGCCACGCGTCGCGCCGCGGCAAGCGTGGCGCCCGGCATCAGCACCAGCATCTCGTCGCCGCCCTGGCGGCCGAGCGTGTCGGTGCTGCGCAGGCGCGCACGGGCGCAGGCGGCGACCCAGCGCAGGCAGTCGTCGCCGGCGGCGTGGCCGTGTACGTCGTTGATGCGCTTGAAGTGGTCGATGTCGATATAGGCCACGGCCAGCGGCTGCGCGGCGGCCGTGGCGTCCAGCATCGCCTGCGCCAGGCGCTGCTGCGTGGCCGCGCGGGTCAGCATGCCGGTGAGGCCGTCCACCGTCGCCAGCCGGCTCACCCGGTCGCGATCGCGGCGCAGCTCCAGCATCTGCTCGGCCAGGCCGATCGTCACCAGCAGGCACGAACTGGCCAGCGCCAGGCTGATCCCGTGCGCCACCCACGGCGTGGCCTGGTCCAGGCGCAGCCAGCCGCTCAGTTCCAGGCAGCGCAGCACGCAGAACGTCAGCAGCGGCGCCCACGACGCCAGCAGGTGCCAGGCGTAGCGCTGCCCGCGCAAGGCCAGCAGCAGCGAGCACGGCAGCAGCAACATGGCGCCGAGGATCAGCGCCAGGTTGCCCAGCAGGCTCAGCCAGGACGCCGTCGACACCAGGCAGGCCACGGCGATGCACAGCAGAACGGTCGCGCAGGCTTGCAGCACCCGGTCCAGCCGCGGCAGATGCCGGTGCATTTCCAGTTGCCGGCGCTGGAAGTTGATGATGAAGAAGCCGCCGAGCGCCGCCACGATCCGTATCGGCGCCGGCGAAGAAGCGAACAGGACGTCCAGGCCCGGCACCGCCCGCGCTTCGCCGCCGATGCCGAGCAGGTACAGCAGCACGCACAGGACGTTGGCGGTGAAATAGCCGTAGACCCGCTCGCGCAGGCGCGCCCACAACGCGATGGCCAGGATCGCCAGCACCGCGGTCGAGCCGATGATGAAGGCGCGCCAGCCGACGTAGTGCAGATCGTCGCGATGCACCTGCGCCAGCGGCGCGATCGACACCGGCATCGGGACCGCCGCCGGCGCCTGCACCCGCAGCCAGACCGAGGCGCCTTGCGGCAGGCCATGCGGCAGCGCGATGACCAGCGCGCGGGTCGAATAGCCGAGGTCGGCGTCGGCGCCGTACAGCGCATGCCGGGTCGGCGCGGCCTGGCCCGGCACCCAGGCTTCCACCCGGGTCAGGTACGGCGCCTGCAGCACCAGTTGCGAATCGCCGTCGGCGCCGATCGCGCGATCGGCGCGCACCCGCCACCAGGTCGGCGTCTTCAGCGGTTCGTACAAGGTGCTGCCATGCAGGTCGTCCTGCAGTTGCGCCAGGTGTGCGCCCGCCACCACCTCCGCGGCCGGCGGATCGGCGGGCAGGCGTTGCAAGTGCACGCGCTGCGCGAGCGCGGCGTCGGCCGCGCACACGCACAGCAACAGCAGCCAGCGCGACCAACGGCACGTGCGCGTCATACGTCGATCATGGCCTGTCGGCGCGCCGGGGCTGGGCCACGCTGCGTACCCGGCGTCCAACTGCGCGCCTGGCGCCACGGCTCGCGCGCCGCCTGTCGATGGCGCGCAGGCGCCTGGGCACCGAACACGACGAACCGGCCGGACGCGCTTGCGCCCGCCCGGTACGGCGGCGACACGCGCCCGCTCATCGGCATGAATCCACTCGATCTTCCTCGTCCCGTCCGCGCCGAACACGGCGTAGCCCGTCCCCACCGGACTGACGGCCCCCTGACCTCTGCGCCGAGCATAGCGCAGCCACCACCATCGATCGTATCCAAATGCGGCCGCGGGCCAGGCGCGGCGCCATGCTGCTTTGCGGTATAACCGTTGGGCGGCCAGCCTGCAGCCGTGGCCCGGCGCCCGCAACTGCGCGCAATGCGCAATCGCAAATCCCACGGCGGATCTCGCCGCGGCGTTCGCTCTCCCTCCCCCCGTCCAGGAGATGTGCGCATGACGATCGAAAAGCTCAAACCCACCCTCGGCACCCTGCACCTGTGGGGCATCGCCGTGGGCCTGGTGATCTCCGGCGAATACTTCGGCTGGAGCTATGGCTGGGGCGCCGCCGGCACGCTCGGCTTCCTGGTCACCACGGTGCTGGTGGCGGTGATGTACACCTGTTTCATCTTCAGCTTCACCGAACTGACCACCGCCATTCCCAACGCCGGCGGTCCGTTCGCCTACAGCCTGCGCGCGTTCGGCACCGCCGGCGGGATGATCGCCGGCATCGCCACGCTGATCGAGTTCGTGTTCGCGCCGCCGGCGATCGCGATGGCGATCGGCGCCTACCTCAACGTGCAGTTCCCGACGCTGGACCCGCGCCTGGCCGCGGTCGGCGCCTATGCCATCTTCATGACCTTGAACATCCTCGGCGTCGGCATCGCCGCCACCTTCGAATTGATCGTCACCGTGCTGGCGGTGATCGAGCTGCTGGTGTTCATGGGGGTGGTCGCGCCGGGCTTCAGCGTGGCCAACTTCGCGCGCGGCGGCTGGGCGGGGTCGGACAGCTTCAGCCTGGCGGCGATCGGCGGCATCTTCGCCGCGATCCCGTTCGCGATCTGGTTCTTTCTGGCGATCGAAGGCGCGGCGATGGCCGCCGAAGAGGCCAAGGACCCCAGACGCACCATTCCGCGCGCCTACATCGCCGGCATCCTGACCCTGGTGACGCTGGCGTTCGGGGTGATGATCATGGCCGGCGGCGTCGGCGACTGGCGCACGCTGTCCAACATCAACGATCCGCTGCCGCAGGCGATGAAGGCGGTGGTCGGCAACGACTCGACCTGGCTGCACATGCTGGTGTGGATCGGCCTGTTCGGCCTGGTGGCCAGCTTCCACGGCATCATCCTGGGCTATTCGCGCCAGTTCTTCGCGCTGGCGCGCGCCGGCTTCCTGCCGCACGGCCTGGCCAAGCTGTCGCGCTTCCGCACCCCGCACCGCGCAATCCTGGCCGGCGGCGTGGTCGGGGTGGCGGCGATCTACAGCGACGGGCTGGTGCAGGTGCAGGGCATGTCGCTGACTGCGGCGATGATCACCATGTCGGTGTTCGGCGCGATCGTCATGTACATCATGAGCATGCTCAGCCTGTTCAAGCTGCGCCGCGCCGAGCCGCAGTTGCAACGCAGCTACCGCGCGCCGGGCTATCCGCTGGTGCCCGCCGTGGCGCTGCTGCTGGCGCTGGTGTGCCTGGCGGCGATGGTCTGGTTCAACGCGCTGCTGGCGCTGGTGTTCCTGGGCCTGATGCTGCTTGGTGCGGGCTGCTGCGCGCTGAGCCTGCGCCGCAGCGGCGGCGTCATCGCCGCCGAGGCCACCGGCGAGGCATGATCGAGCACATGGCGCCCGCCGCGCGCGGGCGCCTGCAGGAGGATCCGGCATGAGCGGTTTCGCACACAGCGTCGGCGGCCAGACCTGGCGCTTCGACGATCTCAAGGACCTGCTGGCCAAGGCCACGCCGGCGCGATCGGGCGATCGCCTGGCCGGGCTGGCCGCGGCCAGCGAGCCGCAGCGGGTCGCCGCGCAGATGGCGCTGGCCGACCTGCCGCTGCGGCACTTCCTGCACGAGGCGGTGATTCCCTACGAAGACGACGAGGTGACCCGGCTGATCGTGGACAGCCACGACGCGGCCGCGTTCGCGCCGGTGGCGCACCTGACCGTGGGCGGCTTCCGCGACTGGCTGCTCGGCGAGGCGGCCGACGAGGCGGCGCTGGCCGCGCTGGCGCCGGGGTTGACCCCGGAGATGGCCGCGGCGGTCTGCAAGCTGATGCGGATCCAGGACCTGGTGCTGGTCGCGCAGAAGATCCGAGTGGTCACCGCGTTCCGCAACACGCTGGGGCTGCGCGGGCGCTTGTCGACGCGGCTGCAGCCCAACCACCCCACCGACGATCCGGCCGGCATCGCCGCCAGCGTGCTCGACGGGCTGCTGTACGCCAACGGCGACGCGGTGATCGGGATCAATCCGGCCAGCGACAACACCCGGACCATCTGCGAGTTGCTGAAGATGCTCGACGCGGTGATCGCCGGCTACGAGATCCCGACCCAGGCCTGCGTGCTCACCCACGTCACCACCGCCATCGAGGTCATCGAACGCGGAGTGCCGCTGGACCTGGTGTTCCAGTCCATCGCCGGCACGCAGAAGGCCAATGCCGGCTTCGGCATCGACCTGGCGCTGCTGCAGCAAGGCTACGAGGCCGGACTCAGCCTCAAGCGCGGCAGCGTCGGCGACAACGTGATGTATTTCGAGACCGGCCAGGGCAGCGCGCTGTCGGCCGACGCGCACCACGGCGTGGACCAGCAGACCTGTGAGGCGCGCGCCTACGCGGTGGCGCGGCGGTTCAAGCCGCTGCTGGTCAACACCGTGGTCGGCTTCATCGGCCCCGAATACCTGTACGACGGCAAGCAGATCATCCGCGCCGGGCTGGAGGATCACTTCTGCGGCAAGCTGCTCGGCGTGCCGATGGGCTGCGACATCTGCTACACCAACCATGCCGAGGCCGACCAGGACGACATGGACGTGCTGCTGACCCTGCTCGGTGCCGCCGGCATCAACTTCATCATGGGCATCCCCGGCTCCGACGACGTGATGCTCAACTACCAGACCACCTCGTTTCACGATGCGCTGTACGCGCGCCAGGTGCTCGGGCTGCGCCCGGCGCCGGAATTCGAGGCCTGGCTGGAACGGCTGGACATCTTGCGCCTGGAGCATGGCCGCTTCCGGCTCGGCGATGCGCCGCCGCCGGCGTTCCAGCGCGCGCTGGCGCAGCTGGACTGAGGGAAGGCTTATGCACGACGACAGCGACCGTCCCGCCCGCGCCGATCCCTGGCACGCGTTGCGCCGGCTGACGCCGGCGCGCATCGCGCTCGGCCGCGCCGGCACCAGCCTGCCGACCGCCGCGCAGCTGGATTTCCAGTTCGCCCATGCGCAGGCGCGCGACGCGGTGCACCTGCGCTTCGATCACGCGGCGCTGCGCGCGGAACTGGCACGGCGCGGCCGCGAGCCGCTGTTGCTGCACAGCGCCGCCGGCGATCGCCACGTCTACCTGCAGCGCCCGGACCTGGGCCGCCGGCTGAGCGAGGAATCGACCGACCAGCTGCGCGGCCACGCGGCGCTGCAGCGCGCACCTGCCGACCTGGCAGTGATCGTCGCCGACGGCCTGTCGGCGCTGGCGGTGCACCGGCACGCTCTGCCGATGCTCGAGCGCATCGACGCGCTGGCCGCCGCCGAAGGCTGGTCGCTGGCGCCGGCGACGCTGGTCGAACAAGGGCGCGTGGCGATCGGCGACCAGATCGGCGAGCTCCTCGGCGTGCGCATGACGCTGATGCTGATCGGCGAACGTCCCGGACTGAGTTCGCCCGACAGCCTGGGCGCGTATTTCACCTACGCCCCGCGCATCGGCCTCACCGATGCCTGCCGCAACTGCATCTCCAATATCCGCGGCGAAGGCCTGAGCTATGCGCAGGCCGCACACAAGCTGGCGTATCTGATGCACGAGGCCTGCCGGCGCCAGCTGTCCGGCGTGCAATTGAAGGACGAGGCGCAGGGCACGGCGCTGGGCCACGACGGCGATGCGCCGCCGGCAACGGCGAATTTTCTGCTGCCGCGCTAGCCCGCGCGCCACGCTCGCACTGAGATCGCCCGCTGCGGCATCTGCGCAGTGCCGGTGCGCATCACCGGTGCCGCAGCAGTGAGCGACACCTCGCAAGGATCCGGCGGACATCGCGCCCGCGCACTGCATGTATATTGCACCCATTCCGCAAGAGTCCGTGCCAGTGCCGAAGAAAGCCGCCACGCCCCCCATCGACCTCGAGATCCAGATGCTGCATGGCGCGCTGATCGACCTGGTCGGCGTGATCAACCGGCCGCAGGGCGATGCGGCGATGGTCGAAGAAGCCGGCATTTCCCTGGACAGCACGCTGTTCCCGCTGCTGGTGGGCATCGCCCGCTTCGGCCCGATCGGCGTGGTCGAGCTGGCCGAGCGCTTTGGACGCGACTACACCACCGTCAGCCGCCAGGTGGCGAAGCTGCAGAAGCTCAAGCTGGTCACCCGGCGCGCGGCGCAGACCGACGCGCGCGTCAACGAGGCCTTGGTCACCGGCAAGGGCCGGGAGATGGTCGATGCGATCGACGCGGCACGCAAGCGCATCGTCAGCGCGATGCTCGCCGACTGGAGCGAGCAGGACGTACAGCGGCTGACGCTGCTGCTGCGGCGGCTGGCCGACAGCGCGCTGTTGTGGGAAGGCACTATCGCCCGCACGCGCGTTTCGGCGTAGCGCCAACGCCAGTGGTGGCCGGCACAGATCGCCGCCGGTGCCGCCACGATCGTCCGCATCGCCTGCGACTGGCGCTTGAACGCCGCCCTCGCCTGCGGGCGGCGCCGACAGCGATCAAGCCGCGTGCGCGTACGCCTCCAGACCCACCGCGCCGAGATACGCCTCCAGCGCCGCAGCCTCGTGCGCCGAGACGATGGCGCCGACATGGCCGTCGGGGCGCACCAGCACCCAGTCGCCGGCTGCCACCCCATACGCGGCGCGGAGGTGCCCGGCATCGTCGGCGATGTCGGCGTCCGGCCCCACCCGATGGACATGCAGGCCGGCGCGCGCGGGCGGCGCCCACGCATCACGGTCGACGTGGTAGCCGAGCAGTGTCCAATGCGCCCCCTGGAACAGCTCGAACAAACGCCGCGATTGCCCACCCGCGCCGCGACACGGTGCGTCCGCTGCGCGGTCGCCGGCGCGGATGCCGCCATCGCGCGCCGGCCGCTCCAGCGTCAGCGACGACCCGCGGTAACCGATATCGAGCTGCTGCACCTCGCGACCGCGCCGCACCGGGCCGCTCGCCGACGCCTCCAGCAGTCTGGTCGCCAGGCCCAGCATCTGCGCCGCGACCGGGCGGCGTTCTTCTTCGTAGCTGTCCAGCAGCGCCTGTGACGCGCCGCCGAGCACCGCGGCGAGCTTCCAGCCGAGGTTGTAGGCGTCCTGGACGCTGGTGTTCAGGCCCTGTCCGCCCGTCGGCGGATGGGCGTGGGCGGCGTCGCCGGCGAGCAGCACGCGCCGATCGCGGTAACGCTCCGCCAACCGCGCCTGCATGTTGAACGCCGATGCCCAGCTGACCGAATCGACGACGATATCGCCGCGGCCGCTGCGGCTGGCGATCATCCCGCTCAGCCCCTGCGCGCTGAGATCGACCTCGCCTTCCAGCGGGACTGGCGCCTGTAGCTGGAACAGCGGCGTGCCCATCAGCGGGCACAGCGACAGCTGCGTCTGCATCGAGTCCTCGTTGAAGCGGTGCCACGCGTGCCGGTCCAGACCGTGCAGCATCAGGTCGGCGACGACGGCGCGCACGCCGAGGGTCTTGCCTTCGAAGCCGATGCCCAGCGCACGCCGCACGAAGCTGCGGCCGCCGTCGGCGCCGACCAGGTAGCGCACGCGCACCGTTTCCTCGCCCTGTGCGCTGCGCAGCTGCGCGGTCACGCCGTCCGCATCCTGGGCGAAGCCGATGAGTTCGCAGCCGAATTCAGGCCGCCTGCCGAGTTCGGCCAGGCGCTCGCGCATCACCGCTTCGGTCAGGAACTGCGGCACCATCAGCGGAATTCGATACGGCTCGGCGGGAGTGGGCCCGTGCTGGTCCGCCAGCGCGGATTCGCGGTAGCTGCCGTCCTCGCGGTAGCTGCGCTGCGGCGGATAGACGCCACCGGCCGCCACCAGGCGATCGACGATGCCCAGGTCCTCGAACACCTCCTGGCTGCGCGGCTGGATGCCCTTGCCGCGCGAACCGCGGAACGGCCCGTCCAGCTTGTCGATCAGCCGGAACGGCAGGTTGCGGCGGGCCAGGTCCAAGGCCAGGGTCAGGCCGGCGACGCCGGCGCCCACGATCAGGATGTCGCTTGCGAAGTTCTGGGTCATTGCAATGTCCTTGCGGTGGCCGCCGTGATTTGGTGCGTAACGGCATATTCAGTGCAAAAAGCACGTTATTGGATTGATTCGGATAGAGCCAAATGCGCCGGAACGTCGCTATATTTCTCGATCCACCCGATCTCTACGGCAGCGAAAGCTGCCTCGCGTGCATGATGGCACCAAAGGCATACATGTGCAAATTGCACTTATATTCGGAGCAACAGCTGACTCCAGTCAACCTGCCCGGTCGAATATGGAAGGACCGACGACGCCGCATGAAAGCGTGCACGGCCCTGCACGGGCCCGGATCGGGTTGCAGACGCCAACGGCGTTATCCGCAGCTGCTGGCATGCCGCTCATTTCCGCCTCGGCATGGCGCCGCCGTGTCGCCGGGCGCACTACCTGCCTGCGGCATGGACTTGCTGCCCCGGCGCAGGGCGCAGACGATCGCCACGTCCGCCCCAAGGCAGACGCCAGTATCTGGCATCACTGGCCGGCGCGCGACGGCGGCGATTGCCATGCCATGCGCGCATCGATGACGGCCGGTCGGGCGTAGCCTCATTGACCTGTGGGATTGCGCCGCGGCCGTTGCCAGGCGAACCCGCGGTCATGCGCGTGATTGTGCGCATCCACTGCGCAGGCTGGCGCTGCTACTCGCCGGCAGCGTCCGCACTTACTCCCACCGATCGGCTGCGGCAAGCGCGTGTGGCGACACCGAACGGCACGTGCTCCGCCGCAGCGCCGCTCGATCCCTGCCCTGGCCTCAGCCCAAGCCGGCCCACCACGCGCGCCACAGCGAGGCCATCTGGCTCGGCGGCTTGCGGACGCCACGGGCCTGCTGCGCGATTCGCGCGCGCGCCAGCGCCGACACGATGCGCCGCGACCGCGGCCCGTCCACGCGTCGCGGCCAACGCTGCAGCAAGGCCTGCGCCCAGCGCTGCTGCGCCTGGGCGTCGTCGCCGCCACGCAGCGACAGCGGCACCGCGGCGATGCCGGCGGCGGCCAGCCGCTGCGCCAAGACCTGCGTGGCCAGCGCGGACGCGGCATCGCGTTCGCCCTCGAACACCGCACGCTCGACCTGCGCGGCGGCCAGCGCGAACGCCTCCAGGCGCTCGTAGGCGTGCGCCGGATCGGCCGCGGCCGCGCGCGAGGCGAGCAGGCCCGGCAAGGCCTCGGCCAGCTGCGCCCACGGCGCGGCCACCGGCTCCAGCACCCGCCCCAGCGGGTGCCGCGAGCGTTGCGCGGCCCAGCTGCGCAATTCCTCGCCCCACCAGGCCAGCTTGGCATCGGCCGGCAGCGGATCGCCGGCGATGTTGAGGATGTCGTCGAATTCCTGCAGCAGCGCGAACCACGCCACGGCGCGCACGCGCTGCGCCGCGGGCACGAACGTTTCGGCCACCGCCCATTCCGGCCAGCGGCTGCGCCATTTGTCGAGGAAGGCATCCAGGGCGGAGGTGCTGCTCATGCGATCACGGGATTCCGGAAGGTCAGGGACGCTGCGGCGCGCCGGGCCAGGCGCTCGCATCGAACAGGTCGGACGGCGCGGCGACCAGCGCATCGGCGCGCCAGGCCAGCGGATCCTCGCCGTCCAGGCGATAGCCCCACAGCACGGCCACCGAGGCCATGCCGGCGGCGCGCGCGGCGATGATGTCGCGCTCGTCGTCGCCGACGTAGGCGGCCTGCACCGGCGCCAGGTCCAGGCGCTGTGCGGCGACCTGCAGCGGCAGCGGATGTGGCTTGCGCTCGGCCAGCGTGTCGCCGCCGATCAGCACCGCGCAACGCCGTTCCCAGCCCAGCTGCGGCAGGATCAGCCGCGCCAGGTATTCGGGCTTGTTGGTGACGATGCCCCACACGCAGCCGGCATCTTCCAGCCGCTGCAGCAACGTCGCGATGCCGTCGAACGGCTGCGAATGCCGGCCGATCAGGGTTTCGTACTGGCGCAGGAACTCGGGGATCAGCGCATCGCGCGCGGCGGCCGGCAACTCGGGAAAGGCCACGCCCAGCATCGCGCGCGAACCCTTGGACACCACCGGACGCAACTGTTCCAGGGTCAGCGCATCACGCCCGCGCTCGGCCCGCAGCGCATTGGTCGCAGCCAGCAGATCCGGCGCGCTGTCCAGCAGCGTGCCGTCCAGGTCGAACAGCACCGCGCGCGGGAAATTCCGGGATGCCCCGGCCTGCGACGGCTGGACATCGCGATCCTGGCTTCGGGAATCGGAAGGCATCACGCGTACGCACGCATGCTGTTGCCAATCCCGAATCCCGAATCCCCAATCACGGCTTCACCGCACACGCCAGATAGTTCACCTCGGTGCGCGTGGACAGCCGCGCGCGGTTGCGCCACGGCTCGTAGGCCATGCCGCTGACGTCGTGCAGTTGCAGGTCGGCCTGGCGTAGCCATGCGGCCAGTTCGGCCGGCTTGATGAAGTCCTGGTAACGGTGGGTGCCGGTGGGCAGCAGCCGCGCCACGTACTCGGCGCCGACGATGGCCAGCGCGAACGCGGCCGGGGTGCGGTTGAGCGTGGACAGGAACAGATGGCCGCCGGGCTTGAGCAGGGTCGCGCAGGCGCGCACGATCGCCGCCGGATCGGGCACGTGCTCGAGCATCTCCATGCAGGTGATCGCGTCGAAGCTGCCCGGCCGCTCGGCGGCGAGGTCCTCGACCGACTGCACGCGATAGTCGACCTCCACGCCGGACTCGAGCTGGTGCAGCCGCGCCACCTTGACCAGCTCCGGAGCCAGGTCGATCGCGGTGACCTGCGCGCCCTCCTTGGCCAGCGCCTCGCTCAGCAGGCCGCCGCCGCAGCCCACGTCGAGCACGCTGGCGCCGCGCAGCGGCAGCCGGTCGGCGACGTAGCGCAGCCGCACCGGGTTCAGCGCGTGCAGCGGTTTCTGCGGGCCGTCGGCGTCCCACCAGCGGGTCGCCAGGGCACCGAACTTGTCCAGTTCGGCCTGGTCGAAGTTGGCGGAGGTGTTGGAAGCGGAAGCGGTCATGGCGGCATCTCGGGGGTTGGGCCGCGCGCGCAGCGCGGCACGGCAGTAGAGCGGATCAGGCGTGCACGCTGCGGATGCGCTCGCGCCATTGCCGCGCGTTGGCGACCAGCGCGTCCACGTCCATGTCCACCAGCACGCGCTGCTCCAGCTTGCGCTGGCCGGCGATCCACACGTCGCTGACCTGCTGCCGGCCGGTCGCGTAGACCAGCTGCGACAGCACGTTGTGCAGCGGCTGGGTCTCCAGCGCCGACAGGTCCACGCAGATCAGGTCGGCCTGCTTGCCGACTTCGATCGAGCCGATCTTCTCGCCGAAGCCCAGCGCGCGCGCGCCGCCCAGCGTGGCCGCGCGCAGCGTGCTGGCCGCGTCCAGCGCGGTGGCGTCGTTGGCCACCGCCTTGGCCAGGATCGCCGCGGTGCGGTTCTCGCTGAACATGTCCAGGTCGTTGTTGCTGGCGCAGCCGTCGGTGCCGATCGCAAGATTCACGCCCGCGCGCTGCAGCGCGCAGGCCGGGCAGAAGCCGGAGGCGAGCTTGAGGTTGGATTCGGGACAATGCACCACGCTGACCCCGCGCTCGGCGCACAGGTGGATCTCCGCGTCGGTGAGCTGGGTCATGTGCACCGCGATCAGGCGGTCGTTGACCAGGCCGAGCCGGTCCAGCCGCGCCAGCGGGCGCTGGCCGTACTGCTTGAGCGAGTCGGCGATTTCCTGCGCGGTCTCGTGGGTGTGCAGGTGCACCGGCACGTCGAGCTGGTCGGACAGCATCCGTACCCGCTCGAAGTTGGCGTCGTTGACCGTGTATGGCGCGTGCGGGGCGAAGGCGATGCCGATCAGCGGATCGTCGCGCCACTGGTCGTGCACCTCGCAGGCGCGTTCGAAGTATTCGTCGGAGGTCTTGGCCCAGGCGGTCGGGAAATCGATGATCACCGTGCCCACCCGCGCGCGGAAGCCGTGCTGCTTGTACACCGCGGCCTGCACGTCGGCGAAGAAGTAGTTCTCGTTGGCGCAGGTGGTGCCGCCACGCAGCATCTCGGCGATCGCCAGCGCGGTGCCGTCGGCGACGAACTCCGGGCCGATCACCGCGGTCTCCACCGGCCAGATGTGCTGCTGCAGCCACACCATCAGCGGCAGGTCGTCGGCGATGCCGCGCAGCAGCGTCATCGGGTTGTGGGTGTGCGCATTGACCAGGCCCGGCAGCAGCGCCGCGTCCGGGCGCGACACGGTGCGCGCGGCGGAAAAGCGCGCGTGCGCCTCGGCGCGCGGCAACACCGCGACGATCTCGCTGCCGCGCACCGCCACCGCGTGGTCCTCCAGCACCACCGCATGCGGCTCGATCGGGACCACGTAGCCGGCTTCGATCAGCAGGTCGCAGGATTCGGGAATGGAGGTCATCGCAAGTGCTCTGGAAAAGGGAGAATCAAGTCGCCGCGGCCGCCTGAAGAAGGATGCGCCGCCGGTATACGCGCATCACCACCCACTGCAGCACGAACACCGCCACGAAGCCCAGCCGCCCCAGCACCGGTGCGACCATCGCCAGCGGGATGCACAGCGCGAACACCACCGGCGCGATCGCCACGCGCAGCGTCATCGCCCGCGCCTGCAGCGCGCCCAGCCGCTGCACCAGGCCCTCCTTGCGCACCGCGTAGGCGTGCATCAGCAAGGCCGCCGCACCGATCGCGGCCAGGTGCGCGCAATACACCGCGAACGCCTGGTGGCTGCCGAAGTAGTCCGAATACAGCGCAGTTGAGAACGGCAGCAGGCCGATCAGCAGCAGCTGCAGCACGTTGAGCCAGATCAGCCGGTCGTCGAACTGGCGGATATGCCGGCACAGCTGCAGGTGCGACTTCCAGAACAGCGCAGTGACCAGGAAGCTCACCGCGAAGCCGATGAACAGCGGCAACATCCCGTGCAACGCGGCCAGGATGCCACCGGCGGCCTCGACCTGGGCATGCCCCGGCACCTTGATCTCCACCGCCAGCAGGGTGATGGCGATGGCAAAGACCGCATCGCTGAAGAACACGACCCGGTCGTGCGGGTATTTGGCATCGGCGCTGTCGGCGTGGCTCATCGTCGCGGGATTTCCTGGAAACGGATCGGCCGCGATCGCGGTGCGGCGATTCGGCATTGCAGATGCGTGGCGGCACGGCGACGCACGCGGCCGTGCGACGCCGGCCGCCGCCGCTGCCGGCGCAGCGCCGCCCGGCCGCGCAGGCGGTCGGCTTACTTGACGCGCGAGAAGTACTCGCCCGAGCGGGTATCGACCTTGATGATTTCGTCCTGGCCGACGAACAGCGGCACCCGCACCACCGCGCCGGTTTCCAGCGTGGCCGGCTTGCCGCCGCCGCCGGAGGTGTCGCCGCGCACGCCCGGGTCGGTCTCGACGATCTTCAGTTCGACGAAGTTCGGCGGGGTGACCTGGATCGGGGTGCCGTTCCACAGCGTCACCACGCAGTCTTCCTCGCCCTTGATCCACTTGGCCGCTTCGCCGACGCCGGCCTTGTCGGCCTGCACCTGCTCGAAGGTTTCCTGCTGCATGAAGTGCCAGTACTCGCCATCGGTGTACAGGTATTGCATGTTGGTATCGACCACGTCGGCCGCTTCCAGGCTGTCGGTCGCCTTCATGGTCAGTTCGACCACGCGCCCGGACTTGATGAAGCGGTACTTGATGCGGGTGAAGGCCTGGCCCTTGCCCGGCTTGACATATTCGGTATCGGTGATGATCGCGGGCTCGCTGTTGACCAGGATCTTCATCCCGTTCTTGACGTCGTTCATGCCGTAGCTGGCCATCTGAAACTCCTCGGGTAAGGCAAACCCGCCGCGTTCGGCGGCCGGCCGGATAGAATGGGAAGCCCCGCCGCAACCGGCGGGCGCTCGTTTTATGACCGCATATGATAACCGCAGCCCCCCGCCCGATGCAGCCGTCCCCGTCCCCCACCGTATTGGCCCCGCCGCGCTGGCAGCAGCTGTGGCGCGATGCGCTGCGCGACCCGCACGAGTTGCTGGCGTTGCTGGGGCTGGATCCGCAGGCGCTCGGCGTCTCCGAACAGGCTGCGACGCAGTTCGCGCTGCGCGTGCCGCGCGGCTTCGTCGCGCGCATGCGCCATGGCGACCCGCACGATCCGCTGCTGCGCCAGGTACTGCCGATCGACGCCGAACTGCGCCGGGTGCCGGGTTTTGCGTTGGATGCGGTCGGCGACGCCGCGGCCAAGAAGGCCGACGGGGTGATCCAGAAATACCGCGGGCGCGCGCTGCTGGTCGCCACCGGCAGCTGCGCGGTGCACTGCCGCTATTGCTTCCGCCGCCACTTCCCGTATGCCGAGGAGACCGCGGCGCGCGACGGCTGGCGCGAGGCGGTGGCGGCGATCGCCGCCGACCCGGACATCGACGAGGTGATTCTGTCCGGCGGCGACCCGCTGTCGCTGGCCACGCCCAAGCTGGCCGAGCTGACCGACGCGCTGGCGGCCATTCCGCAACTCAAGCGGCTGCGCATCCACAGCCGCCTGCCGGTGGTGTTGCCCGAACGCGTCGACGCGCCGCTGCTGGCCTGGCTGCGCGCGTTGCCGTGGCCGCTGGCGTTCGTGATCCATGCCAACCATGCCAACGAATTCGACGCCGGGGTCGATGCGGCGCTGGCGCAGTTGCGCAGTACCGGCGCGCAACTGCTGAACCAGGCGGTGCTGCTGCGCGGAGTCAACGACAGCGTCGAGGCGCTGGCCGCCTTGAGCGAGCGCAGCTTCGCCGCCGGCGTGCTGCCGTACTACCTGCACCAGCTGGACCGGGTCGAGGGCGTGGCCCATTTCGAAGTGGACGACGCGACCGCGCGCGCGCTGCATCAGGCTCTGGCCGCGCGGCTGTCCGGCTATCTGGTGCCGAAGCTGGTGCGCGAGATTCCTGGCGATACGGGCAAGCGCGCGCTGTAGGCGCGGGCGCAGCGGTGGCTGCGCCGGGACCGGGGACCAGGGACCGGGGACCCGGAAAAGCAAAGCCGTGCGCTGAGGACGAACGCGACGCCATCGTTGGCAGCTCTATGCAAAATTAGAAAAGCCGCCATCCGCGTGGCTTTTTTCGGAATCTTGCAGCCTCGGGAACTCGCTGTTCCGGGTCCCTGGTCCCTGGTCCCCGGTCCCCGGTCCCCGGTCCCGGCTCCCAGTGAGTTAGCATCGCGATGCTAGCGCTACCAAAGGAGACCTCGATGAACGTCTTGACGATGACCTGGCGCCACCGGCAATGCCGTTTCGGACTCCTGGCGCTGCTTGCGGCGGCAGCAGCCGGCGCGGTCGCGGCCGAGCCCAAACCGGCCGCCGGCTCCAATCCGATCGTCCGCGACAAATTCACCGCCGATCCTGCGCCGCTGGTGGTCGGCGACACGCTGTATCTGTACGTCGGCCACGACGAGGCGCAGCGCGACGAGATGTTCACCATGCGCGAGTGGCTGGTCTATTCGACCAAGGACATGAAGACCTGGACCGCCCATGCCCCGGTTATGCGCGTCAAGGATTTCAAGTGGGCCAAGCAGGACGCGTGGGCGTCGCAGGCCATCGAGAAGCACGGCAAGTTCTATTTCTACGCGGCGGTGGAGCACGACGCCACGCATCCGGGCAAGGCCATCGCGGTCGCGGTCGCGGACACGCCGACCGGCCCGTTCGTGGATGCGCGCGGCTCGGCCCTGATCACCAATGCGATGACGCCCAAGGGCACGCACAGCTGGGAAGACATCGACCCCACCGTGCTGACCGACGACGACGGCACCACCTGGATCGCCTGGGGCAATCGCCAGTGCTATCTGGCCAAGCTCAAGCCGAACATGATCGAGATCGACGGCCCGATCCGCGAGATCACCCCGCCGCATTTCGAGGAAGGCCCGTGGCTGCACAAGCGCGGCGATCTGTACTACCTCACCTACGCCTCGCTGGACCGGGACACGCAGCGCGACGAACACGTGTCCTATTCGACCGCGCCCGCCCTCACCGGGCCGTGGACGTATCGCGGCGAACTGACCGGCTCGGGCAAGTACAGCTTCACCATCCACCCGGGCATCGTGGAGTTCAAGGACCGCTGGTACCTGTTCCTGCACAACGCGACCCTGGCGATCGGCGACTTGAATGGCGCGATCGGCCGGCGCGCGGTGACGGTCGAATACCTGCATTACAACCCGGACGGGACCATGCAGCCGGTGCTGCAGACCGAGGCCGGAGTGTCGGTTCCCGACGTGGCGCGATGAGGCCAAGGCGCCGCTGACCAGATTGCCAGGACGCCAGGACGTTTTAGCCACGCGCCGCTATCTGCCGTTTGTGGGAGCGACTTCAGTCGCGACGGGCTTCACCGGTAAAGCCCGTCGCGACTGAAG
>NZ_JAYIQP010000039.1:0-16409 GCF_035026585.1 Xanthomonas sp. WHRI 7945
CTTTAGCCCCGACGCGTTATCGGTAAGGCGTCGGGGCTAAAGCCCCTCCTACAGAAAAGCGCGAAAGCTGCAAACTTGCGAAAATCCCGAGTCCCGAGTCCCGAGTCCCGAACTAAACGGCCAAATTGATCCAAGTCGCCTTCATCTCCGTGTACTTGTCGAACGCATGCAGCGACTTGTCGCGGCCGTTGCCCGATTGCTTGTAGCCGCCGAACGGGGCGGTCATGTCGCCGCCGTCCCAGTAGTTGACCCACACGCTGCCGGCGCGCAGCTTGCGCGCCACGCGGTGCGCGCGGCCGATGTCACGGGTCCAGACGCCGGCCGCCAGGCCGTAGTCGCTGTCGTTGGCCATGCGCAGCGCGTGCGCTTCGTCGTCGAAGGCGATCACCGACAGCACCGGGCCGAAGATCTCCTCGCGGGCGATGGTGTCCTCGTGGCCGACCTCGTCGAAGATCGTCGGCTCCACGTAGCAACCGCCGGCCACCACGTCCACGCGCTTGCCGCCGAGCAGCAGCCGCGCGCCTTCCTCGCTGCCGCGGGCGATGTAGTCGAGCACGCGGTTGGTCTGCGCCTCGTCCACCAGCGCGCCCATCGCCGCGTCGTCGTCGAACGGATGCCGCGGCTGCAGCGCGCGCCCGGCGGCGACCACGCGGGCGACGAATTCGTCCTTGATCGAGCGCTCCACCAGCAGCCGCGACGCCGCGGTGCAGACCTCGCCCTGGTTGTAGAAGATCGCGCCGGCCGCGGCCTGCGCCGCCTGTTCCAGGTCCGGCGCGTCGGCGAACACCAGGTTCGGGCTCTTGCCGCCGCATTCCATGTAGGCACGCTTCATGTTCGACAACCCGGCGCATTGCAGCAGGCGCTTGCCGACCGCGGTGGATCCGGTGAACACCAGCCCGTCCACGTCCATGTGCAGCGCCAGCGGCTCGCCGGCGCTCTTGCCGAACCCGGGCACCACGTTGAACACGCCGTCGGGGATGCCGGCTTCGGCCACCAGTTCGGCCAGGCGCAGCGCGCTCAGCGGCGATTTCTCCGAGGGCTTGAGCACCACCGAGTTGCCCGCGGCCAGCGCCGGGGCGATCTTCCACGCCGCCATCAGCAGCGGAAAATTCCACGGCACGATCGCGCCGACCACGCCCAGCGGTTCGCGGGTGATCAGGCCCAGTTCGTCGTGCCCGGTCGGCGCCACCTCGCCGTAGACCTTGTCCAGCGCCTCGCCGGTCCAGGCCAGGCAGCGCACCGTCGCCGCCACGTCCACGCTGCGCGCATCGCGCACCGGCTTGCCCATGTCCAGCGATTCCAGCAGCGCCAGTTCGTCGGCATGCTGCTCGACCAGCTGCGCCAGCTTGAGCAGGGTCTTCTTGCGCTGCGCCGGCTTGGCCTGCGACCAGCGCCCGGCGTCGAAGCTGCGCCGCGCCGCGGCGACCGCGCGTTCGATGTCCTCCGCGCCGCCGTCGGCGACCTGGCCGAGCACGCGGCCGTCGATCGGGCTGATGCAATCGAAGGTCTTGCCGCTGGCCGCATCGACGTAGCGACCGTCGATGAAGGCCTGGGTGCGCAGGTGCAGCGCGGCGGCCATCGCCTGCCATGCGTCGCGGGTGCGGGGTGCGTTCATCGGGAGCTCCGGATCGGAAAGAAGGAACGGATGTTGAAGTCGTGCGAGCGCGGCCGGGCGCACGCGCCGCTCAGAACGTGGCCGGGGTATTGGCGCTGACGATCACCGCCGCGTCGCTGCCGACGTTGCGGAACCGATGCGGCACCCGGCTTTCGAAATAGTAGCCTTCGCCGGCGCGCAGCACCCGCACCTGCGCGCCGACGGTGATCTCCACTTCGCCGGCCACCACCACCCCGCCTTCCTCGCCCTCGTGCACCAGCATCGCGGCGCCGGTGTCGCTGCCGGGCGGCATCACCTCGCGCAGGATGCACATCTGCCGCTGCGGACGGTGTTGCCCGACCAGGTAGTAGTGGATGCCGTCGCTGCCCACGTCTGGCAATTCGTCGGTGCGGTAGAACGGCGCATCGGCCGCGCCGATGTCCAGGTCCTGGGTGAAGAAATCGGCCAGCGAGATCGGGATGCCGTCCAGCACCTTCTTCAGCGAACTCACCGACGGGCTGACCTTGTTCTGCTCGATCAGCGAGATGGTGCTGTTGGTCACGCCCACGCGCTTGGCCAACTCGCGCTGGCTCAGCCCGTGGGCGGTGCGAACCCGATGCAGGCGGGCGCCGATATCCATCGCGTGATGAGGAAGGCCTGGAGGGTGTTGCCGGATACTTTACACAGCCGCTCCTCGCGGTCAATTTGCGCGCCGCGCGTCGCGACCGGCCGATCCGGCCGGACCGGCGTACCCTGGCGCTGATGCGTGGGTTCGCGCCGCGCAGTGGCCTGCGTTGCGGGCGGTGGCGCAGACGCGGCCCGGCCGCCACCGCGGCTCCGGTTGGTGTAAAGTTTTTTCAACACTTCTCTTGCGTGGAGCCTGTGATGCGCCCTCAGTCGCCCCCCTCCTCCCAGGCGCTGGCCGACCACTACGCCGCCCAGGCCACGCAGGCGCCGGACGCCATGGAGGCGTTCTGGATGCCGTTCACCGCCAACCGCCAGTTCAAGGCGCGGCCGCGGCTGCTGGCCTCGGCCGAGGGCATGTACTACCGCAGCGTGGACGGCCGACAGGTTCTCGACGGCACCGCCGGGCTGTGGTGCTGCAACGCCGGGCACGCGCGGCCGCGCATCGTCGAGGCGGTATCCAGGCAGATCGCCACGCTGGATTTCGCGCCGACCTTCCAGATGGGCTCGCCGCTGCCGTTCGTGCTCGCCGAGCGCCTGGTCGCACTGGCCCCGACCGGCCTGGACCACGTGTTCTACACCAACTCCGGCTCCGAATCGGTGGACACCGCGATGAAGATCGCACTGGCCTACCACCGCGCCCGCGGCGAAGGCCAGCGCACCCGCTTCCTCGGCCGCGAGAAGGGCTACCACGGGGTCGGCTTCGGCGGCATCTCGGTCGGCGGGCTGCCCAACAACCGCAAGTGGTACGGCCCACTGCTGCCCGGCGTGGACCATCTGCGACACACGCTGGACATCGAGCGCAACGCCTTCTCGCAAGGGCTGCCGGCGCACGGCGCGGAACTGGCCGAGGACCTGGAGCGGCTGGTCGCACTGCACGACGCCTCGACCATCGCCGCGCTGATCATCGAGCCGATCTCCGGCTCGGCCGGCGTGGTGCTGCCGCCGCACGGCTACCTGCAGCGCATCCGCGAACTGTGCGACAAGCACGGCATCGTGCTGATCTTCGACGAGGTGATCACCGGCTTCGGCCGCGTCGGCAAGGCCTTCGCCGCGCAGCGCTTCGGCGTCACCCCGGACCTGATGACGACCGCCAAGGGACTGACCAACGGCTGCGTGCCGATGGGCGCGGTATTCGTCTCGCACGCGATCCACGACGCCTTCGCGCACGGCCCGGCCGGCGCCATCGACCTGTTCCACGGCTATACCTACTCCGGTCATCCGCTGGCCTGCGCCGCGGCGCTGGCGACGCTGGACACCTATGCGGAGGAGAACCTGTTCGACAAGGCGATCGAACTGGGCGGCTATTGGCAGCAGGCGATCCATGCGCTGAAGGACCTGCCGCACGTCGTCGACATCCGCAACTTCGGCCTGATCGGCGCGATCGAACTGGCGCCGCGCAAGGATGCGCCCGGCGCGCGCGGCTACGAGATCTTCGAGCGCTGCTTCCACGAGGGCGACCTGCTGATCCGCGTCACCGGCGACACCATCGCGCTGTCGCCGCCGCTGATCGTGGAGCGCGAACACATCGACCGCATCTTCGCGGTGCTCGCCGACATGATCCGCAGCACGCCCTGATCGGCCCTATCCAATCCGCCCCAACCCAACCGCTCCGCGCTCCCCACGCGCGCCGCATGCCTGGAGAACCGCTCATGCTGGTCGGCGTCCCGAAAGAGATCAAGAACCACGAATACCGGATCGGGCTGACCCCGGCCGGAGTCCGCGAACTGGTGCTGCACGGGCACCAGGTGCTGGTGCAGCGCGACGGCGGCCAGGCCATCGGCCTGACCGATGCCGACTACGAACGCGCCGGCGCGCGCCTGGCCGACGACGCGGCGAGCGTGTTCGCGCAGGCCGACATGATCGTCAAGGTCAAAGAACCACAGCCGGACGAATGCGCGCTGCTGCGCCCGGGGCAGTTGCTGTTCACCTATCTGCACCTGGCGCCGGACCCGGCGCAGGCCAGCGCGCTGCTGCGCTCCGGTTGCACCGCGATCGCCTACGAGACCGTCACCGACGGCCATGGCGGCCTGCCGTTGCTGGCGCCGATGAGCGAGGTCGCCGGGCGCATGGCGATCCAGGCCGGCGCGCACGCGCTGGAGAAGGCGCAGGGCGGCTCGGGCGTGTTGCTCGGCGGCGTGCCCGGGGTCAAGCCGGCCGAAGTGCTGGTGATCGGCGGCGGCGTGGTCGGCATCAACGCCGCGCGCATGGCGATGGGCCTGCATGCGCGGGTGACGGTGCTGGACCGCTCGCTGGAACGGCTCAAGTACCTGGACGAACTGTACGGCCACCAGCTGACCACGCTGTATTCCACCCGCGACGCGATCGAGCAATGCCTGCCGCACACCGACCTGGTGATCGGCGCGGTGCTGATCCCCGGCGCCGCCGCGCCCAAGCTGGTGTCGCGCGCGCAGCTGGCGCTGCTGCGGCCGGGCTCGGTGCTGGTCGACGTGGCGATCGACCAGGGCGGCTGCTTCGAGACCAGCCACGCCACCACCCACCAGCAGCCGACCTACGAGGTCGACGGCATCGTCCACTACTGCGTGGCCAACATGCCCGGCGGCGTGGCGCGCACCTCCACCTTCGCCCTGACCAACGCGACCTTGCCGTTCGTGCTGCAGCTGGCCGAACACGGCCTGCAGGCGCTGCGCGACGACCAGGACCTGCGCAACGGCCTCAACGTCCACGCCGGCAAGCTCACCCACCGCGCGGTGGCGCAGGCGCTCGGGCAGGAGTTCGTGCGGCCGCTGGACGCGTTGGGCTGACCTTGGAGGAGTGCCGACCATGAGCGAGTCCCTGTCCCACTACATCGGCGGGCGCCGCGTCGATTTCGACGGCGGCGAGCATGCCGAGGTGTTCGACCCGGCCAGCGGCGCGGTGGCGCGGCGCGTGCCGCTGGGCGGCGCGCGCGAGGTCGATGCCGCGGTCGCCGCCGCCGCGCAGGCATTCCCGGCCTGGGCCGCCACCCCGCCGTTGCAGCGCGCACGGGTGATATTCCGCTTCCGCGAGCTGCTCGAACGGCATGCCGACGCCCTCGCCCGCTGCATCAGTGCCGAGCACGGCAAGGTGGTGTCCGACGCGCGCGGCGAAGTCACCCGCGGCATGGAGGTGGTGGAGTTCGCCTGCGGCATTCCGCACCTGCTCAAGGGCGAGCATTCGGTCGATGTCGGCCGCGGCGTCGATTCGTGGAGCGAGTACGCGCCGCTGGGCGTGGTCGCTGGCGTCACCCCGTTCAATTTCCCGGCGATGGTGCCGCTGTGGATGCTGCCGGTGGCGCTGGCCTGCGGCAACAGCTTCGTGCTCAAACCCTCCGAACGCGATCCGTCCGCCTCGCTGCTGCTGGCCGAGTGGCTGCACGAGGCCGGCCTGCCGGACGGCGTGTGCAACGTGGTGCACGGCGCCAAGCCGGCGGTGGATGCGCTGCTCGCGCACCCGCAGGTGCAGGCGCTGAGCTTCGTCGGCTCCACCCCGGTCGCCGCCGACCTGTACGCGCGCGGCAGTGCGTTGGGCAAGCGCGTGCAGGCGCTGGGCGGGGCCAAGAACCACCTGGTGGTGCTGCCCGACGCCGATCTGGACGACGTGGTGTCCGCCCTGCTCGGCGCTGGCTACGGTTCGGCCGGCGAACGCTGCATGGCGATCTCGGTGGCGGTGTGCGTGGGCGATGCGGTGGCCGATGCGCTGGTCGCCAGGCTGGCGCCGCGCGTGGCCGCGCTGACGCTCGGCGCCGGCGCCGACGAACCGGACATGGGCCCGCTGATCAGTGCCGCGCACCGCGAGCGCGTGCGCGGCTACATCGACAGCGGCGTGGCCGACGGCGCCACGCTGGTGGTCGACGGCCGCGCCGCGAACACGCCGGCGGTGGCCGAGGGTTTCTTCCTCGGCGGCAGCCTGTTCGACCGCGTGCGCGCCGACATGCGCATCTACCGCGAAGAGATCTTCGGCCCGGTGCTGTGCGTGGTCCGCGTGGCCGACGCCGAGGCCGCGCTGCAGCTAATCGATGCGCACGAATACGGCAACGGTGCGGCGGTGTTCACCCGCGACGGCGGCGCCGCGCGCGCCTTCGCCCGGCGCGTGCAGGCCGGCATGGTCGGGATCAACGTACCGATCCCGGTGCCGATGGCGTTCCACAGCTTTGGCGGCTGGAAGCGCTCGCTGTTCGGGCCGCTGCACGTGCACGGCCCGGACGGGGTGCGCTTCTACACCCGGCTCAAGACCGTCACCGCACGCTGGCCGGCGGCCGCGCGCGATGCCGAGTTCGCGATGCCAACGATGCAATGAGGCGCAGCCCGGCCACCAGGTTGCATGCCCGTTGCCTGGCGAAAAGCGCCGGGCGCCGCCATGCCGCAGGAGCGTCGCCGCGCGATGGATGAGCCGGCCGTCGCCTATGTGGAAAAAGCCGACGGCACTGCGATCCGGGTCAGGCTGCCGGATCGGCGGCTGCACGACGCGTTGGCCGCGCTTGGATTCGCCGCGGCGCAGCCCGACGCGTGGCTGCTGCAGGTCGTCGACGACGCGCACAAGGCAAGCGCGTTCGCAGCGTTGCGTGCCCTGGGCGTGGCCTTTGCCGACGGCAGAGAATGGTGCCCGGCGGAGGTGTTCGCGCACCTGCGCGAGCGCGGCCTGCTGAGCGGCGCGTTCCTGCGGATCGTGTGGACCGGCCCCGGCGGCCATCACCTCGCCTGGGCCTGACCCGCGGCACTTATCGCCACCGGCACCCGGTGCTAGCCTTGCGCCAGCGCCGGCCAGACCCCGCGGTGGCCGACCTTCGCGGTATCACCGACAGGAGCAGCACGATGATCAAGGTAAGCGTGATGTACCCGTACACGCCAGGCGCCCGTTTCGACCACGACTACTACCGCGACACGCACATGCCGCTGTTGCAGGCGCGCATGGGCGAGGCGTGCAGGCGCTACACCGTGGACAAGGGCCTGTCCGGCGGCGCCCCCGGCAGCGACCCCACCTACGTCGGCATGTGCCATATCTTCAGCGACTCGGTGGAGACGTTCCAGGCCGGCTTCGGCCCGCATGCCGACGAGATCCTCGGCGACATCAAGAACTACACCGACCTGGCCCCGGTGATGCAGATCAGCGAGGTGGTGGTCGACTGAGCGCTGCGGCCGTTGCGCGCTGGCGCAGCGGCCCTGCCCTTTCTGCTCGCCGCGCAGACGACCGCGGCGAGAACGCGCCGGCGGCTTTCTCGCCTGCGCTTCCCGGTTCTCGCCAGTCGGCAAACCGGCCACGACCGAATTGCGGATCCTGCAGACCGTGGCGTCCTCTCTGGACCGCCTTCATCGGCGCGCGCAGCACCGATCGAGCCATGCGCCGGCGGCCACGCCCAGCGTATAGGCGAGCAGGTCCAGCCACACGAACGTCGAGCCCAAGGCAAGATGCCCCAGCGTGGTGGCGCGCAGCGCATCGAGCCAGGGCGCGCGGTACAGCTGCGACGCCTCCACCAGCCAGCACACGGCCAATGCCACAACCGCCAGGCGCAGCGGCCGCGCGCGCGGCGCGAGCCACGCCAGGCCGAGGTAGACCATCAGCGCCCACAACGCATCGCCGGGAAACTTGCCCAGCCACGACGGCAGCAGCCACGGGAAGTGCCGCGACGCCAACCCGGCGGCGATCGTCGCCACGATGGCGGCGGTCAACCACAGACGGCGGCGTGCGGTTGCGGAAACGGGCATGGCGAAGCATCGGCGGCAGAGGGCCGCGCATTACAGCAGAACGCGCGCGGTGCCGGCGAAGGCGGTTTGGCGCGCCCGCTAGGCGTCGCCACCGCGCAGCAACACCGCCGCCGCGACGAGCACCGACAGCACCAGCATCACCAGCCATCCCCAGCGCTGGTGGAACGGGATCGGCACGGCCTGCAGCAGGCTTTCGGCGCTGGCCTGGTTCAGCAGCCAGCCGTGATGGCACACCGGGCACACCAGCTGGTACTGCTTTTCGCGGACCCATCCGAACAGGTGGTAGAAGTGCCCGTACGAATAGCGCAGGCGCATCGCGAACGCGCGCTCCTGTTCGCAGCGCGGGCAGAACTGGCGCTCCTCCATGCCACAGGCGACGTCGCGCTCGCCCCAGCCCCACAAGATCATCGTCGCGTCCCCATCGGCCGGGCCGCGATCCCCCGATCGCCAGGCCGTGCGGATTCTGTGCCTGGTCCGGCACAGCGTCAACGGCCGCACACCGACCGGCGCGGACGCGCGCAAGTCTCTACAATGCCGCCCCCTGTCGCAATGCCGTGCCCTGCCCCGATGAACATCGTCGTCAACGAAGACCTCAAGGCCTACATCGATCCGCTCACCGCCGACGAATACGCGGCGCTGGAGCGCAGCCTGCTCGCCGAGGGCTGCCGCGATGCGCTGGTGCTGTGGGGCGAGATCCTGGTCGACGGGCACAACCGCTACGGCATCTGCCAGAAACACGGGCTGCCGTTCCAGACCGTGCAGAACACCCGTTTCCAGTCGCTGCAGGACGTGCACCTGTGGATGATCGACCAACACCTGGGCCGGCGCAGCGTGTCCGATTTCCAGCGCGGCGTGCTGGCGCTGCGCAAGCGCGAGATCCTGGCCGAGCGCCGCAGCCGTGCCGCCACTGCGACTGCGGCGTCCGCCGACGGCGCTGAAGCGACGACCGACGCGCACGACGACGCCGCGCCCTGGGCCGATGCGCCGTCCGCCGCCGGCGAGACCGGCGCGCGCAGCGAAGCGGTGCCGGCGCCGTTGAGCCGTGCCGACCTGGCGCGCGCCGCGCGACTCAGCAACAGCCAGGTGGTGCAGATCGAGAAGATCCAGAAGCAGGCCACCGCCGAAGTGGTGGAGGCGGTGAAGTCCGGCGCGATCTCGATCAACGCCGCCGCCGCGGTGGCCGGCCTGCCGGAGGAGGAACAGCGCGCCGCGGCCAGGGCCGGCAAAGACGAGCTCAAGCAGGCGGCCAAGCGCGCCCGCGAGTCCAAACGCAAGCCGCGCGAAACCCCGGCCGAGCAGGACGGCGAGGGCGACGCGGCGCAAGGCGACGACGCGGAACTGGCCGCGCTGCGCCTGCGCGTGGCCGAACTGGACGCCGAGAACAGGACGTTGCGCGAGGAAGTGGCGGCGTTGCGGGCGCGGCTGCAGGACTGATCCGGCACAGCCGCCACGCATCGGCCCCATGTGCAGCACGTGCAGGAAGGACTCCCGTCGCGAGGCTTGTTCCGGCAATACCGCGTCGGGACTGAAGTCCCTCCCACAGGGACGCCGCCCGCGTCCCACCGAGACGCCACGCACATCGACGACATGCGCAAAGGCCATCGTTCTAACACTTGGCATGCGACACGTGGCCACCCTCGCCCACGCGATGAAATCCGCCTAACCCGCCGCTGCGTACACTGGCCGGCATGAGCGTTTCCTCCGCCCCGTCGATGCCGCCCGATCCGCGCCGCGCGCAGCTGCGGCGCATGAAGCTGCTTGCCGCGCTGTTGCTGCTGGCGATGCTGGCCGGCTTCCTGCTCAGCCACGTCATGGGCATGCACGGCGCCTGGGCCTGGATCGGCGCGTTCTGCGAGGCGGCCACGGTCGGCGCGCTGGCCGACTGGTTCGCGGTGGTGGCGCTGTTCCGGCATCCGCTGGGGTTGCCGATCCCGCACACCGCGATCATCCCGCACGGCAAGACCCGCATCGCCGACAGCCTGGCGGTGTTCGTGCGCGATCATTTCCTGGAGCCGGCGACGCTGCTGTCCAAGCTCAGCGCGTTCGACCCCGCCGCGCGGCTGGGCCAGTGGCTGGCCGAACCGGTGCAGGCCGGCAAGCTGGCCGAACTGGCGCGCGGTTGGGCGCTGCAGGCGCTGGACCTGCTCGACGAGGCCGCGGTGCGGCGTCGCATCCACGGCTTCGTGGTCGCGCGCCTGCACGAATGGAACGCCGCCGCGACCGCCGGCGAGATCCTCGGCCTGCTCACCGCCGACGGCCGCCACCAGGCCCTGCTCGACGAAGCGCTGACCCGGCTCGGCCGGCACCTGGACGACGCGGCGGTGAAGCAGCGCGTGTCGGCGATGATCGTCAAGTACGCGCGCCGCGAATGGCCCAAGCTGGTCGGCACGGTGGAATGGGTCAAGCCAGTGGAAGGCATCGCCGACACCCTCGCCGAACGCCTGGCGCATGCGTTGCTGGAGGAGTTGCAGGACGTGCTGTCGCAGCCGCAGCATCCGCTGCGCCAGGACTACGAGCGCTGGCTCGGCGGCTATGTGCAACGCCTGCGCAACGACCCGGCCACCGCCGACAAGCTGCAGGCGATGAAGCAGCGCCTGATCGAGCACCCCGGCGTGCAGGACTACGTGCAGGGCCTGTGGGAGCAGATCCACGCCAGCCTGCGCGAGGACCTGTCGCGCAGCGACGGTGTGCTGGTGCAGCATTTGCAACGCTCGCTGGGCGCGCTCGGGCAGTCGCTGGCCCAGGACAGCGCGCTGCGCGACGCGCTCAACCAGCACCTGCTGGGCGGCGCGGAGAAACTGACCCAGCGCCTGCGCAGCGGCGTCACCGAGCACATCGCGCAGACCGTCAAAGGCTGGGACGAGCGCCACCTGGTGGAGCAGCTGGAGCTGAGCGTGGGCCGCGACCTGCAGTACATCCGCTTCAACGGCACCCTGGTCGGCGGCTTGATCGGGCTTGCGCTCCACGCAGCCGTCACGCTGATTCCATGATGGTCTGAACCGTTGCCCCAGCCCTGCATGGGGGCTGGTGCGGCGGCAACGATCGCGCTAGCGTGGTCCGCACGGTCGGGGCAGGACCGGCGCTGCAATCGTGAAGGCCGATATCCCGTATAAGCGGAAGGACGGCGATGCCTGCGCATCGCCAGCGTTCGCCAAAGGAAAGGGGCTCATGTCGAAGAACCACTGGACACCCGCTGCCGGCCCTGCGCGTTTGGCGCGCATCGCCGCCCTGGCAGTGCTGGTGCTCGGGTTGCTGGCCGCGGCATTGATCGCACGCGGCCTGCAGCAACGCAATCTGCAGCAGGCCCGCGACCGCTTCCAGGAGCTGACCAGCCACGCCACCGGCGAACTGCAGCAACGCATGAACGTCTACGAACACGGCCTGCGCGGCGCGCGCGGCGCGGTGATCGCCGCCGGCGGCGACCGCATCACCCGCGAACGCTTCACACGCTACAGCGATTCGCGCGAGTACCGGCGCGAATTTCCCGGCGTGCGCGGCTTCGGCTATATCCGCCGGGTGGCGCGCAGCGAGGAGGCCGCGTTCCTGCAGCAGGCGCGTGCCGACGGGGCGCCGTCGCTGCAGATCGGCCAGCTGGCCCCGCACGACGGCGACCGCTTCGTGATCCTGTATATCCAGCCGCTGCGCGCCAACAATCCCGCGCAAGGCTTCGACATCGCCTCCGAGCCGACGCGGCGCGCGGCGGCGATCGCCGCGGCGCGCTCGGGCAAGCCGACCCTCACCGCACCGATCCGCCTGGTGCAGAGTCCCGGGGTCGGCAACAGTGGGTTCCTGCTGTTGCTGCCGATCTACCGCGAAGACCTGCCGTTGCAGACCCCGGAGCAACGTTGGCAGGCCACCACCGGCTGGGCCTATGCCCCGCTCAACATTGCCGAAGTGCTGGTGTCTTCCCCCAACCATGCCCACGACTTGCTGCTGACCCTGGCCGACAGCGAGAACAGCACGCAGCCGTTCTATCGCGGTGCCGCCGCGGGGGCGCCGGTCGCGGGCTTGCGCGCCGAGCGCAGCCTGCCGGTCTACGGACGGCGCTGGCTGCTCAGCGCACAGGCCACGCCGGGCTTCGTCCGCTCGCTCAACCAGACCTCGCCGCTGCTGGTCGGCGGCCTGGTCGGCGGCATCTCCCTGCTGCTCGCCGCGCTGCTGTACCTGTATCTGACCGGCCGCCATCGGCGCGACCTGATCCTGCGCGAGCAAAGCCAGTTGGCGTCGCTGGTCGGCGGGACCAGCGAAGCGATCGTGGCCGAAGACCTGCACGGCCGCATCACCCACTGGAATCCGGCCGCCGAACGCATCTTCGGCCACACCCCGGGCCAGGCCATCGGCCAGCCGCTGCAGGACTTGCTGGGCGCGCAGGTGCGCGATTCCACCGGCAACGACACGCAGGTGCGTGAACTGCGCCATCGCGACGGCCACGTGGTCAGCGCGCTGGCCAGCGCCTCGCCGATCCTGGACACCGACGGCGACGTCGTCGGCCACTCGCACCTGCTGCACGACGTCTCCGAACGGGTGCGCGCCGAGGCGCGGGTGCTGGAGCTCAACGCCACCCTGGAACAGCAGGTGGCGCAGCGCACCAGCGAACTGGTCACCTACTCGGCGCTGCAGCGCACGATCCTGGCCAACGCCGGCTACGCGATCGTGGCCACCGACCCGGACGGCACCATCACCCTGTTCAACCCCGCCGCCGAGACCATGCTCGGCTACGCCGCGCACGAGATGATCGGACGCAAGGCCACCGGCCTGTTCCTGGATCCGGAGCAGTTGGCCAGTCGCGCCGAGCACATGGCCGCGCAATCGGGCATGGCGGTGGTGCCGGCGTTCGAGTCGGTGGCCGCGCTGTCCACGCTGGGGCGCAGCGATACCCGCGAGTGGACCTACGTCAGCAAGGACGGCCGCCCGTTCCCGGTGCTGCTGACCCTGAGCACGCTGCGCGACGACAACGACCAGGTGATCGGCTACCTCGGCATCGCGGTCGACCTGACCGAGCAGAAGCGCCACGAGCGCGAACTGCGCCTGGCGATCGACGCGGCGGAAACCGCCAACCAGTCCAAGAGCGATTTCCTGGCCAACATGAGCCACGAGATCCGCACGCCGATGAACGCGATCCTGGGCATGCTGTACCTGCTGCAGCACAGCGAGCTGCCGCAGGCGGCCAAGGACATGATCCAGAAGATCGATACCTCGGCGCGCTCGCTGCTGGAGATCATCAACGACATCCTCGACTTCTCCAAGATCGAATCCGGGCGCATCGACCTGGAATCGGAACCGTTCGACCTGAACCAGTTGCTGGAGAACATCGCCGCGCTGATGACCTCGGCGATCAGCGCCAAGCCGGTGGAGATGATCGTCGAGCCGCTGCCGGCCGGCTGCCGCTGGCTGCGCGGCGACGCGCTGCGCCTGAACCAGGTGCTGATCAACCTGGTCGGCAACGCCATCAAGTTCACCGAGCAGGGCGAAGTGGCGCTGTCGGTGCGCAGCTTCCCCAGCCCCGAGCCCGGCAAGGTCAAGCTGTTCTTCTCGGTGCGCGACACCGGCATCGGCATCGCGCGCGAGAAGCAGAGCCTGATCTTCTCGCCGTTCCTGCAGGCCGACACCTCCACCAGCCGCCGCTACGGCGGCAGCGGCCTGGGCCTGACCATCAGCCGGCGCCTAGTGGAACTGATGGGCGGCCAGCTGGAGGTGCAGAGCACGCCTGGGCTGGGCAGCGATTTCTATTTCGCGATCAGCTTCGCGGTGCTGCCGGCGCCGGCCGCCGAGGTGGAGCACCCGGAGGCGCGCCGGGTGCTGATCGCCGACGACCACGACCTGGTGCGCAACAACCTGGCCAGCATCGCCAGCGGTTTCGGCTGGCAGGTGGAAGCGGTGTCCAGCGGGACCGCGGCGGTCGCCGCGGCCGGTCCGGAACGCGACAGCTTCGACGTGATCCTGCTCGACTGGCGCATGCCCGACCTGGACGGGCTGAGCGTGGCGCAGCGCATCCGCGCGCAATCGGCGCCGGACCGGCAACCGATCATCGTCATGGTCACCGCCTACGAGCGCCGCCTGCTGGAGGAACAGCAGCACGCGCCCAACGACGTGGACGCGGTGATGACCAAGCCGGTCACCGCCTCGGCGCTGTACCGCACCATCGCCACGCTGCTGGCGCGGCGCCGCGGCGATGGCCCGGCGCCCTTGCTCAGCGGCGACGGCACCCCGCGCCTGGCCGGCGCGCGGCTGCTGGTGGTCGACGACAGCGAGATCAATTGCGAGGTCGCACAGCGCATCCTCGAGGGCGAAGGCGCGCTGGTGGAACTGGCGCACGACGGCGAGCAGGCGCTGCAACGGCTGCGGCGCGATCCCAGCCGCTTCCATCTGGTGCTGATGGACGTGCAGATGCCGACCCTGGACGGCTACGAGGCCACCCGCCTGCTGCGCGAGGACCCGCGCCTGGCCCACCTGCCGGTGATCGCGCTCACCGCCGGCGCCTACCGCCAGCAGCAGGACCTGGCCCTGTCCAGCGGCATGAACGGCTTCATCGCCAAGCCCTTCCAGGTCGAAGAGCTGATCGCGGTGATCCGCCAGTTCCTGCCGCTGCGCATGCCGCTGCCGCTCGAGCCGCCACCGCCGGCGGTCGCTGCCGAGGTCTGGCCCGACGCCGACCCGCAGCTGCTCGACGCCGACCAGGCGCGGCGCCTGTGGACCGAACGCGCGCCCTACCAGCGCTACCTGCTGAAGCTGCTGCAGGAGAACCCCGATCCGGCGGCGATGCTGCGCACGCTGCTGGCCCCGGAGGCGCCGGCAGCGGCGATCTCCTACGTGCACAAGCTGCGCGGCTCGGCCGGTTCGCTGGCGCTGCCGGCGCTGGTCGCGGCCAGCGCCGCGCTGGAGGAACGGCTGAGCGATGCGCCGGCCCAGGCCGGCGCGGCGATCGCGGCGCTGGGCACGGCCATGGCCGCCACCGCCGCGGCGATCCAGCGCTTCGTGGCCGAGGCCGAGGCCGCCGCCGCGCAGGCGCCGCCGGCCGCCCCCGCCGCGGATGTCGGCGAGAGCGCAGCGTCCCCGGTCCTGCTGCAACAGCAACTGCAGCAACTGCTGCAGGCCCTGGACAGCGACGACCCGGACCGCGTCGAGCGGGTGCTGCACGGCCTGACGCCGTCGCTGCCGGCGGCGATGACGGCGGAACTGCTGCAGCTGGTGGAAAGCTTTTCCTTCCGCGAGGCCGAAACTAAAGTCAGGCGCTGGCAGGCCGATGCAATCCAATAGCATCCGCCGCTGCGCCCCGGTCCGGGCGCAGCGGCGTGCACACGACAAGGAACCACGATGGCCCACCCTCCGATCCTGTGCGTAGACGACGAAGCCAGCAACCTGGCGCTGATCCGGCAGATCCTGCGCGAGGACTACGCGCTGACCTTCGCCAAGAACGGCGCCGAAGCCTTGCGCGCGGTGGTCAAGCACCGCCCCGCGCTGATCCTGCTCGACGTCGACCTGCCCGATCTGGACGGCTACACCATCGCCCGCACGCTCAAGCAGGATCCGCGCACCGCGGCGATCCCGATCATCTTCGTCACCGGCAAGGACAAGGACGCAGACGAGAGCATCGGCTTCGAGGCCGGCGGCGTGGACTACATCACCAAGCCCTATTCGCCGAGCATCCTGCGCGCGCGGGTGCGCACCCACCTGTCGCTGGTCAGCGCCGCCAGCCTGGCCAGCAGCCACCGCGACGCGATCCGCATGCTGGGCATGGCCGGCCACTACAGCGACTCGGACACCGGCACCCACATCTGGCGCATGGCCGCCTACGCGCGCGCGCTGGCGGTGGCCGCCGGCTGGTCGAGCGAGGACGCCAGCCTGCTCGAGCAAGCCGCGCCGATGCACGACACCGGCAAGATCGGCATCCCCGACGCGGTGCTGAAAAAGCCCGGGCCGCTGGATGCGGAGGAATGGCGGGTGATGAAGCGGCATCCGCAGATCGGCTACGACATCCTCAGCCGCAGCGGCGCACCGCTGTTCCGGCTCGCCGCCGAAGTCGCGCTGTACCACCACGAGCATTGGGACGGCAGCGGTTATCCAGCCGGCCTGGCCGGCGAACGCATTCCCGAATCGGCGCGGATCGTGGCCGTGGCCGACGTGTTCGATGCGCTGACCACGCAGCGCCCGTACAAGGAGGCGTGGCCGCTGGCCAAGGTGATGGAGCTGTTCCAGCAGCAGGCCGGCAGCCAGTTCGAGCCGCGCCTGGTGGCGCTGTTCACCGCGATCCTGCCGCAGATCCTGCAGATCCAGGACTACTGGAGCGAACGCGACTCGGGCGAGGACGTGCAGCCGCGTCCGGCCACCCAGGCCGCGGCGCGGCACAGCGACAGCTGAGCCGCCAGCGTCGTCGCCTGGCGGCACCACCCTGTAGGAGCGGCTTCAGCCGCGACCGGGCGTTACCGATAGCGCCTGGTCGCGGCTGA
>NZ_JAYIQP010000040.1:0-16405 GCF_035026585.1 Xanthomonas sp. WHRI 7945
AAGCGCTCTGCGCCGATCTTGGTCAGCGCCGCGGTCAGCGTGGTCTTGCCGTGGTCGACGTGACCGATGGTGCCGACATTGACGTGCGGCTTGGTGCGCTCGAACTTACCCTTTGCCATGGTGTTTTTACCTTCTAATTCGTAATTGGGGGACAAGGGACAGGGATGCGGGACTGGCTACGCCGCGTCCCGAATCCCGTCTCGCTAATCTCAGCTCTTCTTGATGACCGACTCGGCGATGTTGGCCGGCGCTTCGGCGTAATGGTCGAACTCCATCGAGAACGTGGCGCGACCCTGCGACATCGAGCGCAGCGTGGTGGCGTAGCCGAACATTTCGCCCAGCGGCACCATCGCGTTGATCACCTTGCCGGACGGACTGTCGTCCTGGCCCTGCAGGATGCCGCGACGACGGCTGACGTCGCCCATCACGTCGCCCAGATAGTCTTCCGGGGTCACGACCTCGACCTTCATGATCGGCTCCAGCAGCACCGGGCTGGCCTTGTTGAAGCCTTCCTTGAAGCCCATCGAGCCGGCGATCTTGAACGCCATTTCCGAGGAGTCGACGTCATGGTACGAACCGTCGATCAGGCGCACCTTGACGTCCACGATCGGGTAGCCGGCCATCACGCCGTTGGCCACCGCTTCCTGGATGCCCTTGTCCACAGCCGGGATGTATTCCTTCGGCACCACGCCGCCGACTATCGCATTCTCGAAGGTGTAGCCCAGGCCACGCTCCTGCGGCTCGATCTCGAGCACGACATGACCGTACTGGCCCTTACCGCCGGACTGGCGCACGAACTTGCCTTCCTGCTTGACCGCCTTGCGGATGGTCTCGCGGTAGGCCACCTGCGGCTTGCCGACGTTGGCTTCTACGTTGAACTCGCGCTTCATGCGGTCGACCATGATTTCCAGGTGCAACTCGCCCATGCCGCGGATGATGGTCTGGCCGGATTCTTCGTCGGTGTTGACGCGAAACGAGGGATCTTCCTGCGCCAGACGGCTCAGCGCGATACCCATCTTTTCCTGGTCCGACTTGGTCTTCGGCTCCACCGCCATCGAGATCACCGGCTCCGGGAACACCATGCGCTCCAGGATGATGATGTTGTCCTGCGCGCACAGCGTGTCGCCGGTGGTGACGTCCTTCAGGCCCACCGCCGCGGCGATGTCGCCCGCGCGCACTTCCTTGATCTCTTCGCGATTGTTGGAGTGCATCTGCAGGATGCGGCCCACGCGCTCCTTCTTCGACTTGACCGGGTTGTACACCTGGTCGCCGGAGTTCAGCGTGCCGGAGTAGACGCGGAAGAAGGTCAGCGAACCCACGAACGGGTCGGTCATGATCTTGAACGCCAGCGCCGAGAACGGTGCGGTGTCGGTGGCCGGACGGCTGTCTTCCTTGTCGTCCTCGTCGATACCCTTGACCGGCGGACGGTCGCTGGGCGACGGCAGTAGCTGGATCACGCCGTCGAGCATCGCCTGCACGCCCTTGTTCTTGAACGCGGTGCCGCAGTACACCGGCACCACTTCCACCTTCAGGGTGCGCTCGCGCAGGCCGCTGACGATTTCCTCTTCGGACAGCTCGCCCTCGTTGAGGTACTTGTCCATCAGCTCTTCGTTGGCTTCGGCCGCGGCCTCGATCATGAACGCGCGCGCCTCGACGGCCTTGTCGGCCAGATGGGCGGGGATCTCGCGGTATTCGAACACGGTGCCCTGCGAAGCGGTATCCCAATGGACCGCCTTCATCTTGATCAGGTCGACCACGCCCTCGAAGCCGTCCTCGGCGCCGATCGGCACCTGCATCGGTACCGGGTAGGCGCCCAGGCGCGACTTCAGCTGCTCGACGACCTTGTCGAAGTTGGCGCCGGTGCGGTCCATCTTGTTGACGAAGGCAAGACGCGGCACCGCGTACTTGTTGGCCTGGCGCCACACGGTCTCGGACTGCGGCTGCACGCCGCCGACCGCGCACAGCACGAACACCGCGCCGTCGAGCACGCGCAGCGAACGCTCGACTTCGATGGTGAAGTCGACGTGCCCGGGGGTGTCGATGATGTTGAAGCGGTGCTGCGGCAGCGACTTGTCCATGCCGCTCCAGAACGCGGTGGTCGCGGCGGAGGTGATGGTGATGCCACGCTCCTGCTCCTGCTCCATCCAGTCCATCGTCGCGGCACCGTCATGCACCTCGCCGATCTTGTGGCTGACGCCGGTGTAGAACAGGATGCGTTCGGAGGTGGTGGTCTTGCCGGCATCGATGTGGGCCATGATGCCGAAGTTGCGGTAACGCTCGATGGGAGTGTTGCGGGCCACAGGGAGCCTCTCAGAATTCTTGGATTGCGGATGGCCGAACGCCGCCTTGCGGCGGCCTTCGGATTTGTGCAGCGCTCAGCGGCGCCACTAGCAGCACATATAGATTGTGCTGACGGGCCTTGTTTCCAAGGCCCGGAAGGTCACCAGCGGTAATGCGCGAACGCCTTGTTCGCTTCCGCCATGCGGTGGGTTTCTTCGCGCTTCTTGATGGCGCCACCACGGTTTTCCGAGGCGTCGACCAGCTCGGCCGCGAGCTTGCGCGGCATCGAGTTCTCGCCGCGCTTGCGCGCCGAGTCGATCAGCCAGCGCATGGCCAGCGCCATGCGACGGGAGGAACGCACCTCGACCGGCACCTGGTACGTGGCACCGCCGACGCGGCGCGACTTGACTTCGACCGCCGGAGCGACGTTGTCCAGCGCTTTCTGCACCAGCTCGACCGCATTCGGGTTTTTCTCGCCGATGACGTCCATTGCGCCGTAGACGATCTTTTCGGCGACCGACTTCTTGCCGCTCAGCATCACCATGTTGATGAAACGGGCGATGGTTTCGCTGCCGTGCTTGGGATCCGGCAGGACGGTGCGCTGCGGAGTAGAACCTTTACGAGACATTGTGCTTTCCCTTAGCTCTTCGGACGCTTGGCGCCGTACTTGGAACGACCCTGGCGACGCTTGGCGACGCCGGCGGCATCGAGCGAACCGCGCACGGTGTGGTAGCGCACGCCCGGCAGATCCTTGACGCGACCGCCGCGGATCAGGACCACGGAGTGCTCCTGCAGGTTGTGGCCTTCGCCGCCGATGTAGCTGATGACCTCTTCCTGGTTCGTCAGGCGCACCTTGGCGACCTTACGCAGGGCCGAGTTCGGCTTCTTCGGGGTGGTGGTGTACACGCGCGTGCAGACGCCACGGCGCTGCGGGCACTTGTCAAGCGCCGGGGAGGCGCTCTTGTAGGTGGTCGCCTGCCGCGGCTTGCGGACCAGCTGGTTGATCGTCGCCATCAGTGGATTCTTCTGATTGAGGCCGTGGGGCCTGGATGCGTGAAAACGAAGGCAGGCCGAAGGACGGCCTGCCGAGACAGGAAAGTATAGCGGGCAAGTAAAAGCTCCGTCAACTCAACGGAAACTTAACTTGCTGGCCCCTCCTTGGCCGGTACGGGGCGCATCCGCTGCGCCCCTTGTCGCTTGGAACGATCGGCCCCGCGGACGGGGCCGATCCGGCTCACTCTTCGCTGCTGGCAGCCGCCGGTGCGGGCGTTTCGACCGCCGGCTCGGCGTTGCCGCCGGACAGGGTCTGCATTTCCGACTCGGTCAGGCCGCTGGAGTTGCGACGGCGCAGGCTGTGGTAGGCCAGGCCGGTGCCGGCCGGGATCAGGCGGCCGACGATCACGTTTTCCTTCAGGCCGCGCAGCGTGTCGCTGGTGCCGCGGACCGCCGCCTCGGTAAGGACGCGGGTGGTCTCCTGGAACGAGGCCGCCGAGATGAACGACTCGGTGGCCAGCGAGGCCTTGGTGATGCCCAGCAGCACCGGGTCGTACTTGGCCGGCAGCTCGTTGCGGGTGGCCAGGCGGGCATTTTCCTCGATGACGCGCTGGCGCTCGGCCTGCTCGCCGTTGAGGAACTTGCTGTTGCCCTGGTCGGTGATCTCGACCTTGCGCAGCATCTGCCGGGTGATGACCTCGATGTGCTTGTCGTTGATCTTCACGCCCTGCAGGCGGTACACGTCCTGGATTTCCTTGACCAGGTAGGCGGCCAGCGGCTCCACGCCGAGCAGGCGCAGGATGTCCTGCGGGCTCGGCTCGCCGTCGACCACGGTCTCGCCCTTGGCCACGTGCTCGCCTTCGAACACGATGATCTGGCGGTACTTCGGGATCAGCTCTTCGTGTTCCGAACCATCGGTGTCCTTGATGATCAGGCGCTGCTTGCCCTTGGTGTCCTTGCCGAAGCTGATGATGCCCGAGCGCTCGGCCAGGATCGCAGGATCCTTTGGCTTGCGCGCTTCGAACAGATCGGCCACGCGCGGCAGACCACCGGTGATGTCGCGGGTCTTGGACGCTTCCTGCGGGATCTTGGCGACCACGTCGCCCACGCCCACCGCCGCACCGTCCTGCAGGTTGACGATCGAGCGCGGCGGCAGCAGGTACTGCGCCGGCAGATCGGTGCCCGGGATGGTCAGGTCGTTGCCCTTGCCGTCGACGATGCGCACGATCGGGCGCAGGTCCTTGGCCTGGGTGCCGCGACGCTTCGGATCGGTGATCTCGCGCGAAGCCAGGCCGGTCAGATCGTCGGTCTTCTCGATGACGGTGACGCCGTCGATGAAGTCGATGAAGCGGATGAAACCGGCCACTTCCGACACGATCGGGTGGTTATGCGGATCCCAGTTGGCGACCGACTGGCCGGCCTTGACCGCGTCACCGTCCTTCGCGGTGATCGTGGCGCCGTAGGCCAGCTTGTAGCGCTCGCGCTCGCGGCCGTGGCCGTCGAGCACCGACAGTTCGCCCGAACGCGACACCGCCACCAGCGAACCGTTGGCGTGTTCGACCGATTTGAGGTTGTTGAACTTGATCGAACCGGTGGTCTTGACCGTGATGTTGTCCACCGCCGCCGCACGCGACGCCGCGCCGCCGATGTGGAAGGTACGCATGGTCAGCTGGGTACCGGGCTCGCCGATCGACTGCGCGGCGATGACGCCGACCGCTTCGCCGATGTTGACCAGGTGGCCACGCGCCAGGTCGCGGCCGTAGCAGCGGGCGCACACGCCGAACGAGGATTCGCAGGTGATCGTGGAGCGCACCTTCAGCGTCTGCACGCCGGCCTCTTCCAGCTTGGCCACCCACTGCTCGTCGAGCAGCGTGTTGCGGGTGACGATCGGATCCTCGTCGTTGCCCGGCAGGAACACGTCCTCGGCCACCACGCGGCCGAGCACGCGGTCGCGCAACGGCTCGACCACGTCGCCGCCTTCCACGATCGGGGTCATGGTCAGGCCGTCGGTGGTGCCGCAGTCCGGTTCGGTGATGACCACGTCCTGCGCCACGTCGACCAGGCGACGGGTCAGGTAACCGGAGTTCGCCGTCTTCAACGCGGTATCGGCCAGACCCTTACGCGCGCCGTGGGTGGAGTTGAAGTACTCCTGCACGTTCAGGCCTTCGCGGAAGTTGGCCTTGATCGGGGTCTCGATGATCGAGCCGTCCGGACGCGCCATCAGGCCGCGCATACCGGCCAGCTGACGGATCTGCGCCTGGCTACCACGCGCACCGGAGTCGGCCATGATGTACAGCGAGTTCATCGACTTCTGGTCGATGGTCTCGCCCTTGGCGTTGACCACCTTCTCGGTACCGATGGTGTCCATCATCGCCTTGGCGATGCGCTCGTTGGTGCGCGACCAGATGTCCACGACCTTGTTGTAGCGCTCGCCGGCGGTGACCAGGCCGGACTGGTACTGCTCCTGGATTTCCAGCACTTCCTGCTCGGCTTCGCCGAGGATGCCCTTCTTCTCCGACGGGATCAGCATGTCGTCGATGCCGATCGACACGCCGGCGCGGGTCGCGTAGGCGAAGCCGGTGTACATCAGCTTGTCGGCGAACACGACGCTGTCCTTCAGACCCAGCTGACGGTAGCTGGAGTTGATCAGGCGGCTGATGTTCTTCTTGGTCAGCTCGGTGTTGGCCAGCGCGAACGGCAGGCCCTCCGGCAGGATTTCGGCCAGCAGCGCGCGCCCGATCGTGGTGTCCACGATCGAGGTCTTCTTGCTGCGGTTGCCGTCCTCGTCGATCACCGTCTCGGTGATGCGGACCTTGACCTTGGCGTGCAGTTCCACCACGCGGTTGTCGTAGGCGCGCTTCACTTCGGCGATGTTGGCGAACACCATGCCCTCGCCCTTCTTGTTCTCCAGGGCGCGGCTCATGTAGTACAAGCCCAGCACCACGTCCTGCGACGGCACGATGATCGGCTCGCCGTTGGCCGGCGACAGGATGTTGTTGGTGGACATCATCAGCGCGCGCGCTTCCAGCTGCGCTTCCAGCGACAGCGGCACGTGCACGGCCATCTGGTCGCCATCGAAGTCGGCGTTGAACGCGGTACACACCAGCGGATGCAGCTGGATCGCCTTGCCTTCGATCAGCACCGGCTCGAACGCCTGGATGCCCAGGCGGTGCAGGGTCGGCGCGCGGTTCAGCAGCACCGGATGCTCGCGGATGACCTCTTCCAGGATGTCCCAGACTTCGGCTTCTTCGCGCTCGACCAGCTTCTTGGCGGCCTTGATGGTGGTGGCCAGGCCGCGACGCTGCAGCTTGGCGAACACGAACGGCTTGAACAGCTCCAGCGCCATCTTCTTCGGCAGGCCGCACTCGTGCAGACGCAGGGTCGGACCGACCACGATGACCGAACGGCCGGAGTAGTCCACGCGCTTGCCGAGCAGGTTCTGGCGGAACCGGCCCTGCTTGCCCTTGATCATGTCGGCCAGCGACTTCAGCGGGCGCTTGTTGGTGCCGGTGATGGCACGGCCGCGACGGCCGTTGTCCAGCAGCGCATCCACCGACTCCTGCAGCATGCGCTTCTCGTTGCGCACGATGATGTCCGGCGCATTGAGTTCGAGCAGGCGACGCAGGCGGTTGTTGCGGTTGATGACGCGGCGGTACAGGTCGTTCAGATCGGAGGTCGCGAAGCGGCCGCCGTCCAGCGGCACCAGCGGACGCAGGTCCGGCGGCAGCACCGGCAGCACGGTCATCACCATCCACTCCGGACGGTTGCCCGACTCGAGGAAGGCTTCGACCAGCTTGATGCGCTTGGTCAGGCGCTTGAGCTTGGTTTCCGAGCCGGTGCCGGCGATCTCTTCGCGCAGGCGGGTCATTTCCGACTGCAGGTCGATCGTGCGCAGCAGCTCGTACACCGCCTCGGCGCCCATTGCGGCGTCGAAGTCGTCGCCGTGCTCCTGGCGCGCGGTCAGGAACTGCTCTTCGGTCAGCAGCTGGCGGCGCTCCAGGGCGGTCAGGCCCGGCTCGGTCACCACGTAGGCTTCGAAGTACAGCACGCGCTCGATGTCGCGCAGGGTCATGTCCAGCATCAGGCCGATGCGCGACGGCAGCGACTTCAGGAACCAGATGTGCGCGACCGGCGAGGCCAGGTCGATGTGGCCCATGCGCTCGCGGCGCACCTTGGCCAGGGTCACTTCGGTACCGCACTTCTCGCAGACCACGCCACGGTGCTTCATGCGCTTGTACTTGCCGCACAGGCACTCGTAGTCCTTGATCGGGCCGAAGATCGCGGCGCAGAACAGGCCGTCACGTTCCGGCTTGAAGGTACGGTAGTTGATGGTTTCCGGCTTCTTCACTTCGCCGAAGGACCACGAACGGATCAGGTCCGGCGAGGCCAACGCGATCTTGATCGCGTCGAAGTCCAGCGTCTGGCGCTGCTGGTTGAAGAGGTTGAGCAGGTCTTTCATTGGGTATCTCCGGGTCGGAGGAATTTCGTATCGAGGACGGGGCGGGAAGGCTTACTGCGGGACTCGGGACTCGGGACTCGGAAAGCAAGAGCGCTCGCGCTTCTCGCTTTTCCGAGTCCCGGGTCCCGCGTCCCGGCTCCTTAGTCTTCCAGTTCCATGTTGATGGCCAGCGAGCGGATTTCCTTCACCAGGACGTTGAAGGATTCCGGCATGCCCGCGACCATCTCGTGCTCGCCGTCGACGATGTTCTTGTACATCTGGTTGCGGCCCTGCACGTCGTCGGACTTCACCGTCAGCATTTCCTGCAGGGTGTAGGCCGCGCCGTAGGCTTCCAGCGCCCAGACTTCCATTTCGCCGAAGCGCTGGCCGCCGAACTGCGCCTTGCCGCCCAGCGGCTGCTGGGTGACGAGCGAGTACGGACCGGTGGAGCGCGCGTGCATCTTGTCGTCGACCAGGTGGTTCAGCTTCAGCATGTGCATGTAGCCGACCGTGGTGTGGCGATCGAACGCCTCGCCGGTGCGGCCGTCGTACAGCTGGGTCTGGCCGCTGATCGGCAGGTCGGCGAGCTCGAGCATGTGCTTGATCTCCGCCTCCGTCGCACCGTCGAACACCGGGGTGGCCATCGGCACGCCGTCGGTCAGGTTGCCGGCCAGGCGCAGCAGCTCCGCGTCGCTGAACTGATCCAGGTCCACACGGTCCTCGCCCAGCTTCTGGTCGTGGTTGTAGATCTGGGTCAGGAACTTGCGCAGGTCGGCGACCTTGGTCTGCGCCTCGAGCATGTTCTGGATCTTGCGACCCAGGCCCTTGGCGGCCCAACCCAGATGCACTTCCAGCACCTGGCCGATGTTCATGCGCGACGGCACGCCCAGCGGGTTCAGCACGATGTCCACGGTCTCGCCGTTGGCCATGTACGGCATGTCCTCGATCGGCTGGATCATCGACACGACACCCTTGTTGCCGTGGCGACCGGCCATCTTGTCGCCGGGCTGGATGCGGCGCTTCACCGCCAGGAACACCTTGACCATCTTCAGCACGCCCGGGGCGAGGTCGTCGCCGGCGGTGATCTTGCCGCGCTTGTCGGCGAAGCGACGCTCGAATTCCTTCTCGTGCGCCTGGATCTGCTTCTGCGCGCGCTCGATCGCGTCCGACGGCTCCTCGTCCTTCATCCGCAGCGCGAACCAGTCGGCCTTCTTCAGCCCGTCCAGGTACGCGTCGGTGATGGTGTCGCCCTTCTTCAGGTTCGGACCGCCGTTGGCGACCTTGCCGATCAGCTGGGCGCGCAGACGCGCGTAGATCGCGCTTTCCAGGATGCGGAACTGGTCGTCGAAGTCCTTCTTGACCCGCTTGATCTCGTTTTCCTCGATCTGGCGGGCGCGCTTGTCCTTCTCGATGCCGTCGCGGGTGAACACCTGCACGTCGATGACGGTGCCGTCCATGCCCGGCGGCACGCGCAGCGAGCTGTCCTTCACGTCCGACGCCTTCTCGCCGAAGATCGCGCGCAGCAGCTTCTCTTCCGGGGTCAGCTGGCTCTCGCCCTTCGGCGTGACCTTGCCGACCATGATGTCGCCGGCGCGCACTTCGGCGCCGATGTACACCACGCCCGACTCGTCCAGGCGGTTCAGCGCCTGCTCGGACACGTTCGGGATGTCGGCGGAGATTTCCTCCGGCCCGAGCTTGGTGTCGCGCGCCACGCAGGTCAGCTCTTCGATGTGGATCGTGGTGTAGCGATCCTCTTCCACCACGCGCTCGGAAAGCAGGATGGAGTCTTCGAAGTTGTAGCCGTTCCACGGCATGAACGCGATCAGCATGTTCTGGCCCAGGGCCAGCTCGCCGATGTCGGTCGAGGGACCGTCGGCCAGCACGTCGCCGCGCGCGATCACGTCGCCCACATTGACCAGCGGACGCTGGTTGATGCAGGTGTTCTGGTTGGAGCGCGTGTACTTGATCAGGTTGTAGATGTCCACGCCGGCATCGGTGCCGCCGCCGATCTCTTCCTCGTTGACCTTGACCACGATGCGCGCCGCGTCGATCTGCTCGATCACGCCGCCGCGCTTGGCGTTGACGGTTACGCCCGAGTCGCGCGCCACGGCGCGCTCGATGCCGGTACCGACCAGCGGCTTCTGCGCACGCAGCGTCGGCACGGCCTGGCGCTGCATGTTCGCGCCCATCAGCGCGCGGTTGGCGTCATCGTGTTCCAGGAACGGCACCAGCGCCGCCGCGATGGACACGGTCTGCATCGGCGACACGTCCATGAAGTGCACCTCGGCCGGCGGCTTCAGCAGCGACTCGCCCTGGTAGCGGCACGGCACGAACTGCTCGGTCAGGCGGCTCTTGGAATCGTGCAGCGCGTTGGCCTGCGCGATCACGTACTCGTTCTCCTCGATCGCCGACAGGTACTCGACGTCGTCGGTGATCTGGCCGTCCAGCACCTTGCGGTACGGCGTCTCCAGGAAGCCGTACTGGTTGGTGCGGGCATACACCGCCAGCGAGTTGATCAGGCCGATGTTCGGGCCTTCCGGCGTCTCGATGGTGCAGACGCGGCCGTAGTGGGTCGGATGCACGTCGCGCACTTCGAAGCCGGCGCGCTCGCGGGTCAGACCGCCCGGGCCCAGCGCGGAGACGCGACGCTTGTGCGTCACTTCCGACAGCGGGTTGTTCTGGTCCATGAACTGCGACAGCTGCGAGGAGCCGAAGAACTCCTTGATCGCGGCGGCCACCGGCTTGGCGTTGATCAGTTCCTGCGGGGTCAGGCCTTCGGACTCGGCCATCGACAGGCGCTCCTTGACCGCGCGCTCGACGCGGACCAGGCCCACGCGGAACACGTTCTCGGCCATTTCGCCGACCGAACGCACGCGACGGTTGCCGAGGTGGTCGATGTCGTCGACCACGCCGCGGCCGTTGCGGATCTCGGTCAGGACCTTGATCACTTCCAGGATGTCGGAGCTGTCGGCGTGCTCGGCGACCAGACGCTTGGACTCTTCGTCGTTGCGCTCGCCGAAGTACTTCTTGTCGTACAGCACCGACTCGCCGGTGACTTCCTTGCGGCCGACACGGCGATTGAACTTCATGCGGCCGACCGTGGACAGGTCGTAGCGCTCGAAGGTGAAGAACAGGTTGTGGAACAGGTTCTGCGCGGCGTCCTTGGTCGGCGGCTCGCCGGGACGCATCATGCGGTAGATCTCGACCAGCGCTTCCAGCTGGGTCTTGGTCGGATCGATGCGCAGGGTGTTGGACAGGTACGGACCGCGATCCAGGTCGTTGACCCACAGGGTGCCCACGGCGTCGACGCCGGCCTTGCGGAACGCGGTCAGCTGATCTTCGCTGATCTCGTCGTTGGCGCTGGCCAGCAGTTCGCCGGTCGAGGCATCGACCACGTCGTGCGACAGGATGCGGCCGACCAGGTACTCGTCGGGCACGGCCAGCGCGGCGACGCCGGCGGCTTCCAGCTGCTTGACGTGGCGCGCGGTGATGCGCTTGCCGGCCTCGACGATGACCTTGTCGCCATCGGCCAGGTCGAAGTTCAGCGTCTCGCCGCGCAGGCGCTCGGGCACCAGCTCCAGCTGCACGCCTTCCTTGGGGTCGATGTGGAAGGTGTTGATCTCGAAGAACTCGGCCAGCATCTCTTCGTTCGAGTAGCCCAGCGCGCGCAGCAGGATCGACACCGGCAGCTTGCGGCGGCGGTCGATACGGGTGAACAGCGCGTCCTTCGGGTCGAACTCGAAGTCCAGCCAGGAACCGCGGTACGGAATGATGCGGGCGCTGTACAGCAGCTTGCCCGAGCTATGGGTCTTGCCGCGATCGTGGTCGAAGAACACGCCCGGCGAACGGTGCAGCTGCGAGACGATGACGCGCTCGGTGCCGTTGACGATGAAGGTGCCGTTGTCGGTCATCAGCGGGATCTCGCCGAGGTAGACCTCCTGCTCCTTCACGTACTTGATGGCCTTGGTCGACGACTCGCGGTCGTAGATCACCAGGCGCACGGTCACGCGCAGCGGGGCGCCGTAGCTCATGCCGCGCTGGCGGCATTCACGCTCGTCGAACACCGGGTCGCCCAGCTTGTAGCCGACGTACTCCAGGGCCGCGTTGCCGCTGTAGCTGGAGATCGGGAACACCGATTTCAGGGCCGCGTGCAGGCCGTGGTCCGAACGCTTGTTCGGCTCGGTGTTTTCCTGCAGGAACTCGCGGTAGGAATCCACCTGGATCGCCAGCAGGAACGGCACTTCGAGGATCGAGCGCTGCTTGCCGAAATCCTTGCGGATACGCTTCTTTTCGGTGAACGAATAAGACGTCATGAGGTATCACCTTGGCTGTGCGGGCCGCGCGTCCGCGGCCCTGAGTGAACATAAATTGTCAGTTGGAAGTCGCTGGTATTGCCGGCACCAGCACGCCTTCTCTTGCTACTTCCAACTACCAACTCGGTAAGGCCGAGACTGGGGATGACGGGATTCGGGATGGGCCAAACGAGCGCCATCGAATCCCCAATGCCGAATCTCTAATCCCGGCTTTGCAACAACGGCCAAAGGCCGGGGACTTGCGTCCCCAGCCTTCGATGCATCACCTGACACGCTGGCGATGCAAGATGCCGATTACTTGATTTCGACGGTCGCGCCGGCGGCCTCGAGATCCTTCTTGAACTTCTCGGAATCTTCCTTCGACACGGCTTCCTTGACGGTCTGCGGAGCACCCTCGACGAGGTCCTTCGCTTCCTTCAGGCCCAGGCCGGTGATGGCGCGCACGGCCTTAATGACTTCGACCTTCTTCTCGCCGACAGCCTTCAGGATGACGTTGAACTCGGTCTGCTCTTCGACCGGGGCGGCGGCAGCGGCCGGGCCGGCAGCGGCGACCGGGGCGGCGGCGGAGACGCCAAACTTCTCTTCGATGGCCTTGACCAGCTCCATCACTTCCATGAGGGACTTTTCGGCGATTGCGTCGACGATCTGTTCGTTAGACAGGGACATTGTGATTACCTTTGGAATTTTTTCTGGATGAGGTTCTAGTGAACCGTTTCAGGTGTCGCGAACTTAAGCCGTTTCGGCCGGGGCTTCTTCGGCTACGGCGGGGGCTTCTTCGCCACCACCGAGCTTGTCGCCCACTGCCTTGACCGCGCGGGCGAACATGCTCGCCGGCTCGGCGAGGACGCGTGCCAGCATGGCCAGCGCCTGCTCGCGGGTCGGCAGCGATGCCAGCACCTCGAGATGAGCGGCCGGATACAGCTGGCCACCCACAGACACGACCTTGGCCTGCAGCTTGTCGTTACCCTTGGCGAATTCCTTGATCAGACGACCGGCAGCGCCGGGTTCTTCCGTCGAGAACGCATACAGCAGCGGACCGACCAGCGCGTCCTGGACGCACTCGTATTCGGTACCGGCAACGGCACGCGAGGCCAGGGTGTTCTTGACAACACGCAAGTACACACCGGTTTCGCGCGCCTTCTTGCGCATCGCGGTCAGCTGGGCGACCGTGATGCCGGCGTACTCGGCAGCAACCAAGGAGTGAGCCTTCGCGGCAACGTCTGCCAGTTCGGCGACGACTTCTTGCTTCTGGGACAGATTGAGAGCCATTGCACTCCTCCGTTAAAGCAGAGAGTCGGGATTGGTGATTCGGGATTCGTCAGGAGCGATACCGCCGCCCTTGCCAATCCCCGATCGCGAATCGCGAATCCTCGCTTCAAACATACTCCGCTCACGGCTCCTGCCGCTTGCGGTCCTGGGCGGCCTCCATCCTGGATGCCGGGGACGCCGAATGGCATCCCAGTTGGTGGCCGTTCCAGACCTGGAGTGAGCGCGCCCGGGAAACCCGAGTCGGCTTGAACCAGAAAAACTCCAGAAAGGCGGCACCATCTACGCCGGCCCGTCCCCGAGAGGACTGGATTAAGCGATCCCGCTGTACCGACGGCGACTCCTTGCCATATCGAGCTTCCGTGCCCGTCGTCGGTATGCGCCGACCGCGCCTGCGGTCTTTGACGGCTTCGCCTCGGGTTGCCCCTCGGCGACGCCTTCAAAAGGGTGGAACCGGCGGCGCCCCTCGCGGAGCGCCGCCGTGTCGCGATTACTTCAGGGACAGCGAAGCCTGATCGACGGTGACGCCCGGACCCATGGTCGAGCTCACCGAGATCTTCTGCAGGTAGGTACCCTTCGAGGTCGCCGGCTTGGCCTTGACCAGGTCCATCAGCAGCGCCTGCAGGTTGTTCTTCAGCGCGTCGTCTTCGAAGCTGGCCTTGCCGATGGTGCAGTGGATGATGCCGGCCTTGTCGGTGCGGTAGCGCACCTGACCCGACTTGGCGTTCTTCACCGCTTCGGCCGGATTGGCCGACACGGTGCCGACCTTCGGGTTCGGCATCAGGCCGCGCGGGCCCAGCAGCGTGCCCAGCTTGCCGACGACGCGCATCGCGTCCGGGGTGGCGATGACCACGTCGTAGTTCAGGTCGCCGGCCTGCATCTTCTCGGCCAGGTCGTCCATGCCGACGGCTTCGGCGCCAGCGGCCAGGGCTTCGTCAGCCTTGGCGCCGGCCGGCGCGAACACCGCCACGCGCACGCTCTTGCCGGTACCGGCCGGCAGCACGGTGGAACCGCGCACCTGCTGGTCGGACTTCTTGGCATCCACGCCCAGGCGCACGGCCACGTCGACGGCCTCGACGAACTTGGCCTTGCTGGTGGACTTGATGATCTTCAGCGCTTCGTCGATCGAATACGCCTTGCCCGGCTGCACGGCAGCACGGATTGCTTTCTGTCGCTTGGTCTGTGCCATCGCTTAACCCTCCACCGTCAGGCCCATGCTGCGGGCGGAGCCCGCAATCGTACGCACCGCCGCTTCCAGCTCGGCTGCAGTCAGGTCGGCTTCCTTCGCCTTGGCGATCTCTTCGAGCTGCTTGCGGGTGACCTTGCCCACCTTTTCGGTGTTCGGGCGCTTGGAACCGGAGGTGACGCCTGCGGCCTTCTTCAGCAGCACGCTCGCAGGAGTGCTCTTGGTGATGAAGGTGAAGGTACGGTCCGAATAGGCCGTGATGATGACCGGAGTGGGCAGGCCCGGCTCCAGCTTCTGCGTGGCGGCATTGAACGCCTTGCAGAATTCCATGATGTTCAGGCCGCGCTGACCCAGCGCAGGACCGACCGGCGGCGAGGGGTTGGCCTGACCGGCCTTCACCTGCAGCTTGATGTAACCGACTACTTTCTTTGCCATTTTAGTGGTCTCCGGGTGCTAGCGCCCAACCTGCAGGCTCCCCATCGCGACGGGAAAATCACGTGTCCCGCCATCACGTTTGAAGTGCGCAGAAAGCCGCCTTGCGGCGGCTTCCGGTCCTGCCAGGCGACAAGCCTGGACAGCGAGCCGCGCAGTATAGCAGAGATTCTGGCGTCCGGCGCAGACGCGCCGGCGCGGGCTCAGGCCTTCTCGACCTGGCCGAATTCCAGCTCCACCGGGGTGGAGCGGCCGAAGATCAGCACCGCGACGCGCAGGCGGCTCTTCTCGTAGTTGACTTCCTCGACCACGCCGTTGAAGTCGTTGAACGGACCATCGGTGACCCGGACCATCTGGCCGGGTTCGAACAGCACCTTCGGACGCGGCTTCTCCACGCCATCCTGAACGCGCTGCAGGATCGCATCGGCCTCTTCGTCACGGATCGGCAGCGGGCGATCGGCAGTCCCGCCGATGAACCCCATCACCTTCGAGGTTTCCTTGACCAAGTGCCAGCTTTCGTTGTCGATGCGCGGGATACCGGCTTCTTCGTGGGTCTCGATCTGCACCAGCACGTAGCCCGGGAAGAACTTGCGCTCGGAACGGCGCTTCTGGCCGGAGCGCATCTCGATCACTTCTTCGGTCGGCACCAGCACGTCGCCGAAGCGCTCCTGCATCTCGTCACGCACAATGCGGTCGCGCAGCGCTTGGGCCACGGACTTCTCGAAGCCTGAATAGGCGTGAACGACATACCAACGCTTCACTGCTGCACTCTCCTCAACGACTCACGAACCACTGCATCAGCTTCTGGATCAGGAAATCGAACCCGCCCAGCAGCAGACTCAGAATGATCACCACCACGATCACGACCCAGGTGGTGCGGATCGCTTCCTGACGGGTCGGCCAGACCACCTTGCGCAGTTCGAACCGGGATTCGGAAATGAACTCGCGGGACTCGCGCCCCTTGGCGGTCAGCAGAAACACCGCGGCCGCAGCGACCAGGCCGACGATGACCGCCAGGCCACGCAACGGACCGGACCAGCTCCCCAACTGCGTCGCACGACTCGGCTCGCCGAACCAGAACCAGACAAACAGGCCAGCGACCACCAGCAGTGCAGCGATGACGTACTTGACGATATCGCCGCCTGAGGAAGCGGTGGTGCCTTTGGAATGCTCGATCTTGCTGTTCATCCGACTCTTGCGGCTATGCGACCAAGGTCACTGGATAGGGAGCGGCAGATTGGCACGCCAGGAGGGACTCGAACCCCCAACCTGCGGTTTTGGAGACCGCTGCTCTGCCAATTGAGCTACTGGCGTGTAGTAACGAACGCTGCACTTCCCTTAGACGGCGAAGGCGGACCGAAGGTTCCGGCCCGCCCTTCGCTGAACCCGACGGCCGAAGCCGCCTGCACATCGTCAAACTCCGGCGACCGAAGTCGCCGGAGCGGGCATTACTTGATGATCTTGGCGACCACGCCGGCGCCGACGGTGCGGCCACCT
>NZ_JAYIQP010000041.1:0-12656 GCF_035026585.1 Xanthomonas sp. WHRI 7945
TCCGGCGGATAGGCGGCATGCGTCGCATTGAACCCCGCCAGCACCCGCTCACGCTCGTCGCCGGTCAACAGCGGCAGACGGCTCACCGACTGCGTCTCGTCGGCCACCATGCCCTCGAGCAGTGTCACCCAATGCCCCAGCATCCGCTCCACCGTGCCGTGGTCGAACAGGTCCGTTGCGTATGTCACTCCACCGACGATTCCATCCTGCAGATCCGATACATACAGGGCGAGATCGACCTGCGCGGTCTGTTGCAAGGTATCGACACCGGATAAGGTCAATCCGGGCAAACGGTCGAGACCATCGCCACCAGGCGTATTGTTCAGCACCAGCAACACCTGGAACACCGGGCTATGCGCCAGGCTGCGTTCGGGCTGCAGCGCCTCGACGACCTGCTCGAACGGCAGATCCTGGTGCATGTACGCGTCCAGCGTCGTCGCCTTGACCTGCGCCAATAGCGCCGCCACGCTCGGATCCGCCGATAGGTCCACGCGCAGCGCGAGGGTGTTCACGAACAATCCGATCAGCGGTTCGATCTCGGCACGCTGGCGGTTCGCCACCGGGCTGCCGACGACGATGTCGTCCTGGCCGCTCAGCCGCGACAGCAACGCCGACCAGCCCGCGAGCATCGTCATGAACAAGGTGACGCCATGGCGCTGCGATAGTGCGCGTAAACGCGCGCTCAGGTCATGGGACAAGCGGATCGAGGCGTTGTTGCCTCGGTAGCTTTGCATAGGTGGGCGTGGGCGATCGGTCGGCAACTCCAGCAACGCCGGCGCACCCTTCAGACAGCGGCACCAGAAATCGAGTTGGCCCCGCAGGGCGTCGCCCTGCAGCCATTGCCGTTGCCAGGCAGCGTAGTCGGCATACTGGATCGGCAACGCCGGCAAGGGATCGGCCGCACCCTGGCAGAAGGCGGTGTACAAGGCGCTCACTTCGCGCACCAGCACGCCGGTCGACCAGCCGTCCGAGACGATATGGTGCAGCGTCACCAGCACTACATGTTCGTGCTCCGCCAACTGCAGCAGGCGGCCGCGTAGCAAGGGCCCGCGCGCCAGATCGAACGGTGTACGCGCTTCTTCGTCGCTGTGTTCGGCCACTGCCGCGGCTTGCGACGCCTCATCGAGATCGCCCAGGTCGTACTCGATCAACACGAACCCGATATCTGGCGGTGCGATCACCTGTTGCGGCTCACCTTCGACGCTAACGAACGTCGTGCGCAGGCTCTCGTGCCGCGCCACGATCCGGTCCAGGCTCGCCTGCAACGCTGTCCGGTTCAACGCGCCACTTAAGCGCAGCGCCGTGGGAATGTGGTACGCCGCGCCGGCGGCACGGTCGAGCTGATCGAGGAACCACAGCCGTTGCTGCGCCCACGACAACGGCATAGCGACACTGCGGTCGGCGCGTGGAATGGGCGATGTCGAGGCGAAATTGGAAACCAGCTTCGCGCGAGCGAGCTTGAGCAAACGTTCCCGTTCGGCAATCGAGAGCTTGTTGAGCGCTACCTGTTCCATCTTTCCATCATTCCTTTCAACAAATCGTCCAAGCCCTAATGAAGTCGCCGCCCATACGAACGCGGTGCATCAACGTCGCCCAACAACACCACACTCCTTTCTAAGCTTGGAAAATACGTGCCCTCGCCTGTCACCCAATCCGCGTATGGTCCATCGGTTTGCCTGCCGCCGCCCATCGCGCACCGTATCGGTTCCTCTCACTCGCGCAGCTCCGCTTCCTGCATCGATCCCAGCACCGTCAACAACTCGGCTTGATCGAACTGGGCGAACTGGCGATCGATGATGATGCTTGCCAGAGCAGACAACTGCGGGGTGACGAACACGTCGCGCAGGTCGATGTCGACCTGCAGGATTTCCTTGAGCCGCACCACGACGCGAACAGCGAGCAGCGAATGCCCGCCGAGCTCGAAGAAGTGATCATGACGGCCGACACGCTCGAGTCCCAGCAGCTCCTGCCAGACCTCAGCGATCGCCTGTTCCGCTTCGCCTTCCGGCGCTTCGTATATGCGGCTCGCCACAGCCGCCTGGTCCGGCGCCGGCAGCGCCTTGCGGTCCAGTTTGCCGTTGGGCGTCAGCGGCAGCGCGTCCAGCAGCACGCAGGCGCTCGGAATCATGTACTCGGGCAGATCCTGCAATAGCAGGTCGCGCAGTTCGGCGACGGGAAAATCCGCATTCTCTTGCCGCACCACGTAGGCGACCAGTCGCTTGTCGCCAAGCACGTCTTCGCGTGCGATCACCACCGCTTCGCGTACGCCTGGACACCCGGACAGCTTGGCCTCGATCTCGCCCAGCTCGACGCGGAATCCGCGAATTTTGACCTGCTGGTCGTTGCGGCCCAGGTACTCGATGCTGCCATTGGGCAGCCAGCGCCCGAGATCGCCGCTCCTGTACATGCGCGCATCCGGGTCGTCGGAGAACGGATCCTTCAGGAAGCGCTCCGCCGTCAACTCAGGACGGTGCAGATAGCCCCGCGCTACTCCCATGCCCGCGATGTAAAGCTCGCCGCACGCACCGGTCGGGACCGGCTGCCGCCGCGCATCGAGGATGTAGATCCGCGCGTTGCCGATCGGCTTGCCGATGTTAGGACGTTCTCCGCCGCCGTCGACGGCGGTCAATGCACTGTCGACCGTGCACTCGGTTGGGCCGTAGACATTGAAGAAGCGTGGCGTGATCGAGCGGCCCAGCCGCTGCCACGTATTGGCGGAGATGGCGTCGCCGCCAATCAGGACGGCCTTCGGCCGATACGTCGCATGCTCCAACAGGCCGGCCGCGAGCAGCGATTCCAGTTGCGCGGGGGTGCAATCGAACGCATCGATGCGGCTGCGTGCCAGGAACGCCAACAGCGCATCCGCGTCGGCGCGCACCTGCGCAGGAACGATCACGACGCAACGGCCGGACAGAAGCTGCAGCAGCGATTTCACCGATGCGTCGAACGACAGCGAGGCATTCAGGCCCACTCGATCGTGCTCGGCCAGCGCGCCGAAGATCGATTGCTCCAGTTCCATTCGCAGATTCATCACCGAGGCATGCTCGACCATCACGCCCTTCGGCTGGCCGGTCGAGCCCGAGGTGTAGATCACGTAGGCCAGATGCCGCGACGACAGCCCTGGAACGCTTGGATTGAGCGCATGTTCGTCGGGAGAGGTGTCGAAATCCACATCCAGCAGCAACAAAGGACATTGCTGCGATGCCTGCGCCGGCAAACGCTCGCGCTGGGAGGATTGCGTGAGCACCGCCGCCGGCCTGCTGTCGTCGAGCATATAGGCCAGTCGATCGGCCGGATACAGCGGATCCATCGGCACGTAGGCGGCACCGGCCTTCAGGATGCCGAGCACGCCAACCACCATCGCAAGGCTGCGCTCGGCGCAAAGCGCAATGCGATCATCCGCCTTCACGCCATGGGCGATCAGGCGATGCGCTACCCGGTTCGCGCGGCGGTTCAGTTCGCTGTAGCTTAACTGCTCGCCCTCGTATTCCAACGCGATCGCATCGGGTATTCGTGCGGACTGCGCTTCGAACCGTGCATGCAGCAGTTGGCCATGCGGATATTCCACGTGTGTCGCGTTGAACCCGCGCAGCACCTGGTCATGCTCTTGCGTTGTAAGCAGCGGCAAGCCGCTGACGCGCTGCGTGTCGTCGGCGACCATCGCCTCGAGCAGGGTGACCCAATGCCCCATCATTCGCTCGATCGTAGCGCGGTCGAACAACGCGGTTGCGTAGATCACGCTGCCGACCAGACCTTCGGGCGTCGCGATGAACGACAAGGAGAGATCGAAACGGGCGGTGCGCAGCGCGCTCTCCATCGACGACAATGTCAGCCCTGGCAAACGGCTCAGGTCGTCGTCGACCGGGGTATTGTTGAGCGTCAATGCGACCTGGAACAGTGCGTTGTGGCTCAAGCTGCGCACCGGCTGCAGCGTTTCCACCACCTGTTCGAACGGCAGGTCCTGGTGCGCGTAGGCTGCCAACGTCGTCCGCTTGATCTGCGCCAGCAGCTCGGCCACGCTCGGATCGTCCGACAGATCGACACGCAATGCCAAGGTATTGACGAAGAATCCGATCAATGGTTCGATCTCGACGCGCTGGCGGTTGGCCACCGGGCTGCCGATCACCACCTCGCCCTGCCCGCTCAAGCGAGACAGCAACGCCGACCAGCCTGCAAGCAATGCCATGAACAAGGTGGCGCCATGGCGCTGCGCCAGCGCATTCAGGCGGTCGCCGAGCGCAGGCGGCATGCTGACCTGCACGCTGTCGCCGTCGTAGCTGTGCACCGCCGGCCGCGGCCGGTCGGTGGGCAATTCCAACAAGGCCGGTGCGCCGGACAAATGCGCACGCCAAAAATCGACCTGTGCCTGCAGCACGTCGCCTTGCAGCCACTGGCGCTGCCACATCGCGTAGTCGGCGTATTGGATCGGCAGTGGCGGCAAGGGATCGTCCCTGCCTTGCGCGAAAGCGGTATACAACGCGCTGACTTCCTTCACCAGCACGCCGATCGACCAACCATCGGAGATGATGTGATGCTGCGTGACCAATAGCACGTGCTCGTGTTCGCCGAGTTGCAGCAGGCGGCCGCGAATCAAGGGGCCTGTCGACAGATCGAAGGGCGCGCGCGCCTCGCTGCCACTCAATTGGCGCACTGTCGCGGCCTGCGACGTCTCGTCCAGATCGCGCAGGTCGTGTTCGGCCAGCGAGAACCCGCTGTCGGCCGGTCCGATCAGCTGTCGCGGCTCGCCCTCGACGCTGACGAAGGTCGTACGCAGGTTCTCGTGCCGCGCGACGATCGCATCCAGACTTGCCCGCAGTGCGCTGCGGTTCAATTCGCCCTGCAACCGCAATGCGGCTGGAATGTGGTACGCCGCATCGGCCACGTGGTCGAATTGATCCAGGAACCACAGGCGTTGCTGTGCCCACGATAGCGGCAGCGCCTGGTCGCGGTCGGCACGCGCGATCGCGGTCTGCGACGACGCGCTGCCTTGGGCTGCGAGCGCGCTGAGTTGAGACAGCGTCGGTTGCTCAAAAACGTCGCGCAGCGCCACTTCCACATCCAGTACAGAACGAAGGCGCGTCACCAGTCGTACGGCTAGCAGGGAGTGCCCACCGAGCTCGAAGAAATGGTCATGACGGCCAACCTGCTCGAGTCCGAGCAGTTCTCTCCAGATCGCAGCGACGGCTTGTTCGACATCGCCTACTGGCACCTCGTAGTCGCGGCTCGCCACCGATGCGAGGTCGGGCGCGGGAAGTGCTTTGCGATCGATCTTGCCGTTGGCCGTCAACGGCAAGGCTGCCAAACCGACGAAGGCGCCCGGTACCATGTAATCCGGAAGTTCGCGCGACAGCCTTTCACGCAGATTCGCTGCACTCGGCGCAGCTTCGTCGTCCTCCGGAACCACATAGGCAACGAGCCGCTGGTCGCCTGACGCGTCCTCGCCGACGATCACCACCGCGTCGAGTACGCCTTTGCACGCGGAGAGTTTCGCTTCGATCTCACCGAGTTCGATACGGAACCCGCGGACCTTCACCTGGAAGTCGTTGCGGCCCAGATATTCCAGATCGCCTTCCGGCAACCAGCGCGCAAGATCGCCGGTCCTGTACATCCGCGCATGCGCATCGTCGACGAAAGGATCGGTAAGGAAGCGCTCCTCGGTCAAGTCGGGTCGGTTCAAATAGCCACGCGCGACACCTATGCCGCCGATATGGATTTCGCCGACGACGCCGACCGGCACCGGCGCGCCGTGCAAGCCGAGCAGATAGGTGCGTGTATTGGCGATCGGACGTCCGATCGGCACCACGTTGCGTTGGGGTTCGACCGTGCTTGCGTCGCTGACGAAGGTCGTGCAACCGACTACCGCCTCGGTGGGGCCATATTCGTTGACCACGATCGCGTTGGGCAGCACGCGGTCTCGGAAACGGGCCAGGCTATGCCTGGTCAGCTGTTCGCCGCCGACCACGAGCCGATGCGGCGTCGCGACGGGCGATGCCTCCACCAGGCTGGACAGCACGTCCAGGTGCGCCGGTGTGAGTTTGAACAGCCACGGTTCCGGCCGGCGGAGGTACTCCAGCGCCTCGAGCAGACACGCTTGTGCGTCTTCGGGAAGCAATGCGACCGGCTTGCCTGCGAGCCAGGGCGCGAGCAGCGTGGTCAGCGTCGCATCGAAGCCGAGAGGCGTCGCCACCACCGCGCCGCGAATGTCGTCAGGCAGATATGCAGCGTGCGCATGTGCGAGATAATTGACCACGCCCCGGTGCGGCACCATCACGCCCTTGGGCTGGCCGCTCGAACCGGACGTATAGATGACATAGGCCAGGTGCTCGGGAGTCAAGCCCGCCGCGGCAGCCGGATCGTGCTCCGGCTGCCGCGCGATCGCCGGTTCGTCGTCCATCACCACGACGCGGAGCAGGCTCATCGCCGGCAGGTCGTCCTCGATCGAGGCAAGCGTGAGCAACGCCAACGGAGGATCTTCCTTCAGAATGGCGGCCAGGCGTTCGGCCGGATTGGCAGGATCCAGCGGCACATAGGCGCCGCCCGCCTTCAATACGCCGAGCAGTCCGACTACCATGTCGATGCCGCGTTCCATGCAGATCGCTACCCGCGCATCGGGCTTGATGCCGAGTGTGCGTAGATAGTGCGCAAGTTGGTTGGCACGTCGGTTCAATGCGCAGTAACTCAGGCTGACTTCGCCGCACGTCAGCGCGACGGCATCGGGCCGCTGCCGAGCCTGCGCTTCGAACAACTCGTGTACCAGGCGATCGTGCGGGTAGCCCGTGCGCTCGCCGCTCGAGGCGGCCAACAGCTGTGCGCGTTCGTGCAACGGCAGTACCGCCAGGTGACGTATCGGCAACGAGGGCGTATCGGCGAGTGCCGCGACCAGCGAGGTCATCGCGGTTTCCAGGTAGCGCAGCAGGCGCGCTCCGTCGATGTCCGGCACGCACAGCACCGACAGCCCCAACGCCCGGCCCCAGTCCTCGACCGAGAGCGTCAGCGGATAGCTGCCGTGGGTCTTGCCCCTCGACACCACGCGGATGCCTTCCCACGCGGATGCCGATGCCGCGGCATCCTTGGCGATGCCGCTGCCGTCGTTGTACCGGTAGTTCAGCAACGCCGTGAACAACGGCAACCGCGACGGCACACCGCTGCAGCGTTGTGCGAGCGCCAGTGGCGCCTGTTCGTGCAGCAACAGATCGCTCAGCCGTGCATAGGCTTCGCGCACCGCCTCGGCCACGCTCAGTTGCGCCAAGCGCATCCGGATCGGCAGCGAATTGATGAACATGCCGACGACCTGGTCAGCCGTATCGGAACCCTGCAAACGGCCGGACAGGACCGTCCCGAACACCACATCGTCGCGCCCGCTGCATTCGGCAACTACCTGCGCCCAGGCGACGTGGAACAGCACTGCCGGCGTCACGCCATGCCGACGTGCGCTTTCGCGAACATCCAACGCCAGCGCGTCGCTGAACTGGAGAACGCTTTCCTGCTGCCTGCGCCCGTGTTCCTGCACGGCCGCGACGCCGAACGGCGAGGTGGGTTCGTCGACGTCGGCGAGCTGGCTGCGAAAGTATGCTTCGTGCTCGGATTCCGGTACCGCGCGAATCTGCGCGATGAAGTTGCGGTACGGCACCGCCGCCGGCAGATGGTCGCCCCGCCCCTGCAGCAGCATCTGGATTTCCGCCAGGATCAGATCCTGCGTAATGTGGTCGGAGGCCATGTGATGCAGCAGCAGTGCCAGCTGCCATTCGCCGCTGCGCGCATCGTGCGCCGTATACGCCGCCAGCATCGGCGCCTTGCGCAGGTCGAGGCGCAAGCGGCGCGGATCGGTATCGGCGAAGAATCTTGCCGAATCCGCAGCGCAGGCTATCGCGTCCAGCGCGGTCACCGGTAGCGGCGCGTGCCTGTGCACGACCTGGATGGGCTGGGACAAGCCTTCCCAGTGCACGGCGCTGCGCAGGATGTCGTGGCGATCGACCACCTGCTGCAAGGCGCCGAGGAAGGTCGCCATGCGCTGTTGGCTGTCGAAGCCGATCACCGTCCGCAGCAGATAGGTATCGCCCTCGTCTCCGATCAGATGGTGGAACAGGATCCCCTCCTGCAACGGAGCGAGCGGATAGATATCCTGGATATTCGCCAGCCCCCCCGGCACCAGGGCGACGAGGCCGTCGATCTCCTCTTGCGTCAGGCTCACCAGCGGCAGGAGTTCCGGCGTCAGCCGCGTCGTCGCGACTGTGAGCGGATTCGCTGGTGCGCTCGCGCGCTCGACCGCCTGCGCGCCATCGGCAAGCTGGTTTGCCAGCGCGTGCAGCATCGGCGTCATGAACACCATGCGCACGTCCGCGTTCAGGCCACGCCGGCGCAGACGCTCGATCAGGCGGATGACCAAAAGGGAATGGCCGCCGAGCTCGAAGAAGTGGTCATGCCGACCGACCCGCTCCAGGCCAAGCAATTCCCGCCAGACCTCGGCGATGACGCATTCGACGTCGCCGACCGGTGCCGCATATGCGCGGCTTGTGATCGACGCCGGATCGGGCGCCGGCAGCGCCTTGCGATCGAGCTTGCCGTTCGGCGTCAACGGGAACGCATCCAGCCGCACGAACGCGCTTGGGATCATGTAGTCCGGCAAACCCCGCGAGAGTTCTTCGCGTAGCGACGCCGCGGAAGGTTCCACGCCGTCGTGCGGGACCACGTAGGCGACGAGGCGCTTTTCGTCCGATGCGCCCTTTGCCGCGACCACCACCGCCTCGCGCACCCCGGCGCACTCCGACAGCTTCGCTTCGACCTCGCCAAGTTCGACCCGGAAGCCACGGATCTTCACTTGAAAATCGTTACGGCCCAGGAATTCGATATTGCCGTCTTCGAGATAGCGCGCGCGGTCTCCGCTCTTGTACATGCGGGCCGCAGGGCGGGAGCCGAACGGATCGTGCAGGAAGCGCTCGGCGGTCAATTCCGGACGGTTCAAGTAGCCGCGCGTCACGCCATCGCCGCCGATGTAGATCTCGCCGGCGACACCGATCGGCACCGGCTGCAGATGCGCATCGAGAATATAGATCTGCGTGTTCGCCAACGGCTTGCCGATGGTGACGCTGGCCATGGCCTGGTTGGACGTATCGTGGCGCACGTAGGCGGCCGTGCATGTCACCGTGGTCTCGGTCGGGCCGTAGGTGTTGATGAGTTGGACCGAAGGCGGCCGCAGCGCGTCCCATACCTGCAGTTTCTGCATCGACACGGCATCGCCGGTGACGTTGAACAGCCGCACATGCTGCAGCTGGCGATGCGCCTGTTCGGGATCGCGCTGCCATTCGGCGACCAGGGTATGCCAATGCGCCGCCGTGATGTGCACGACGCTGGGCGGAATCGCCTCATCGAGATCGGCGGCGCCGAAAATGTGGCTGGTCGGCGCGACGGTCGCACCGCCACACAAGGTCGGCAGGATCTCCTCGACCGACACGTCGAAATTCAGCGAATTCTGCTGCAGCACCGTGTCGCCAGGGACCAGACCGAACAGATCCACCGCGTCGACGACGTAATTGACCAGGCCGCGGTGCTCCACCATCACCCCCTTGGGCTGGCCGGTGGTGCCGGAGGTATAGATCACGTAAGCGAGGTTGCTGGAGGCGAGGCCGGGCACGGCTGGATCGTGATCGGACTGCGTGGCGAGCGACGCATCGGCATCCAACACGATGAGGGCCAGTTCAGTAGCGCTGGCGGCGATCGACCCCTCGGCGAGAGCGACGAGGCTGAACTGCGTCAGCAAGGCCTTCGGCCGGCTGTCGTCAAGGATGTAGGCGCGGCGATCGGCCGGATACGCCGGATCGAGCGGCACGTATGCAGCGCCGGCCTTCAGGATGCCGAGCATGCCGACGATCATCGTCGCATTGCGTTCGGTACAGATCGCGACGCGATCGTCGGGGCCGATACCCAAAGCGATCAGGCGGTGCGCGACTCGGTTCGCGCGGCGGTTCAAGTCGCCGTAATCGATGCGCTGGCCTTCGAATGCGATCGCGATCGCATGCGGCCGCTGCGCGGCTTGCGCTTCGAACAATGCGTGCACGGTCCGCTGATGCGGATAGTCGCGCCGGGTGGCATTGAATGTAATCAGTAGTTGCTCGCGCTCTTGCTCGGACAGCAGCGGCAGGCGGCTGACCGCGAGCGAGTCGTCGGCGATCATCGCCTCGAGCACCCTCGTCCAGTGCCCGAGCATGCGTTGCACCGTGCTGCGCTCGTACAGGTCCGTGGCATAGCCGATGCTGCCCGCCAGCCCGTCCGCGGTGTCGTTCAGCGACAACGACAGCTCGAATTGGGCGGTCTGCCGTTCCATGTCGATCCCGGACAAGGTCAACCCGGGCAAGCGGCTCAGACCATCTCCTGCAGGCGTATTGTTCAGCGACAGCATCACCTGGAAGATCGGGCTGTAACCGAGGCTGCGCTCCGGCTGCAGCGCTTCCACGACCTGTTCGAACGGCAGATCCTGGTGCTCGTAGGCGCCGAGCATGGTCGCCTTGACCTGCGCCAGCAGCGCCGCCACGCTCGGGTCGGCGGACAGGTCCACGCGCAACGCCAACGTGTTGACGAAGAAGCCGATCAGCGGTTCGACCTCGGCACGCTGCCGATTGGCGATCGGCGTGCCGACCACCACATCGTCCTGCCCGCTCATGCGCGCTAGCAAGGCCGACCAGCCCGCCAGCAAGGTCATGAACACCGTCACCCCATGGCGTTGCGACAAGGCGCGCAGAGCCGCGCTCACTTCGCGCGACAGGCGCACCGGCACGCGATCGCCACGGTAGCTCTGCGCCGCAGGCCTAGGCCGATCGGTCGGCAACTCCAGCAGGGCTGGAGCGCCGCCGAGGTGTTCGCGCCAGTAATCGATCTGCTGCTTCAGCACGTCGCCTTGCAGCCATTGCCGCTGCCACGCGGCATAGTCCGCGTACTGGATCGGCAGCGGCGGCAACGGATCGGCCTGGCCCTGGCTGAACGCGGCATACAACGCGCTGACTTCCTTCACCAGCACGCCGGTCGACCAACCGTCCGACACGATATGGTGCTGGGTGAGCAGCAGCACATACTCGTGCTCGGCCAATCGCAACAGGCGGCCCCGGATCAATGGCCCGCTCGCCAGATCGAACGGCGCGTTCGCCTCGGCCACGCCGAACTCGGCGATCGCCGCCGATTGCGCCGCGTCTTGCAGATGGCGCAAATCGTGATCGATCAAGGAAAATCCGCCGTCCGCGGCGGCGATCACCTGCCGTGGCTCGCCCTCGACGTTGACGAATGTCGTGCGCAGGCCCTCGTGGCGCGCCACGATCCGGTCCAGGCTCGCCTGCAAGGCGGTGCGGTCCAATGCACCGGTCAAGCGTATCGCCATCGGGATGTGATATGCCGCGCCGGCGGCATGGTCGAATTGATCCAGGAACCACAAGCGCTGTTGCGCCCACGATAGCGGGAGGGATTCGTTGCGATCGACGATGCGAATCGGCGGGACCGCCACCGCTTCCAGCTGCACGCCACCTCGCTGCTGTAGCCGTTGCAGCGCGACCGCACGTCGCAGTTGTTGCAGGGTCTGGCTCTGGTCAGCGCTCATCGTCACTATCGCTCGCTAGCATGGCGAGGAGTTCTTCCTCGGAAAGGTCGCTCAATTCGTCTTCTGCGGCTGCGACATCCGCGTCCGCGAAGCGCTTCAGCCGCTCGCAGACCACCACTTCGGCAAGCGCGGAGAACACTGGCTGCTCGAACAGCACCCGCAGCGGGACGTCGACGTGGAACTGCTCGCGGATGCGGATCACCAGCTGCATCACCAACAGCGAGTGCCCGCCCAGCTCGAAGAAATGGTCGTTGCGGCCGACACGCTGCAGATTCAGCAGCTCCTGCCAGATCGCCGCCATCCCTTGCTCGATCTCGCCCGCCGGCGCCTCGTAGGCGCGGCTCGCCACCGCGGCCTGGTCCGGCGCCGGCAGCGCCTTGCGGTCCAGCTTGCCGTTCGGCGTCAACGGCAAGGCCGGCAACAGCACGCACGCGCTCGGGATCATGTACTCGGGCAGGTCCTGCAACAGCTCCTCGCGCAGGCTCGCGATCGACAGCTCGGTGTGCTCCTGCGCGACCACGTAGGCGACCAGCCGCTTGTCGCCTTCGACGTCCTCACGCGCGATCACCACCGCCTCGCGCACCCCGGCGCAGCCGCGCAACTTCGCCTCGATCTCGCCCAGTTCGATGCGGAAACCGCGGATCTTCACCTGGAAATCGTTGCGCCCCAGGTATTCCAGGGTGCCGTCGGCACGCCAGCGGCCCAGGTCGCCGGTCCGGTACATCCGCGCCTGCGCGTCGTCCGAGAACCGGTCCTTCACGAAGCGCTCGGCGGTCAGGTCCGGACGGTGCAAGTAGCCGCGCGCCACGCCGACCCCGCCGATGTGGATCTCGCCGGCCACGCCCAGCGGCACCGGCTCGCCGCGCGCGTCGAGCAGGTAGATCCTCGCGTTCGCCAGCGGCTTGCCGATCACCGGCCCCGCCACCGACGCGCCGATGTCCTCGATCGTCGCGTCCACCGTCGCTTCGGTCGGGCCGTACATGTTGTGGAAGCGCACCACCGGCGAGGCCTTGAGCCGCTCCCACATCCCTGCCCCGATCGCCTCGCCGCCCAGCAGCACGTTGCGCGGGCGGTG
>NZ_JAYIQP010000042.1:0-8803 GCF_035026585.1 Xanthomonas sp. WHRI 7945
CGGCTTCAGCCGCGAGCGGGCGTTACCGGTAACGCCCGCTCGCGGCTGAAGCCGCTCCTACAGTGGAGCCGATCGTCTTCGTTGCCGAAGACGCGGCGAGCAACGTCTAGCGCAGCATCTCGGTGAACGCGCGGTCGGCCTCGATCACCTCCGGCAGCGCGGTGAACAGCGCGTCCAGGTCCACGTCGTCCAGCAGCGGGCCGCTGACCGCCTGCCGCGCTTCCGGGGTCGCGCCGCCTAGGCGCTCCAGCGCATCGGCGACCAGCGCCGCTTGCGCCACCACGCGCGGCATCGGTTCGCCTTCCGGCGCCTGCAGCGGCCGTGCCTGGTAGGCGATCGCGGTCTGGATCACCTGCGGCAGATGCCAGCGCCGCGCCAGCTCGGCGCCCACTTCCGGATAGCCGAAGCCCAGTTGCACGGTCTCGTCGGCGGCGCGGCCGCTGGAGGAGGCGTCCGGATGCAGCTGCGCGGCATAGTCCGGCGCGCCGGTCTGGATCAGCAGCTCGCCGATGTTGTGCATCATCCCGCAGGTGAACGCGGTTTCCGTGTCCAGGCCTTTCTGCTTGGCCAGCAGCCGGCAGATGCCGGCGACCTCGAAGCTGTGCAGCCAGAACGCGCGCAGGTCGAAATGGGCCGGCGCATGGAACGCGTCGGTCATCGACGAGGCCAGCACCAGCGTGCGCAAGGTGTTGAAGCCCAGGCGCAGCGCCGCGTCCTCGACGCTGGTCGATTCGCGTGCGCCGCGGAAGCGCGCCGAATTGGCCAGGCGCAGCACCTTGGCCGCGATCACCGGGTCGCGCTCGATGCTGCGCGCCACGCTGTCCAGGCTGGTGGTGGGATTGTCGAATTGCAGGATCAGCTCCTGCGCCACCTTGGGGATGGTCGGCAGGGTGTGCAACTGGTCGAACAGCACCTCTAGTTTCATGGAGACCTCAACGCGGAACGGGAAGGGACATCGCCGGCGCAGAGAGGGGGGCGGTGCCCGCCATGGATGGCGAATCCCGCGCATCGTAGACCGAATCGCGGCGTGCGGCGTGCACACCAGGGGGTATGGTCCGTCCTGACGATGCCGACTGGACACGCTGCGAGGCGTGTGCACAACGCGCCGCGGGAGCGGCCCTGGACGCTGCGGACATCCGCGACGAAGCGGGCGGCGTTGGACAGCGCTTCCTCCGCAGCCGCTGCGCCAGCGATCCGCGTCGTCGCCGATTGCTGCGCGAGCGTGCGATCGCGTGGCCCGCGGCAGAGACGACGCTGCGGGCGACCAGGCGACATCGAGATCAGTCGCGACAGGCTTCTCGATGGGAACCGCTGAGACCCGGCGCCGGCCATCGATGCCTGGATTGAAAGATGCGTGTGTGGACGCGGGCACGCGCAGACTGCGAGTGTTGGCCGGTCGGCGATTTCCTGCCGCGGCGCGCCTCGCGCGGCCCGTGCTCATTGCTGCCAGAACGCCGTGGAGGCCGCGAGCGCGAACGCCGGCAGCGCGGATGCGATGCGATCGACGTGGCCAGTCGTCGCGACACGCCGAAGGGCGGCGGCAGCCGCCTTCGCTGCTGGGCAAGCCTCTGCCCTGGCGGCCGGCGGCGGATGTCATCCCGCTGTCACCGAACTGACCCAAACTTGCCGAACTGGGGAGCCGGTCCCTTCGGGCCGCGCGCCTTTCTCATCCGCGCAGGCGGCAGGATCGAACGATGAAATACGTGGTGCTGGCGCTGGTGTGCGCCCTGGCGGCCCCGGCTGCGCTGGCGCAGTCGGGATATGTGGAGATCGAGCGGCGGCTGAGCGCCGAGCAGTTGCGCGAGGCCGGGCTGACCCCGACTCAGCTGGCCACGCTCAATCGCCTGTTGCGCGAGGCCGATGCTCGCGACGCGGCACAGGCCCCGGCGCGGTCCGCGGCGGCGCCGGCGATCGCCGCGGCCGGCGGCGACGGCGCCCCCGAGCAGGGCATGATGATCGGCCTGGACGACGGCCCGATCAGCGCCCGCGTGCAGGGCGAGGTCGCCGGCTGGGCGCCGGGCACCGTGTTCGTGCTGGACAACGGCCAGCAGTGGAAGGTGCTCAAGGGCAGCATGACCCTGCGCACCGCGTTGGCTTCGCCGGCGATCAAGGTCGTGCCCGGCATCGCCGGGCGCTGGTTCCTGCAGGTCGACGAAGACCTGCCGAAGGCGCGGGTCTACCGGATCCGCTGAGCGCCGCGCCTCTCGCGTAGCTTGCAGAAGCGGCTTCAATCGTGACCGAGGCAGCGGCAGGGAAGGCGCCTTCTGCCGCCGCCGGGAGCTGATAGCCCGAGGCCGCCTAGAGCCATTTCTACGGCGCATACGGCCGGCCCGCCCCCTGTGGGAGCGACTTCAGTCGCGACGAACGAAGCGGCGATCCACACCGGCCTCGGGCAGTGTGGGCACAGAAGTGCCGAAAAAAAATGCACCGCCGGCACGGCGTTTCCAACTGGCTTCGGCAATCAATCGCAACCGAGGCGCGGCAGTTGCAAGACATTACCTGCCGAAGATGGCCGCGTTGGTGGTGCGGTGCTGACAGTTGGCCGCCGCGCGATCCGCGGGCGCCGGAGCGCCGAACATGGTCGTGGCTGAAGCCCCGCACGAAGCAGATCGGCGCCCCGCACCATAGCGCCTGTTGCCGCTACGACGCGCTTCGCTTCACCGGCCTCACCCCGCGGCACGAATCCGCAGCGTCAACCCCTTGAGGAAATTGCGCAGCAGCTGGTCGCCGCACAGGCGGAAATTCTTGTGCTCGGGCTGGCGGAACAGCGCCGACAGTTCCGGCTTGGAGACCGGGAAGCCGGCGTCGGCGAAGATCTGGTGCATGTCCACGTCCTTGAGCTGGAACGCCACGCGCAGCTTCTTCAGCACCACGTTGTTGGTGACCCGGGTCTCCACCGGGCGCGCCGGCAGCGTCTCGTCGCGGCCGCGGTAGTGGAACACCAGCCCGTCGAGGAAGTGCGCCAGGACCGGGTCGCTGCAGGCGACGAAGCCGTCCTCGTCTTCCTTCTTCAGGTAGGCCGGCACTTCGCTCTTGTCGATCGGGAAGGCGGGGTCGGCAAGGTGGACCGTGTCCACGATCATCTGGTCGCTCAGGTCGAGCATGTAGCGGATGGAGCGCAATACGTCGTTGGCGATCATGGCCGGTCCGGTGCTGCCGGTGGCGTCCGGCGGGGTGCGTAGTCTAGGCCGTGTCATCCGTCGCGAGTAGGCCGCGCCGCCGCCGCGCCTCGTCATGCACGCCGTCGCGACTGCGCGATGCGTGCCGAAGACCGGTGGCGCGCACGGCGTCCGCACGTTCCCGGGCAGCGTGCGCGACGCGACCTCGGCTTGGTGCGCTGCGCCGTACGCGTGCGGCGATCAGGGTCAGGCCTGCGGCGTCGCCGCCCCACCAGCGTTTGCATCCGCGCGCGCATGCGCCATCATCGGCGCATGGACAATACGACTCCCAAACCGAGCGCGGTGCCCGCGCTCAATCCGCGCCAGGAACAGCTGGTGGCGCTGGTGCGGCAGCAGGGCTATGCCGAGGTGGACGGGCTGGCCACGCGCTTCGAGGTGACCCCGCAGACCATTCGCCGCGACCTGGCGCTGCTGTGCGAGGCCGGCGTGCTGCGCCGCTACCACGGCGGCGTCAGCCTGCCGTCGAGCGTGGAGAACCTGGCCTACACCGCGCGCAAGACGCTGCAGGCGCAGGAGAAGCGGCGCATCGCCACGCTGCTGGCGCAGCACATTCCCGACGACGCCTCGCTGTTCATCAACATCGGCACCACCAACGAGGACGTGGCGCGCGCGCTGATGGGGCATAGCGGGCTGCGGGTGATCACCAACAACCTCAACGTGGCGGTGATGATGAGCGCCAACCCGAGCTTCGAGGTGATGGTCGCCGGCGGACGCGTGCGCGGCCGCGACCAGGGTGTCACCGGCGAGGCCACGATCGAGCTGATCCGCCAGTTCAAGGTGGATTTCGGCGTGATCGGCATCTCCGGCATCGATCCGGACGGCACCTTGCTGGATTTCGATTTCCACGAGGTGCGGGTGGCGCAGGCCATCATCGAGCACTCGCGGCAGGTGTTCCTGGCCGCCGACCACAGCAAGCTCGGGCGCAACGCGATGGTCCGGCTGGGCTCGATCGCGCGGGTCCAGGCCTGGTTCACCGATCGCGCGCCGCCGCCGGAACTGGCAGCGGTGCTGGCCGAGGCCGGCACCCGCGTGTTCGTCGCCGACAGCGACGACGCAGGTGCGGATGCAGCGGAGGCGGTGGCCGCGGGCCAGGGCGCTGCGGACTGAGTGCCTGCGCGGTAAGCAAGCAGCGGTCGCGCCATGAGCCGATCCGGAAGCCAGCCAACTACGGCTGCGTATGCTGCGAGCTGTTACGTGTACGTTTATGTTCGTATTATTTCGTTATTGTGACGTTAAAGCGTGCTGGCTGTCGCCGCAGATCGCGGCCATGGCGCCTGCAGCGACTTGAATTTCCTTTGCTGGACGGCAGACTTCGGCTGCGTTCGCCCACGCTGCGCTGCACTGCAGCGTGATATGTTCGGAAATGTTCGTTTACGATCTTTTCGTCCTTCGGCGTCGGCCTAGCGCTTGCCGGCCCGGGACACGAGCTTCCGGAGTCAGGCAATGAGCGAGATCTACGATGTGCTGGTGGTCGGTGGCGGCATCAACGGGGTGGGCATCGCCCGCGACGCGGTGGGCCGCGGCCTGTCGGTGTGCTTGTGCGAGCGCGACGACCTGGCCTCGCACACCTCCAGCGCCAGCACCAAGCTGATCCACGGCGGGCTGCGCTACCTGGAGCAGTACGAGTTCGCCCTGGTCGGCAAGGCGCTGGCCGAGCGCGAAGTGCTGCTGCGCCTGGCCCCGCACATCATCTGGCCGCTGCGCTTCCTGCTGCCGCACCAGCCGCACCTGCGCCCGGCATGGATGATCCGCACCGGCCTGTTCCTGTACGACCATCTCGGCCGCGGCCGCCGCACCCTTCCCGGGTCCAAGCGCATGGCGCTGCGCTCGGACCCGGTCGGCGCGCCGTTGCGCGAAGAATTCCGCACCGGTTTCGTCTATTCCGACGCCTGGGTGCAGGACGCGCGGCTGGTGGCGCTCAATGCGATGGATGCGGCGCAGCGCGGCGCCAGGATCCTGACCCGCACCGGCTGCGTCTCCGCGCGCCGCGCCGACGGCCTGTGGCAGGTGGCGCTGCAGCACGCCGACGGCCGTCGCCAGGACGTGCAGGCGCGCGCGCTGGTCAACGCCGCCGGACCGTGGGCAGTGCAGTTCCTGGACGACGTGGCCAAGGTCGGGCACGACCACGCGCTGCGCCTGGTCAAGGGCAGCCACATCGTGGTGCCGCGGCTGTTCGAGCATGACCATGCCTACATCTTCCAGCAGCCGGACCGGCGCATCGTGTTCGCGATCCCCTACGAGCACGACTTCACCCTGATCGGCACCACCGACGTGGACTACCGCGCCGATCCGTCCGCGCCGAAGATCGATGCCGAGGAAACGCGTTACCTGTGCGACGCGGCCAACCGCTACTTCCTCAAGCAGATCGCGCCCAGCGATGTGGTGTGGAGCTACAGCGGCGTGCGCCCGCTGCTCGAAGACGAGGAGGACAACGCCGCCGAAGTCACCCGCGACTACCTGCTGGAACTGGATGCGGGCGATGGCGCGGCGTTGCTCAACGTGTTCGGCGGCAAGCTCACCACCTACCGCAAGCTGGCCGAGGAAGCGGTGGACCGGCTGGTCGCGCACGCCGGGCGCAAGGCGCCGGCGTGGACCGCGCGCGGCGCGCCGCTGCCCGGCGGCGAACGCCGCGACATCCGCGCCTTGGCGCAGGAACTGCGCGCGGCGCGGCCGTGGCTGTCCGAGACCACCGCCGCGCGGCTGGCGCGCAACTACGGCACCCGCGCCGAACAGCTGCTGGGCGCGGCCACTTCGCTGCAGCAACTGGGCGAACACTTCGGCGCCGACCTGTACCAGGCGGAAGTGGACTACCTGCGCGAACACGAATGGGTGACCCAGGCCGACGACCTGCTGTGGCGCCGCAGCAAGCTCGGCCTGCGCATCGACGCGGCCGGCCGCCAGCGCCTGGCCGACTATCTGCAACGGGCGCCGGCCACGGCCGCCGCGCCCGCATGAGGCAAGCAGCGCGGCCGGCGTGCCCGTCGTGGGCGCCGGCCGCGCTGCGCAATCGCCGTGCGCGTCGGCATCCGCCGCTGCGCGCGAACCTGGAAACGACCGTGGAGGGTGGCAGGCATGAAGACGACGAGCGGCATGATCGGCAGGACGGCAGCAGCGACGCGGGAGCCGCGCGCATGAACCGGCAACTGCTGGGCGAACTGATTTCCGAGGCGGTGGCGATGGTGATCATCATCGCCTTCGGCTGTTCGGTGGCGTGCATGTACGTGCTGTACGACCCCAGTCCCTACCAGAACGCCTATTGGGGCGTGTGCATCGCCTGGGGCCTGGCGGTGACGATCGCGATCTACGCCACCGGCTCGGTCTCCGGCACCCACGCCAACCCGGCGGTGACGCTGGCATTGGCCGTGTTCCGCGGGTTCTCGTGGAAGAAGGTGCTGCCGTACTGGGCGGCGCAGGTGATCGGCGCGTTCCTCGGCGCGGGCATCGTCTACCTGCTGTTCGCGCCGGTGATCGACCACTACAACCAGGCCCACCAGCTGACCCGCGACGCGGGCGGCGCGGCCGGCGTGTTCTTCACCGCACCGGGCCTGGCGATCACGCCGATGCATGCGTTGCGCGACCAGGTGATCCTGACCGCGTTCCTGATCTTCGGCATCTTCGCCATCACCGAGCGCTACAACGAGGCCGCGCCCACCGCCAATTCCGGTGCGCTGATGATCGGCCTGCTGGTGGCGACCATCGGTGCCTCGATGGGCTACCTGGAAGCGTGGGCGATCAATCCGGCGCGCGATTTCGGGCCGCGCCTGTTCGCCTACTTCGCCGGCTGGGGCTCTTCGGCGCTGCCGTCGGCCAACAGCTACTGGTGGATCCCGATCGTCGGCCCGCTGATCGGCGGCGTGGTCGGCGGCGCGGCCTACCAATGGCTGATCTATCCGTTCCTGCCGGCGCGGGTCAAAGCGCTGGAGGAAGAAGCGGCCGCGCGCCAGGCCTGAGCCGACGCGCCTCGCGTGCCGGCGTCGCCGGCACGTTCCCCCGTCATTCCAGGCGCCGCCGCGGCGCGCGCCTTCACGACCCCGCAGGAGTCACCGATGGAAAAGAAATTCATCCTGGCCATCGACCAGGGCACCACCAGTTCGCGCGCGATCCTGTTCGACCGCAAGGGCCACATCGTCGGCATGGCGCAGCGCGAGTTCGGGCAGATCTTCCCGCAACCGGGCTGGGTGGAGCACAACCCGCGCGAGATCATGACCAGCGTCTACACCACGATCACCGAGCTGTTGAACAACCAGCAGGTGGACGCCAGCGCGATCGCCGGCATCGGCATCACCAACCAGCGCGAGACCGCGGTGGTGTGGGACCGCGCCACCGGCCAGCCGATCTACAACGCCATCGTCTGGCAGTCGCGGCAGACCAAGGACATCTGCGAACAGCTCAAGGCCGCCGGCCACGAGGACATGGTGCGGGCCAAGACCGGCCTGCTGATCGACGCGTATTTCTCCGGCACCAAGGTCAAGTGGATCCTCGACCACGTCGAGGGCGCGCGCGAACGCGCGCAGCGCGGCGAACTGGCGTTCGGCACCATCGACAGCTGGCTGATCTGGAACCTCACCGCCGGCAAGGTCCACGTCACCGACTACACCAACGCCTCGCGCACGCTGCTGTACAACATCCACGAGCTGCGTTGGGACGAGGAGCTGCTGCAGATGCTCGACATCCCCGCCTCGATGCTGCCCGAGGTGCGTTCCTCCAGCGAGATCTACGGCACCACCCAGGGCCAGTATTTCTACGGCCACGAAGTGCCGATCGCCGGCATCGCAGGCGACCAGCAGGCGGCGCTGTTCGGCCAGGCCTGCTTCGAGCCGGGCATGGCCAAGAACACCTACGGCACCGGCTGCTTCATGCTGATGAACACCGGCGAGAAGGCGGTCGCGTCCAACACCGGCCTGCTCACCACCATCGCCTGGGGCGTGGACGGCAAGGTCGAGTACGCGCTGGAAGGGGCGATCTTCGTCGCCGGGTCGGTGGTGCAGTGGCTGCGCGATGGCCTGCGCATGTTCGGCAAGGCCAGCGACTCGGAAGCCTATGCCGAGCGCGCCGGCGACAACGACGGCGTGTACTTCGTGCCGGCCTTCGTCGGCCTGGGCGCGCCGTACTGGCGCAGCGACATCCGCGGCGCGGTGTTCGGCCTGACCCGCGGCACCACCAAGGAACATTTCATCCGCGCCGCGATCGAATCGATGGCCTACCAGACCCGCGACGTGCTGACCGCGATGCAGGTCGACTCGGGCATCGAGCTGAAGGAACTGCGCGCCGACGGCGGCGCGATCAGCAACGACTTCATGGCCCAGTTCCAGAGCGACATCCTTGACGTGCCGGTGCTGCGCCCGGAAGTGGCCGAGACCACCGCGCTGGGCGCGGCCTACCTGGCCGGCCTGGCGACGGGGTTCTGGAAGGATCGCGCCGAGATCGCGCAGCAATGGGCGGTGGACCGCCGCTTCGAACCGAGCATGCCGGCCGAACGCCGCGAGGAACTGTACGCCGGCTGGAAGCAGGCGGTGGAAGCGACGATGGGCTTCCGCATCCGCTGAGCAGCGAGGCGTCGCGCCGCTCCCTGTAGGAGCGGCTTCAGCCGCGACCGGGCCTTACCGATAAGGCCCGGTCGCGGC
>NZ_JAYIQP010000043.1:0-7171 GCF_035026585.1 Xanthomonas sp. WHRI 7945
GTCGCGACTGAAGTCGCTCCCACAGGGAGCATGGCCGGCACCGCGACGGCTGCGACGCTCCTTGTGGGAGCGACTTCAGTCGCGACGGGCCTTGCCCGGAATGCAAGGACCGGCTGGCGCTCGCCAGCCGGCTCGCACATCGGTTACGGCGCCCCCGGCAGCGGCAGTGCCTCGTCCTTGAAGATCGCCACGTGCGGCACGCCGTCGGCGCCGATCCATCCGCGGTACATGCCTTCGGTGTTGAACGGGAAGGCGACGCTGCCGTCGGCGCCCAGTGCGATCGCGCCGCCGTCGCCGCCGGCCTTCGGGATCTGCTGGTCGATCACCGCCTCGGCCGCCTGCGTCAGGCTCTGCCCGGCGTACTTGACCCGCGCGCAGATGTCGTAGGCCGCCACCGCGCGGATGTAGTACTCGCCCCAGCCGGTGCCGGACACCGCGCAGCGGCTGTCGGCATAGGTGCCGGCGCCGATGATCGGCGAGTCGCCGACGCGGCCGTAGCGCTTGTTGGTCATGCCGCCGGTGGAGGTGCCCGCCGCCAGCCGGCCCTGCGTGTCCAGCGCCAGCGCGCCGACCGTGCCGAAATGCTTGGCGGTTTCCAGGTCGGCGTGCGCCTGCTTGTTGGCCTCTTCCTTCAGCGCCTGCTGCAACTGCTTCCAACGCTTGTCGGTGCGGAAGTAGGACGGAGCGACCAGGGTCACGCCGTGCTGGCGCGCGAACGTCTCGGCGCCGTCGCCGACCAGCATCACGTGCTCGGACTGCTCCATCACCGCGCGCGCCAGCCGGATCGGATTCTTCACCCGGTGCACGCCGGCCACCGCGCCGGCCTTGCCGCTGGCGCCGTCCATGATCGCCGCGTCCAGTTCGTTGCGGCCGTCGTGGGTGAACACCGCACCCTTGCCGGCGTTGAACTGCGGCGAATCCTCCAGCACCGCGATCGCCGCGGCGACCGCGTCCACCGCCGGCTTGCCCTGCGCCAGCAGCGCCTGCCCGGTGCGCAGGGCGGTTTCCATCGCCGTGCGCGCCTCGGCCAGGTCGGCGGCGCTGCTGCTGGCGCGCTCGACCCCGGCGCCGCCGTGGATCACCAGGGTGGTGGCGGGAATCTCGCGCATGCGCCCGTCACGCACGGCGTAGTAACGGTGGAACACCGGCGCATCGACCCGGCCGTCGGGCAGGTGCAACGTCGAGCCGGGGCCGACGCCGACGGTCTCGATGCGCGCGGCCTGCAGCGGCTGCCCCGCCGGCGTGGGCGGCTGCAGCGGGCCGGCGACCACGGTGGCGCCGGCCTGCGGATCGGTGGCATAGACCCGTGCGCTGCCGTCGCCTTCCACCGCCAGCGCCGCGCTCTCGTCCACGCCCAGGCCGATCAGCGGCTGCCCGGCCGGGGCCAGCGTCGCCGCCTTGGCGCGGAACGCGAACAACCGGCCGAGCCGGTCGCGTTCCTTGAAGTGGGTGTCGGTGATGACCCGCTTGAGCAGGTCCAGGTGCAGGAAGTCGGTTTCGATGGTGGTGGCCGGCCCCAGCGGATCGGCCAGCGCCGGCGCGCTGGTCAGGCTGCCGCCGTCCATCGCGCCGTAGAGGTACTCGCCGAGCATCGCCAGCCCGGCGCTGGTGCCGCCGAGCGGCTTGCCGGCGCGCACGTGCGCGTCCAGCGCTGCGGCCACCGGTGTGCCCTTCCAGTAGCGCACGTAGCGCGACTGGTCGCCGCCGGCGATGAAGATGCCGTCGGCGCGGGCCAGGCTGCGCAGCAGCGCCGGATCGCTGGACGCGCCGCGGCCCTTGAACACGAAGGTCTCCACCGACGCCACGCCGCCGACGTCGCGGTAGAACTCCTCGGCCACTTCGTTGCCCTGCGAGGCGCGCAGCACCACCACGTGGCCATGCCCGGCCTTGGCCAGGAACCAGCGCAGCGCATCGTAGTTGCGATCGCCGCCGCCCATCAGCAGCAGCCCCGGCGCGACCGGGCCGGGCGTGGGCAGGGCCGGGTCGCCGACCAGGTATTGGCGGTAGTCGCGCGCAGCGGCGGGCGCGGCCAGGCACAGGCCCAGCAACGCCACCATCCAGGGCCGGAACGTGCCGACGAAACGGGTCATGCGGATCTCCTCGAGGGGCGGACGGGAAGCGAACGGGCGGTTCATTGCAGACAGGGGACGAACGGCGGCGCGGTTTCCCCCCTCGCAGTTGTACCGGTTCGCGGCGGCGCGCGGGCGCTGCCACGCCGGCGGACGATCGGCTAATGTGGAATGCATGCCCGCTTCCCTCGACGATTGGTTCGTCCACGAGATCCTCGTCCACGAGCAGGCGCTGAGCGGCTACCTGCGGCGCTGCTGGCCGCAGCGCGACGAGTGGCACGACCTGCGCCAGGAAATCTACGTGCGCGTCTACGAGGCCGCCGGCAAAGCGCGGCCGAGCCTGCCCAAATCGTTCCTGTTCGCCACCGCACGGCACCTGATCACCGACCGGCTGCGCCGCAGCCGGGTGGTGTCGATCGAGGCAGTGGGTGATTTGGAGTCGATGCACGTCTTGGTAGACGAGCTGTCGCCGGAACGCTGGTGCGGCGGGCGGCAGGTACTGGGACGGCTGGCGGCCGCCTTCGACCGCCTGCCCGACCGCTGTCGCAGCGTGATCTGGCTGCGGCGGGTCGAGGAACTGTCGCAAAGGGAGGTGGCCGTGCGTCTGGGCATCAGCGAGAAGACCGTGGAAAAGCACGTGGCCAAGGGCATGCGCCTGCTGGCCGATCATTTTCATGGCGACGACGGCGCGCGTGCGCTGGCGGCGCCGCGGCGGGCACGGGCGCAGGATGGACAGCAGGCGGATTGAGCTGCGCGCGGCGGCCTGGCTGGCGCGGCGCGACCGCGGCGACTGGTCGCCGCGGCAGCAGGCGCGGTTGGATGCCTGGCTGGCGGCGGCCACCGCGCACCGGGTGGCGTTCGTGCGCCTGCAGGCGGCGTGGCAGCAGAGCGGGCGGCTGCAGGCGCTGGGCGCGGGCCGGCGCGACGGCAGCGTTCCGCCGCGCGGCAGCTGGCGCGGACTGGCTGCGAGCGACACCGCGACGAACGACATCGAAGCGGGCGACAGCACGCCGGCAGCGGCCGCGCCCGGCGCACCGACCGACCTGGGCCGGCTGCGCTTCGCGCCGCGCCCGCCACCGCGCACGCGCCGGCGCCGGCGCTGGCCGCTGGCGCTGGCGCTGGCCGCGACGCTGCTGTTCGGCGCCGCGCTCGGCCTGGGCTGGAACCAGTTCACGACGGTGGCGCCGGTCGCCTACGCCAGCGCCACCGGCAGCCTGCGTCCGCTGGCGCTGGCCGACGGCTCGCGCGCCACGCTGAGCAGCGACAGCCGCATCGACGTGGCGCTGTCGCGCGCGCGGCGGCAGATCGACCTGCAACGCGGCGAGGCGTTCTTCGAGGTGAGCAAGGACCCGGCGCGGCCGTTCGTGGTCGCCAGCGGCGCGCGCCGGGTGATCGCGGTGGGCACGCGTTTCGCGGTGCGCCGCGATGCCGACGCGCTGCGCGTGGTGGTCACCGAAGGCACGGTGCGGCTGGAATCGGCGGCGCATCCGCAGGCGCCGCCGACCCTGCTGGCGGCCGGCAGCATCGCCCTGGCCGGCCCGCACGGGGTGCTGGTGCGCCGCGTCGCCCTGGCCGAGGCCGAGCGCGCCCTGGACTGGCGCAACGGCTACCTGACCTTCGACGACACCCCGCTGCAGGCGGCGGTGGCCGAGTTCAACCGCTACAACACGGTCAAGCTGCGCGTGGCCGACGCCAGCGCCGGCGCGCTGCGGGTCGGCGGCAATTTCCGCTGGTCCAACACCGAGGCGTTCGTGCGCCTGCTCGAGCAGGGCTTCCCGATCCGCGCCGAGCGCCGCGGCGACCAGGTGCTGCTGCACAGCCGTTGAGGCGCCGCACGCGGCGGCCATGCAGCATGACAGGGGGGATTTGCGCAGCTCGTTCGTCCTGACTAACGGGGGCGTGGCCTTGCGCCTGTGTCAGGGGAGAAGACTCGATGCGATATCCGATGCGTGTGCTGCTGCTGAGCATGGCCTGTGCGACCGCCTGCGCGGCGCAGGCGCAAACGGTTGCCGGCGGCCAGGCCGCCGACAGCCAGCTGAACATTCCCGCCGGCCCGCTGCGCGCGGCGCTGGAGGCCCTGGCGCGACAATCCGGCGCGCAGCTGATCTACCGTGCCGACCAGCTCGACGGCGCGCGCAGCGCCGGCGCGCAGGGCCGGCTGGACACCGCGCAGGCGCTGCAGCGCGTCCTGCACGGCAGCGGTTTCGTCGCCCAGCGCGATGCCTCCGGCGCCTGGCTGGTGCGGCGCCAGGAGCCGGCGGCGCCGCGCGCGCAACCGGTGCGCGCCGTGCTGCCCGCCGCCGCGCCCGAGCAGCCGATCGCCGATCTGCAGACGCTGCAGGTCACCGGCTCGCGCATCCCGCGCGCGCAGCTGGAAGGGCCGGCGCCGATCAGCGTGATCAGCGCCGAGCAGATCAAGGCCAACGGCTTCACCTCGGTGCCGGACGTGCTGCGCGCGATGACCCAGAACGGCGGCGAGACGCAGAGCCCGCAGTCGGCCAGCGGCGCGGACTTCTCGCCCGGCGCGCAGCAGGTGGACCTGCGCGGGCTCGGCCCCAACCACACCCTGGTGCTGGTCAACGGCCGCCGCATCGCCGACTTCCCGATGCCGTTCAAGGGCCGCAGCAACTTCACCGACATCTCCAACATCCCGCTGGGCATGATCGACCGCATCGAGATCCTGACCGGCAGCGCCTCGGCGATCTACGGCTCGGACGCGATCTCCGGCGTGGTCAACTTCATCCTCAAGAAGCAGGCCGACGGCACCACCCTGGACTACCGCTTCGGCGACACCAGCGCCGGTGGCGGCGACAGCTTCAACCTCAGCATCAGCAGCGGTTTCTCGCGCGGCGCGTTCGATGCGGTGTTCGGCGCCGAAGCGGTGACCCAGACGCCGCTGTGGGCCTACCAGCGCAGCCGCCAGGACAGCACCCTGGACGGCCCGACCGAGCGTTCGCAGGTGCCGCGGCGCACCTTCCTGCGCACCGACTACGACGACAACTATCTCGATCCGGGCGCGGCGACCTGCGAGGCGGTGTCCGGCCTCAACCGCGGCAGCACCGGCTACGCCTCGCGCCCGGGCTACGGCGAGTTCTGCGGCAGCAGCGCCTCGATCGGCTACGGCACCATCGGCAACAAGCGCCGCGGCGTCAATGCCTACGCGTCGCTGAACTATGCCTTCGACGGCGGCACGCAGTGGTTCGCCGACCTGCAGCTGGGCTACCACGAGCTGTCGCTGTTCCGCGACGTGACCCAGTGGGGCTACATGGCCCCGGATGGCAACGAAGAGGGCTATTTCTACAACCAGGCCACCGACCAGATCGAAGCCTGGGGCCGCCAGTTCAGCCCCGAGGAAATGGGCGGACTCAACACCGGCACCATCCGCACGCGGCAGAAGACCCTCAGCCTGACCACCGGCTTCAAGGGCAAGCTGGGCAGCGACTGGGACTACGAGGCCAGCCTCAGCCATTCGCAGTACCAGGCCACGATCAGCTGGCCGCAGATCGTCGCCGAACGCGCCAACGCGCTGTTCCTCGGCCCGCAGCTGGGCGTGGACGACGATTCGGGCCTGCCGATCTTCAACGCCGACCCCGAGCGCCTGTACACGCCGCTGAGCCGCGCCGAGTACGACGGCATCGCCCAGCGCAGCGTCTACCAGCCGCGCTCGCGCACCGACACCGCCGCCTTCACCGTGACCAACCCCAGCCTGTTCGCGCTGCCCGGCGGCGATGCGGGGCTGTCGGCCACCGCCGAGTTCGGCAACCAGGGTTACGACCTGCGCCCGGATCCGCTGGCCACCCAGTACTACTACTACAGCTGGAAGGACTCCGACGGCCACGGCAGCCGCAACCGCTGGGCGCTGGCCAGCGAGCTGCGCCTGCCGGTGCTGTCGACGGTGTCGCTGAGCCTGGCCGGGCGCTACGACCAGTACCGCTTCTCCGGCCGCACCCTGGGCAAGTTCACCTACAGCGGCGGGCTGGAATGGCGCCCGCTGGACACGTTGCTGCTGCGCGGCTCCTACGGCACCGCGTTCCGCGCGCCGGACCTGCACTACGTCTATTCCGGCCCCGGCAACGACGAGACCTCCGGCGTGGACTACTACCGCTGCGCCGACGAAGAGCCCGGGGTGGCGATCGAGGACTGCAGCTACAACGACGAGGGCATCATCCGCGGCCGCAGCGGCAACCGGAACCTGGACCCGGAGACCAGCACCTCGTGGACCGCCGGCTTCGTCTGGTCGCCGCGCCCGGAACTGGACGTGTCGGTGGACTACTTCGACATCGACATGCGCGACCAGGTGCAGGACCTGCGCGTGGACCAGGTGCTGCGCGACGAATCCGAGTGCCGGCTGGGCAATCTGGATGCGGCCTCGACCACCTGCCAGCAGGCGCTGTCGCGGGTCACCCGCAGCGCCGACGGCGACCTGTACGGGGTCTTCGTCAACCCGATCAACATCGCCCGCGAGAGCACCAGCGGCATCGACTTCAGCACCCACTATCGGCTGGACACCGCGATCGGCACCTTCCGTTTCGGCGGCAGCTACACCTGGGTGCGCCGCCACGACATCCAGGTGTACGCCGGCGAGGCGATGGTGGACGAGTTCGTGGTCAACAGCGGCTACGACATCCCGCGGACCAAGGCGAGCGCCAGCGTGTCGTGGGAGCGCAAGGCCTGGTCGGCGACGCTGCACGGCGAGCGCCTGGGCCACCTGCCGACCTCCGATTCCTACGACCAGGTGTTCGACCCGGAGAGCGGCGACAGCCCGTGGATCGGCGCCACCTACCGCTACAACGCCTCGGTGCAGTACCGCATCGGCGACCACGCGCAGCTGTCGCTGGCGGTGACCAACCTGTTCGACAAGATGCCGCCGCACGACCGCACCTACACCTCGTACCCGTATTACGACGTGTCCTGGTTCGACACCGTGGGCCGCAGCCTGTACCTGCAGTACACGCACAAGTTCGGCGGCAGCGCGCTGTAGCGGCGCTGCGGCTGGCGACGCGGCAAGGGCTTTTTTTTCGATCGTTTGCAGGCCGCAGCGATCTTGTGGGAGCGACTTCAGTCGCGACGGGCTCTACCGGTAAGGCCCGTCGCGACTGAAG
>NZ_JAYIQP010000044.1:0-6856 GCF_035026585.1 Xanthomonas sp. WHRI 7945
ACTTCAGTCGCGACGAGGGAAGCCGCGGGACTGATGATCGGTCGCGTCGGGGCTGAAGCCCCTCCCACAGTGCACCCGGCCGACCTTCCGCAAGCCGCTGTGGGAGCCACTTCAGTCGCGACGAGGGAAGCCGCGGGACTGATGATCGGTCGCGTCGGGGCTGAAGCCCCTCCCACAGTGCACCCAGCCGGCCTTCCGCAAGCTCCTGTGGGAGCGACTTCAGTCGCGACGAGTGGAGCCGCCGGTCGAATGACGCCGGGACCAGGTCGCGGCTGAAGCCGCTCCTACAGGGAGTTGCGATCGGCCGGCCGGGTGCACTGTAGGAGCGGCTTCAGCCGCGACGGGCGCAGCGGCGAGGCTTCAGGCGACGGAGACGGTCGGGGCTGAAACTCGAAGGCGGTCGCAAGACTTCCCGCAGTGCACGACAGCCGCGGCCAGCCAGGGCCACGCGCGCCTCGCTAGTCGGCCGCTTCCGGCGCGGCAAGACCCTTGCTGTAGATGCCCGAGCGGTCGAAGCAGCAGGCGCGGCGCTTGCCGGAGGCGAGCATGTCGCAGGCGGTGGCGATGCGCTTGGTCCGCGTCTCGGCCTTCTTGCCCGAGGTGATCCAGAAGATCCAGTCGCGCCGCGCCACCGCGGTGAGGTCGTCCCACTGCGCATGCGCCGCCGGATGGGCGGCCAGGGCCTGGCGCAGGTCCGGCGGCACCGCCGGTTCCGGTTCCACCGCCACCGGCGCGATCTCCAGCGCGACCGTGTCGCCCGCGGCGATCCCGGCCGCTTGTTGCAGGGCCTCGTCCACCTTGAGCCAGTGGCTGCCCTGCCCGTCGGGCGCCAGTGTGGCCTGGAACGGATGGCCGGCGAGCGTGCCGTCCACGGTCACCATGCCGCGCGCCGGCAGTTTCGCGCTCGCCTGCGCCGGCAGCAGCAGGAATGCCCAGGGCGCACCCGGCGGCGTCGCCGGCTGCAGCAGCTTCGTCTCAAAGCGGATCGTGGCGGTGACGGTGACCTTGCTCATGCCATGACGATAGCACCGGCGGACTCGGTGGTTGGCCGCATGGCGTCGAGGCCTCGGGCAGCCCGGTCAGCCCGGTCAGCCCGCCAAGGACACGACCACGGTGCACCGGCCAGGCGGCCTCGGCCTACCTGGAAGCGGGACGGGCGCGGCCTGGCCACGCCCGCCCGGCGCCCCGTCAGTTGCGAGCCGCTCGCGCCAGCTTGCGCTCGTGCATCGCGCGCTCGTCGTCCAGCCAGTTCGCGCCCTTGTTGGTCAGGAAGAACATGTAGACCACCAGCGACACCGCGATCACCGCCGTGGCGTACCAGACGAAGGTGGTCACGTGGCCGGTCTTCAACGAGGCCTGGTACAGCAGCGGTGCGGTGCCGCCGAAGGCCGAGTTCGCCAGCGCATAGCCCAGGCCCACGCCCAGCGCGCGGATATGGGTGGGGAACAGCTCAGCCTTCACCACTGCGTTGATCGAGGTGTAGCCGGTCAGGATCACGAAGCCGCCGGTCAGGATCGCGAACGCGGCCAGCCAGTCGGTCTGCTTGGGCAGCTCCAGCACCAGGAACCAGGTGTAGAGCACGCCGCCGATGCCGAAGAACACCAGCAGGGTCTTGCGCCCGACGATGTCCGACAGCCAGCCGCCGACCGGCTGCATCAGCATCAGCACGGTCAGCGCGACCAGGTTGATGATGGTGCCGGCCATCACGTCGTTGCCGGCGAACGCGGTCTGGATCATCTTCGGCCCGGTCACCGAATAGGTGTAAAAGGCGATGGTGCCGCCCGCGGTGACCAGGAAGCACAGCAGCAGCGGCCGCCACTGGCGCACGAACAGCTCATGCAGCGAGCCGGCCGAGCGGGCGCCGCCTTTCTTGGCCTCGGCGATGGCGTCGGAACCCAGCGACTCGTCCATCGTGCGGCGCAGCCAGAACACCACCAGCGCGCCGATGCCGCCCAGGCCGAAGGCCAGGCGCCAGCCCCACTCGGACACCCAGCCCTTGTCGAAGAAATGCAGCATCACCAGCAACGTGGCCTGCGCCAGCACGTGGCCGCCCACCAGGGTGACGTAGTGGAACGAGGACAGGAAGCCGCGCCGGCCCGGGATCGCCGCCTCTGACATGTAGGTGGCGCTGGTGCCGTACTCGCCGCCGGTGGCGAAACCCTGCAGCAGCCGCGCCAGCAGCAGCACGATCGGCGCGGCGATGCCGATCGTCGCCACGGTCGGGGTGACCGCGATGACGAACGAGCACAGCGCCATCAGCGACACCGAGATGGTCAGCGCCAGCCGGCGGCCGTAGCGGTCGGCGAAGCGGCCGAAGTACCAGGCGCCGATCGGCCGCATCAGGAAGGTCATGGCGAAGATCGCCCACACGAACATCGTCGCGTTCTTGTCCTCCTTGGAGAAGAACTGCGATTCGAAATAGGTGGCGAAGACCGAATAGACGTAGACGTCGTACCACTCGACCAGGTTGCCGGCCGAGCCCTTGAGCGTGTTGGACACCGAGCGGCGAAGGCTGCCGGGAGCGGCGCCGGAACCGGAACCGGAGACGACCGTGGGCGTTGGGGATGCGCTCATGCGGTGGGACCTGCAGGGTGGACAAGCCTGGGAGTATAGGCAGCGTTCGTATGGGTCATGTCGCGGCGGCCGGCACGCCGCGGCGGAATCGCGTGCGGTGACCTGCGCTGCAGCGATGCGCTCCGCACAGCAGTGTCCCGCCCGTGCGGCACAGCGGTTGGCGCTCCGGCCACCAGCGCAGGCACATCCCGCGTGCCGCGATCGCTTGCAACGCGGGCACAGCCGACGTTCCACGTCGGGCAGTTCGCGGGGCGCTACGACTCCAGACTTGGCTCCCAACTCCCGGCCGGCGCCGCGAACACGGCCAGCCCGCGGAGCGCGAACAAGGCACTCCCTGAACAGGTAAAGCAGCATCCGAGGCCGCTGACAACCGTCCGGACGGCACCGCGCCTGCGAGGGGCTGGGACAGACAGCCAATTCAGGCAGCTGACCGCACTCAGAATCGCGCCATTTCACTTCGTTCATGTGACGAATATCATATTTTCCTCTCCTTTTCGCGACGGAGTCGGCATATGGATAGTGACGTGGCCGCATTTACGGACAAATCGGGATTCCGGCTCACCGGGCCGCTGACGGCGCTTCCCAGGCGGCCGCTCGGCCTCAAGCGCAAGCTCAGGCGCACCGCCCACGTCTTCGTCACCCGGCTGCCGTGGCGCTGGCAGGAGCGCCTCTACTTCCTCGATACCTTCGGCCGCTGGCCGAACCTGCACGCGCCGGTCTGCTTCAACGAGAAGGTGCTGTACCGCAAGTCGGTGTATGGCGACCACGAAACCTATCGACGGCTGACCGACAAGATCGCCGTGCGCGACTACGTCGCCGCCCGCATCGGCGACCGCTACCTGATCCCGCTGCTGTTCAGCACCACCGATCCCACCTCGCTGCTGACCTTCCCGCGCTGGGTGCACACCGTCATCAAGCCCAACCATGGCGCGGGCATGGTGGAGATACTGCTCGACGAGCCGGACGACCGCCGCAAACAGGCCCTGCTCGACAGCTGCTCGCGCTGGCTGCAGACCGACTACTCCAAGGTGGTGCGCGAGATCCATTACCGCGGCATCCCGCCGTGCATCCTGGTGGAGCAGTACATCGGCGACGGCACCCAGGCGCCGGTGGACTACAAGTTCCACATGTTCAAGCAGCCCGACGGCAGCTTCCAGTACGTCCTGCAGGTGATCTACAACCGCTCGCAGCCGCCGCTGGCGATGACCTTCTTCGTCAACAACCTGCACGAACCGCACCACCGCATCCGCGACGCGGGGCAGGCGCCGCCGTGCGGACAGGCGCTGCTGCAGGAGGCGCTGGAACTCAGCAAGACCCTCGCCGTCGACTTCGATTACGTGCGCGTGGACTGGTACATCCAGGAGGGCCGGATCTATTTCGGCGAACTCACCTTCACCCCGGGTGCGGGACTGGTGACCGGATTGGATCGTGGGCTGGACCGGATCATGGGCGACATGTGGGTGCAGCCGCGCGCGCCGGAGAAACCGACGTTCTCCGCGCTCTGGCGCAAACCGGTCATGGCCATCGGCCCGAACCAGTAGCGCGAAGGCCGACACGTCCGTTGCGATCGCGCGACGTCGGCCCATCGGCCTGCGCAAGGCGTGAAAAGCGCATGGCGACAAGCCAAGAACCGGCGTCGACAGAGCCGATGCCAGCGGCGATTTGATCTAATGCCGTCGCAAGCATCGACAGGACACCCGCGTGACCTCTTTCGACCCCGCGCCCCGCCCCTTCCGCATCGCCGTGCCGACCGAGCAGATCGAGGACCTGCAGCGCCGGCTACGCACAGCGCGCTGGCCGATGCCGCTGGACGATACGGCGTGGGAGGACGGCACCAGCCTGGCCTTCCTGCGGCGGCTGGCCGAGCATTGGCAGCATCGTTTCTCGTGGCCGGAACAGGAAGCGCGGCTGAACCGGATGGCGCACTTCAGAACCGAGATCGACGGCTACGACCTGCACTTCGTTCACCAGCGCGCCCAAGGCCCGGCGCCGTTGCCGCTGCTGCTGACGCATGGCTGGCCGGGGTCGTTCGCCGAGTTCGAGCGGATCCTGCCGATGCTGACCGATCCCGAGCGGCATGGCGCTGCGGCCGAGGACGCGTTTGACGTGGTGGTGCCGTCGCTGCCGGGATTCGGCTTCTCCGCGGCGCCGCCACGGGCGGGAACCAGTTCGCGCACCGTCGCCCAGTTGTGGCGAACGCTGATGCAGCGGCTGGGCTATGCGCGCTTCGGCATACAGGGCGGCGACATCGGCGCCGGTGTCTGCACCTGGCTGGGCTATCTACATCCGCAGGACGTGGTCGGCCTGCATCTCAACTACATCCCCGGCAGCTACCGCCCGCCGCTCACCGCAGAAGACGACCCGCTGGCGCCCGAGGAGCAGGCACACCTCGACCGCGCGGCGGCGTTTTCCGCGGCCGAGGGCGCCTATGCCGCGCTGCAGGCCACCAAGCCGCAAACCCTGGCGTTCGCGCTGACCGACTCGCCGATCGGCCTTGCCGGCTGGATCGCCGAGAAGTTCCGCAGCTGGAGCGACTGCAACGGCGACCTGGAACGCGTGGTGCCGCTGGATACGCTGCTCACCGACATCTCGCTGTACTGGTTCGGCAACGCCATCGATGCGTCGCTGCGCATGTACAAGGAAAACCGCCTGGCGCCGCTGCACTTCGCGCACGGCGAGCGGGTGCTGCCGCCGCTCGGCTTCGCACGGTTTCCCAAGGAGCTGCCCACGCCGCCGCGCCGCTACGTGGAGCGCGTGTTTCGGGTGCAACGCTGGACGCAGATGTTCGCCGGCGGCCACTTCGCCGCTCTGGAACGCCCCGCTGAACTGGCCGAGGACATTCGTGCGTTCTTCCGTCCCTTGCGCGGGCGCTGAGGCCTGGTCGTGTGGCGATGCGGTCGAAGCAGACGCGCCACCGTCGCCGTCCTGGCAGCCGATCGAGATCCCGCCGCGAGGCCAACCTGCGGTTCCAAGGCCAAACGCATCCGGGCCAGTCATTTGGCAGTGGAGATCGGCCATCAAGCCGGTCGATGGCGCCGCGCCGTGCGCACCTCGGCGCGGCCCGGCCGGACGATGGCGTTCCGCCAGCACTAACAGCGCCTAAGCGTGCTGCGGCCCGACAAATGAACGGAGCCTCGCACGCGTTACGATGGCGCCCCCACCGGCCGCACCCTGCAGACCCCCCATGAAGGCCCGCACTCCCGACGCAGCCGCGGCGGCATGAGCAACGCGTCGCATCGCGCGGACCCCCGGACCAAATCCTGGGGCGAACGCCTGGAGCCCTGGATTGCCGCGCTCGTCAGCGCCGTGCTGCACCTGCTGATGCTGCTGCTGTTGCTGCTGGCCGACCCGCCCACCATGACCACCCCGCAAGGCGCCGCCAGCGGCGGCCGGACCAAGGTGGATTTCATCGGCGCCACGCGCCAGCCGGTGCATCCGGCCAAGACGCCGCCCTCGCCCACCCCCGCGCAGAAGCCAGTGGCGGCCAAGAAACGGCGCGCTACCTCGCCGGTGCAGTCCACGCTGGTCGCACAGTCCGACCACCCCGTGCCGCCGCCCGATCCAGCCGCCACGGCCAGCACGCCGGCACCGCCTGCGCCCACGCCCGCCGAGCAGCCGGCGCCGCCGCAACCGGACCCCGCCGCGCAGCAGCAGGCCCAGGCCGCCGCCAGCGCACCCGAACCGACCCAGCGCCGCGAGACCTGGACCGGGCGACCGCCAGGCGCGATCGACCAGGACCTCGGCCCCAACGAAGCCGGGCTGGTCCGCGACGGCGGCGGCCGCGGCGGCCGTCGTGGCGACCCCAGCGACGCCGGCCCCAGCATGGAACTGGGCGGCTACCTGGTCTATTACGACCTGCGCAGCGAAACCCTGCTGCGCGCCTGGATGGACCAGGGCATGAAGGAATTCTTCATCCTGCTGCCCGGCACCCAGTACCGCATGGCCTGCCCGCTGGAGATCGCGATGAAGCGCGGTTCCGGCAAATGCCGCGCACTGCCCCCGGATTCCCCAGAACTGAAAGCCATTGGCGACGCCCGCGAGGTCATCACCATGCTGCAGGTCTACAAGCAGGGCGAACTGGTGTGGCGCGGCCCGGGGCCGTACAAATAATTGGCCAACTCCTCCCCGTGAGAGGAATTGGGAAAGGGTCTGGCGCGACCAGCCAAAGCCCCTCTCCCCTCGGGAGAGGGGTTGGGGTGAGGGTACGGCGCGAAAGCGTCTCGCGGAGTTGGCTGCACGAGGCTCCGCCCGCACCCTCATCCGCCCCTGCGGGGCACCTTCT
>NZ_JAYIQP010000045.1:0-5611 GCF_035026585.1 Xanthomonas sp. WHRI 7945
GGCTTCAGCCGCGACAGGCGTTGCCGATAGTGCCTGTCGCGGCTGAAGCCGCTCCTACAATGGAAGAGCCTAGGCATGGCACCGGCTGCCTCCGGGCACCGCAAGGCAGGCCAGGGTAAAATCGCCCGATTCCCGTTTGCTCCGAGCGTTCCATGGCCTGCCGCACCCGTTTCGCCCCCAGTCCCACCGGTTACCTGCACATCGGCGGCGCGCGCACCGCGCTGTACTGCTGGTTGGAGGCGCGCCACCGCGGCGGCGAGTTCGTGCTGCGCATCGAGGACACCGACCGCGAGCGCAGCACCCAGGCGGCGATCGACGCGATCCTCGAAGCGATGCAGTGGCTGGGCCTGGACTACGACGAAGGCCCCATCTACCAGACCCAGCGCATCGCCCGCTACCAGGAAGTGGCCGCGCAGCTGCTCGCCGCCGGCAAGGCCTACTACGCCTACGAGACCCGCGAGGAACTGGACGCCATGCGCGAAGCGGCGATGGCCAAGCAGGAAAAGCCGCGCTACAACGGCGCGGCGCGCGAGCAGCACCTGCCGCACCGCGACGATCCGAACCGCGTGGTCCGCTTCAAGAACCCCGAAGGCGGCAGCGTGGTGTTCGACGACCTGATCAAGGGCCGCATCGAGATCGCCAACAGCGAGCTCGACGACATGGTGATCCTGCGCCCCGACGGCTACCCCACCTACAACTTCGCGGTGGTGGTGGACGACTGGGACATGGGCATCACCGAGGTCATCCGCGGCGACGACCACATCAACAACACCCCGCGCCAGATCAACATCTACGAGGCGCTGGGCGCGCCGGTGCCGAAGTTCGCGCACATGCCGATGATCCTGGACGAGCAGGGCGCCAAGCTGTCCAAGCGCACCGGCGCGGCCGACGTGATGCAGTACAAGGACGCCGGCTACCTGCCGCACGCGCTGATCAACTACCTGGCGCGGCTGGGCTGGTCGCACGGCGACCAGGAGCTGTTCGGCCGCCAGGAACTGATCGACCTGTTCGACGTCAAGGACGTCAACTCCAAGGCCGCGCGGCTGGACATGGCCAAGCTCGGCTGGGTCAACCAGCACTACCTGAAGAGCGACGACCCGGCCACGATCGCCCCGCAGCTGGACTACCAATTGGCCAGGCTCGGCATCGACCCGGCCGCCGGCCCGGCCGCCGCCGACGTGGTGGTGGCGCTGCGCGAGCGCGTGCAGACGCTGAAGGAGATGGCCGAGAAGGCGCTGGTCTGGTACCGGCCGCTGGAGACCTACGACGATGCGGCCGTGGCCAAGCACCTGAAGCCGGGCGCGGAACTGGCGCTGGGCAAGGCGCGCGAGCTGCTTGCCGCGCTGGGCGAGTGGAGCGTGGACGGCGTGGCCGCCGCGCTGCATGACGCCGCCGCGGCGCTGGAGATCGGCATGGGCAAGGTCGCGCAGCCGCTGCGCGTGGCCATCACCGGCACCCAGGTCAGCCCGGACATCTCGCACACGGTCTACCTGGCCGGGCGCGAGCAGGCCTTGAAACGCATCGACGCCGCGCTCATCAAGATCCCAGCGGGAAGCTGATTCCCCGGAGAAGCCCATGTCCAGCAAGAAGACCGCCTGCACCGAGCCGCACCACCACGTCCACGACGCCGACGACTTCGTCAAGGTGGTGGAGCGGGTGAGCCGCGAACGCGGGCTGCGGCTGACCCCGATCCGCGCCAACGTGCTGCGCCTGATCGCCGAGGCCGCGCGCCCGGTGAAGGCCTACGAGTTGCTGGAATGGGTGCGCGAGGGCAAGAGCGTGGGCGCCGACGCGCCGCCCACCGTGTACCGCGCGCTGGATTTCCTGATGGCCAACGGCTTCGTGCACAAGCTCGAGTCGGTCAACGCCTTCGTCGCCTGCCACCACCCCAGCAGCGCCCAGCATTCGGTGCCGTTCCTGATCTGCGACCGCTGCCACAGCGCGGTGGAACTGGAGGATCGCGACGTGGTCGCGCAACTGGAACAGCGCGCCAAGGCGCTGGGTTTCCAGCCACAGGCGCAGACCCTGGAAGTGCACGGCCTGTGCGCGCGCTGCGCGGGGTAGGGCGCAGCGCTTTCGGCGGCGTGGGTGCGGTCGTACCCGCGGCGCTTGCCGGTTGCGGGCCGCGGCCGGCGCACGCATGGCCGCGGCGCGCCGGCGGCTGATCGCGTCTCGCACCTGGGGCTGATCGCCATGCCGTTCGGGCTGTCCACGCCGACGGCGGTGGTGGCCGGCGTTGTTCCGCATCTCAACCGCGCGCTGTTGAAGGCCTCGCTGTTCATGGCCGCCGGCATCGTCGCCCCGACCTGATCGCGGCCGCCGCAGCGACAGCCGTTGGCGGCGACCGAGGCCGGGCAATCCACTAAGGTAAGCTCGGCAAGGCGTCGCGTACGGTACGTTCGATCCATGTCGGCGCGCCGGCGTCCGCCGCGCGTATCAGCCGCGCTCGAGCACATCGCCGAAGCGCAGCCGTGTCCATGCTTCGGCCGCCGCCCGCGCGAGCGCATGCGAATCGCTGGCGCCCTCGGCCAGGCTGGTATCGCCGCGCGGATCGATCACTTCCCATTCCCAGGTCCGCGTGCGCTTGGGCAGCCACACCGCGAGCAGCAGCGCAGGCAGCTCCGGCCTGCCGGTGGCCACGTCGCAGCGCCAGATCGACAGGTCCGCCAGCGCATCGCGTTGCCAGCGCGGCCGTGCCGTGTCGCCCGTGGCGGCGGCGCGCGTCGCGACAAGGCGCACACGCGGCAACGGCGCGGCGAGGACGGTGTGCTTGGAGGGGATCGGGGTGGTCGTCTTGTACATGCTCGCTCCTTCTGTGGCAAAGAAGGCGTGCCGGGGAGACATGCGAGACCCCATCGGACACACCTGCGTCGACCGGCGGTGCCGGTGGCTGGTGTCGCGGGTGCCCGATTGGCTGAGATGCCGCCGCTGGATGCGGCGACGGCCGGGCTACCATCCGGCCTGCTCTCTTTCGACCGCGGCAGCGTACCCATTCCGTGGCACCGCGACAAGCGCTTTTTGTTGCCACAAGCGATTGTTTTTGCTTGGGATGTGTGAGCAATCGGCACCCGGTCGCGCCGGTGCCGCCGCTAGCGAACGGCGGGCTGCCGCACGCTCGGCTGCGTCCGGCTAGGCCGTTGCGGCAGGCGCGGTCTTCGCGCCCCACAGCGCATAGAACAGCACGTACAGCTCGCACACGGCGGTGAGCAGGAACGCGCGCTGCAGGCCGACATGGTCGGCCAGCCAGCCCTGCACGACCACCAGTGCGCCGCCGGCGATGGCCATGATCAGCAGGCCGGAGCCTTCCTCGGTCAGCGGCCCCAGGCCCTTGATGCCGAGGGTGAAGATGGTCGGGAACATGATCGAATGGAACAGGCCCACCGCGATCAGCGACCACATCGCGACATGGCCGGTGGTGAACACGGTCAGCAGCATCACCACGAACGCGCCGACCGAGAACAGCGCCAGCACCGCCTCCGGCGCGATGCGGCGCATCAGCGCGCTGCCGGCGAAGCGCCCCACCATCATCCCGCCCCACAACAGGAACAGGTAGTGCGAGGCCTGTTGGTGGGTGAGGTTGCCGATGTGCGGCTGCGACACGAAGTTGATGAACAGATTGGACACGCCGATCTCGGCGATCAGATAGATGAAGATGGCCGGGATGCCGAGCACCAGGTTGCGATGCCGCCACAGCGAGTGGCTGGCGCGCTGCTGGCCGGTGGCGCGCTGGGTGGCCTGGCCGAGCGCCGGCAGCTTGAAGCGGGCGATGACCACCGCCAGCAGCACCAGCACCACGGCGACGATGAGATAGGGCAGTTGCACCGATTGCGCGTCGGCCAGGCGTTCGGCCTGGGTCAGCACCGCATCGCCCTTGGCGGTGCCCGAGGTCGAGCGGCCCAGGATCAGGTAGCCACCGAACAGCGGCGCCAGGGTGGTGCCGACCGAGTTGAACGCCTGCACCAGGTTGAGCCGCGACGAGGCGGTGTCCGCGCTGCCGATCACCGCCACGTACGGATTGGCCGCGACCTGCAGCAAGGTGATGCCGCTGGCGATCACGAACAGCGAGCCGAGGGTGATGCCGTACGAGACCAGGCGCGCGGCCGCGATCATGCCCAGCGCGCCCAGCGCCATGATGCCCAGGCCGATCACCAGCGCGCGCTGGTAGCCGATCCGCTCGATCAGCTTGGCCGACGGCAGCGAGGCGAAGAAGTAGGCGATGAACCACACCGACTCGATCAGCGTGGCCTGGGTGTAGCTGAGTTCGAACACGCTGCGCAGGTGCGGCAGCAGGGTGTTGTTGATGACGGTGATGAAGCCCCACATGAAGAACAGCGAGGCCAGCAGCGACAGCGCGGCGCGGTACGACGGCGCGGCGCCAGCGAACGGCGCGGAGTTCGGGAGCGGAGCCGCCGGCCCCATCGGTCCTGCCATCGTGGGTGTGTCCTCTCTGCGCTGTTGCGGGTCTGTCGGTGGGCATGCGCGGAGGCATCTGCCTGCGCTGCCGCGCCGCAGCCGTCTCGCGTGTTGCCGCGTTGTCGCATAGGGCCGTAAGCGATGTCGCGGCGCCGGCGCACGGGCGAGGATAGGCGCCGCGCTTCGCGCGCGACCAATGATTTAAATCGCGGCGGTTATACGGTTATTGCAATGTTGCACTGCGGCGATGCGTTGTTCTGGCAAAGGCTGATGTGCCTCCGGCGACCCGTCGGCTATTGGATTTCCGCGCAGCGGGTCGTCGCGTTCGATGTCGCGGTCATGCGATGGCGTGGCATGGGCATGGCGCGCATTGCCGCTGCGCTGCGTGGGCGAAGAATGTGCGGCTCCAAGCGACGAGGACGGTGCTGGCGGACCGCGGGAGTTCACCGGCCACGTCGCGGATACCGAAGCAGGGCATGCCATTCATGCGCCGCCATCCGGGGCAACCGCGCCACTGTGCTTCAACGACGCGGACGATTGATGAGAGGCACTTATGGCCGCATGAATCCGACGCGGACTAGTGCCGCCGGCGCGGCGCGCCTACAGTCGGTGCAGACGTCCATGCAAGGAGATTCCGATGAGCCTGTTCGCCATGTCGCTGTCGATGATGGCCGCTGCGGTCCCCGACGAGGACGCCGCGCCGATCACCGTCACCCGTGCCGGCACGACCGCCTCGGCGGTCGGTCCGGCGGACTATTTCACCGGCGCGGTACGCATCGATGCGCCGTTCAAGGGCCAGGCGCCGGCACGCATCAGCGGCGCCACGGTCAGTTTCGAACCGGGCGCGCGCACCGCCTGGCATACCCACCCGTTGGGGCAAACCCTGATCGTCACCGCCGGTGTCGGCCGCGTGCAGGAGTGGGGCAAGCCGGCGCAGGAGATCCGTCCCGGCGACATCGTGTGGATCCCACCGGGCGTCAAGCACTGGCACGGCGCCAGCGCGCAGGTGGCGATGACCCACATCGCCATCGCCGAAGCGGTGGACGGCTCGCCGGTGACCTGGCTGGAGCCGGTGTCGGAGAGTCAGTACCGCGGGGAGTGAGGGGATACAGCTGTGCGGGAGAGGTGCGCGATTGCGATTGACCTGTAGGAGCGGCTTCAGCCGCGACAGGCATTACCGATAGAGCCTGTCGCGGCT
>NZ_JAYIQP010000046.1:0-5496 GCF_035026585.1 Xanthomonas sp. WHRI 7945
CTGGGCCGCTGGCGTGCCGACGGCACCCTGGAATACCTGGGGCGCAACGATTTCCAGGTGAAGATCCGCGGTTTCCGTATCGAGCTGGGCGAGATCGAGGCGAAGTTGCGCGACTGCGCCGGGGTGCGCGAGGCGGTGGTGATCGCACGCGAGGACGTCGAAAGCGACAAGCGGCTGATCGCCTACGTGGTCGCGCAGGAGCACACCGAGCTGTCGATCGCGGGTCTGCGCGAGGAGCTGTCGCAGGACCTGCCCGAGTACATGATCCCGAGCGCATGCGTGCTGTTGCCGGCCTTGCCGCTGACGCCGAACGGCAAGCTGGACCGCAAGGCGCTGCCGGCGCCGGACCAGGCCGCGGTGGCGAGCCGCGCGTACGAGGCGCCGATTGGCGATGCCGAACAGGCCATCGCCGAAGTCTGGCAGGCGCTGCTCGGCCTCGAACGTGTCGGCCGGCATGACCATTTCTTCGAATTGGGTGGGCATTCGCTGCTGGTGATCGGCGTCATCGAACAGTTGCGCCAACGCGGCCTGAGCCTCGACGTGCGCGCGATCTTCATGACCCCGACGCTGAGCGCGCTCGCCGCGCAGCTCGGTGGCAGCGCGCAGACGCCCGAACGCGGCGAAGTGCCACAGAACCGGATCACGCCGGCGACCACGGCAATCACGCCGGACCTGCTGCCGTTGGTGGACATGACGCAGGACGAGATCGACGGCATCGTCGGCCACGTGCCCGGCGGCGTGGCCAACATACAGGACATCTATCCGTTGGCGCCGCTGCAGGAAGGCATTCTGTTCCATCACCTGCTGGAGAACGAAAGCGGCGGCGACACCTATCTGCTGAACACGATGGTGGCCTTCGATGGCCGCGAACGCCTGGACGCGTTCCTGGCCGCTCTGCAGCGCGTGATCGACCGCCATGACATCCTGCGCAGCGCGATGCACTGGCAGGATCTGGCCACGCCGGTACAGGTCGTTCAGCGGCGAGCGACGTTGCCGATCCACGAACTGCTGCTGTCGGACGATAGTCCTGCACAGGCGCAATTGCTGGCCCATGCCGATCCGCGGCGCATGCGGCTGGATCTGCGGCAGGCCCCGATTCTGGCAGCGCATATCGCACGTGATCCCGCAACCGGCGAATGGCTGCTCGCGCTGCTGAATCACCACATCACCTGCGACCATATCGCGCAGGACTTGATCCTGTCCGAGATCCAGATGCTGCTGCAGGGTCGGCAAGACGCGCTGCCGGCCCCGATGCCTTATCGCGATTTCATCGCTCGCACGCTGGCGGTGTCGGAAGCCGAGCACGAGACGTACTTCCGTAGCCAGCTGGCCGACGTCGACGAACCGACCGTGCCGTTCGGCGTCCTGAGCGTACAAGCCGACGGGAACGGCGACATCGACGAAGCGCGCGCGCGGATCGACACTGCGCTTTCGCGCCGCATCCGCGACAGCGCACGTCAGCACGGCGTGGCTCCAGCCGTGCTGTTCCACGTGGCGTGGGCGCAGGTGCTGGCCCAGTGCAGCGGCCGCGACGATGTGGTGTTCGGTACGGTGCTGTCTGGCCGCTTGCAGGAAGCCGAAGCTGCCGAACATGTCGTTGGCATGTTCATCAACACCCTGCCGGTGCGCATTCCGTTGGCGGGTGTCGGCGTCGCCGACGCCGTGCGCGATACCCACCGCCGGCTCGCGGAATTGCTGCCGCACGAGCAGACGCCATTGGCGCTGGCGCAACGCTGCAGCGGCATCCAGCCGCCGCTGCCTCTGTTCGCGGCGCTGTTCAATTATCGCCACAGCCACGAGGTGAGCCACCCCGACGATATTGCGGCGCGGGTGTCGGCATGGGAAGGCGTCTGGGTCCTGGGCGGATATGCAAGAACCAACTATCCGTTGACCGTATCGGTGGACGATTTCGGACAGGACTTCGGCCTGGCCATCTGGTCCGCGCCGGGCATCGATAGTGCGCGCCTGCTTCGGTACATGGAAATCGCTGTCGCCGGGTTGACCGATGCGTTGGCGGATGCTCCGGCCATGCCGCTGCTGGGCCTCGACATCCTGCCGGCGGCCGAACGCGAACAGGTGCTGGTTGGGTTCAACGCCACGCGCGCGGAGTATCCGCAAGACGCGACGATCTGCGCCCTGTTCGAGTCGCAGGCCGCACGAGACCCGGACGCGGTCGCACTCGAGTGCGAAGGACGGTGTCTTAGCTACGACGCATTGAACAGTCGCGCGAATCGGCTCGCACATCGCCTGATCGCGGCAGGCGTACGTCCCGACGACCGCGTCGCGATCTTCGCCGAGCGCGGCCTGGCGATGGTCGTGGGCATGCTCGGCGTGCTGAAGGCGGGCGGGGCCTACGTGCCGATGGATCCGGCGTATCCCGCCGAGCGCCTAGCCTACATGATGGCGGATGCCGAGCCGATCGCACTGCTGACCGAAGCCGAATCGCGCGATGCGCTTGCGTTGCCCGCCGCGATGCAGTGCCCTGTGTTGATGCTGGACGATGACGAAAGGGGAGCGTTGCCGGAGCATTCGGCCAATCCACTCGTCGCGGGCCTGACATCGCGGCATCTGGCTTACGTGATCTATACCTCCGGTTCGACCGGCCGGCCGAAAGGCGTGATGGTCGAGCATCGCAATGTGTTGCGGCTGGTCATCAACAATCCCTACGCGCCGATCGGGCCGGACGACTGCATCGGCCACTGCTCAAATCCGGCATTCGATGCGTCCACTTGGGAAATCTGGGCGGCCTTGCTCAATGGCGCGCGATCGCTGGTGGTGCCGCAGCGGATCGTGCTCGATCCGCAGGCCCTGAATCAGGCGCTGGTCGACGGCAATGCGACCGCACTGTGGTTGACCGCCGGCCTGTTCAACGAATACGTGAATGCCCTAGGCCTGGCATTCGCCGGCCTGAAATACCTGCTGATCGGCGGCGACGTGCTGGATCCGCGCAGGGTCGCGCGGGTGTTGAACGGCGCGCAGCCGCCACGGCATCTGATCAACGGCTATGGCCCTACCGAAACGACCACGTTCGCGACTACGTTCGCGATCGAAGCGCTGCCGGACGGGGCACGCACGATTCCGATCGGTAGGCCGATCGCTAACACGCAGGCATACGTACTGGGCACGCATGGCGAAGCGATACCGGTCGGCGTCGTCGGCGAACTGCACATCGGCGGCGCCGGCGTGGCGCGCGGCTATTTGAACAACGCCGCACTGACCGCCGAGCGCTTCCTGCGCGATCCGTTCTCCGCAGAACCCGGTGCTCGGATGTACAGGACCGGCGATCTGGCACGCTGGCTGCCTGACGGCAATCTCGAATATCTCGGACGCAACGACTGCCAGGTGAAGATTCGCGGATTCCGTATCGAACTCGGCGAGATCGAGACGACGCTGCGCGCGTGCGCGGACGTCTGCGAGGCGGTCGTGAGCGCGCGCGAAGACGCGTCCGGCGACAAGCGGCTTGTCGCCTACGTGGTGCCGCGTGGCGGCGCCGATCCGTCGACACTGGACCTGCGCGCAGTCTTGGCGCGGGAATTGCCGGACTACATGATTCCTGCAGCATTCGTGTATCTGGATGCGCTTCCGCTCACGCCGAACGGCAAGCTGGACCGGAAGAGTCTGCCGGCACCGGACCAGGCGGCCGTCGCAAGCCGCGACTATGAACCCCCGGTCGGCGACATCGAGCAGACCATCGCCGGCATCTGGCAGGAACTGCTGGAACTGGAGCAGGTGGGGCGCCACGACCATTTCTTCGAACTGGGCGGGCACTCACTGCTGGCGGTGCGTCTGACGACACGCCTGCGTACGGCGTTGGGGACGGAGGTGGCATTGCGCGACGTGTTCGCGCAGCCGACGCTGGCAATGCTGGCGCGGACGGTCTCCGGCGCGGCACCGTCCCACGGCGCGATCGTGCCCATTTCTCGCGACCAGGCATTGCCCGTGTCGTGGTCCCAGCAGCGGCTGTGGTTTCTCGACCGGCTCGATCGCGCGGCCGGTGCGGCGTACCACATCCCGGCGGCGCTGCGGCTCAGTGGCGACTTGAACCGTGTCGCGCTGCAGGCGAGCCTGGACGGCGTCGTGGCCCGGCACGAGGTCTTGCGTACGCGCTTCGTCGATATCGAAGGCACTCCGCATCAGGCGATCGCGCCGGCGGAAAGCGGTTTCGCGTTGACCGAGCACGATCTGCGCGATCTCGATGCCACCGCGCAGGCCGCTGCTGTGGCCGAGTGGAGCGCCGACGAAGCGCGTGCGTCGTTCGACCTTGCCATGGGCCCTCTGATCCGAGGACGTCTGTTGAGGCTGGCCGAAGACGAACACGTGCTGTTGGTCACGCAGCACCATATCGTGTCCGACGGTTGGTCGATCGGCGTCTTGGTGCGTGAAGTCAGCGCCTTGTACACGGCGTTCTGCCAGGGCGAGCCCGATCCGCTGCCGCCGCTGCCGATCCAGTATGCCGACTATGCGGCATGGCAACGGCAATGGCTGCAGGGCGACGTGCTCCAGGGCCAGCTGGATTTCTGGCGCGAGCACTTGAACGGCGCACCGGCATTGCTTGAGCTGCCGACCGATCGGCCGCGGCCGGCGGTGCAGAGCTATCGCGGCGACCGTATCGAGATCCGGTTGCCGGAAAAACTCAGCGTATCGCTGCACGCACTGTCGCAACGCCACGACGTGACCTTGTTCATGGTCCTGCAGGCGTCCTGGGCGGTGCTGCTGGCACGCCTGAGCGGACAGGATCAGGTCGTGATCGGCAGCCCGGTCGCCAACCGCCCGCGCGCGGAGATCGAGCCGCTGATCGGCTTCTTCGTCAATACGCTGGCGTTGCGCGTGGATCTGGCCGCCGATCCGAGCGTGGCCGAACTGCTCGCGCAGATCAAGGCCACCACGCTCGGGGCCTACGCGCACCAGGATCTGCCGTTCGAACAGGTCGTGGAGGCGCTGCGACCCGAGCGCAATCTGGGCCACAACGCGTTGTTCCAGGTGTGGTTGAACTTGAACAACACGCCCAACGATGCCTTGAGCCTGCCGGGCCTGACCCTGTCCACGATCGACACCGAACAGCGTACCGCGCGCGTCGACTTGTCGTTGTCGCTGACTGATCTAGGCGATGGCCTGATCGGTAGCCTCGTCTATTCCACGGACCTGTTCGACCGCAGCACGGCGGGACGCATCCTCGGACATTGGACAACGCTGCTCGAGGCGATGGTCGGCGACGGTGTGCAGACGGTGAGCCGCTTGCCGTTGCTGTCTTCGGCCGAGCGCCAGCAGATGCTGTTTGCTTTCAACGCGACCGATACCGCATATCCGCACTTGGCGACGATCCACGGCCTGTTTGAAGCGCAGGCGGCGCGGCAGCCGGACGCCGACGCGCTGGAGTACGCCGGTGACCGGCTGAGCTACGCGGCGCTGAACCGACGCTCGAACGCGGTGGCGCATCGCCTGATCGCCATGGGCGTGACCCCCGGCGACCGGGTCGCGATCTGTGCCGAGCGCAGC
>NZ_JAYIQP010000047.1:0-2662 GCF_035026585.1 Xanthomonas sp. WHRI 7945
CTTCAGTCGCGACGGGCTTTACCGGTAATGCCCGTCGCGACTGAAGTCGCTCCCACAAGGGGTTTCCGTGTGCGTAGGCTTCAAGGCAGCGGTGGGGCATTTTTTCGACCGGATCTATGCCACGAGCGGAACGCGCGACGCTGCGTTCGTCGCGGCTGAAGCCCTTCCTACAGCACCGCGTCGTCTGCGATGCCAGCGTGGCCTGGCGCAGGCGCCGCCTTGCGCAGCAGCACGCTACTACCGCAACCGCAGCGCCGGCCGGCGAGCAGGCCGGCGAGCAGGCCAGCGCCTGTGCGCCGCGCGGCTGTTAGGGCTTCGCCGCCGGCGGCGGCGCGCCGACCGTCTGTTCCAGGTCCTTCTGCAGGTCGGCGAACAGCGGGGTGATCTTCTGCTGGATCGCGCCCATCAGGTTCTGCATCAGCTGCGGGGTCTTGTCGAGCATGCTCTGGCCGGCCGGGCTCTCGTAGAACTCGGCCATCGCCAGCACGTCCTGCTTGGAGAACGACTGCTTGTACAGGCTCACGTACAGCGGGCGCATCTCCTGCCACGACAGCGCCTTGCGCACGGTGGCCTGGGTGCGTTCCTGGATCTGCTGCACTTTCTGCTGCTGCGCCGCATCGAGCGGGCGCTGCGCGGTCAGCTGCGCGAACTGCTGGCGCTGCATCGCCTCGATCTGCGGCAGCATGCTGTCGAGCATGTTCTGCGCGCGCGAGGCCGACAGCAGGCGGTTGACGTCGCCGTCGCTGGGCGGCTCGGCCAGCGCGGGCGCCGCGGCCATGGCCAGCAGCGCGGCCAGCAGCAGGCGCTGCGGCCAGGAACGGGAAAGCGACGGGGTCGGGTTCATCGAGCGTCCTGCAGGGCTATGACCGGCGGCCAGGATACGGGAATCGCCGTGGCCTCGGCGTCTGCGCGCTTGCGGCGGACCGGTCTTCCGGCTCTTCGACGGGCCCGGCGGGCGACGCGCGAGGGGACCTGCTCGAGATGGCGCGGCAGCTCGGCGATGTCGTGCGGGAACGGGTCGGCGCTGTCGAAAGCGGCGCAAGGCGCGCGCCAGGGACTGCTTGATGCCCGGCGAATGGCGGCGTGTTCCCTGCGTGCCATGGTCGGCGTTGATGCTTGTCGCCGATCTGCTGCATGGGCTGAAGTCGCGCGCCAAGCCGCACAGGACCTGGCTCTAAGACAGTGGCAGGCGACACGTTCGGGTAGGCGCGCGCCCGCTTGCAGCGAACCAGGCGATGGTTGCCGTCGCCGATGCTGCCTGCGCCCGGCCGTTCAGGCCGTGGGCCGCCGGAAATCAAGCCGTCTGGCGGATGCCCTACAATTCGCCGATGGGTAACGGGGCCATCCACATCTCGAGCAGCCTGGCGATTCCGGAGAGCGAAATCGTCGAGCGCTTCGTGCGCGCCAGCGGCGCCGGCGGGCAGAACGTCAACAAGGTCTCCACCGCGGTGGAGCTGCGCTTCGACCTGGCCGGCTCGCCGTCGTTGCCCGAGCCGCTGCGCGCGCGCTTGCTGGCGCGGCGCGACCGCCGCATCACCGCCGAGGGCGTGCTGGTGATCGACGCGCAGCGCTTCCGCACCCAGGACCGCAACCGCGACGATGCACGCCAGCGCCTGGCCGAGTTCATCGCCGCCGGGCTGTCGGTGCCGAAGCGGCGCATCGCCACCAAACCCTCGCACGGCGCCAAGCTGCGACGCCTGGACGCCAAGCGCGAGCGCAGCCAGATCAAACGCGGCCGCTCGCCCGGCCGCTGGGAGTGACTTTTGACCGAACGCGATTTTCCGTTGCCGCCCGCGACCCCGAACATGCCGATGGTCAAGCCCAGCCGGTTCGGCCGCTGGCTCGGCCGCACCGCGCTGCGCCTGACCGGCTGGCGGGTGGTGGGCGAGTTCCCGGACGTGCCGAAGCTGGTGATGATCGTCGCCCCGCACTCATCCAACTGGGACGGGTTCCTGGGCTTCGCGGTCAAGTTCGCGGTCGGTTTCGAGGTGCGCGTGCTCGGCAAGACCCAGCTGTTCTGGTGGCCTCTGGGGCCGCTGCTGCGCAAGCTCGGCGGCATCCCGCTGGACCGCAAGTCGCCGCGCGGCGTGGTCGAGCAGGCGGTGGCGCTGATCCGCGAGGCGCCGCGCATGTGGTACGTGATCACCCCCGAAGGCACGCGCAAGCGCGTGGAGAAGTGGAAGGTCGGCTTCTGGAAGATCGCCCACGGCGCGGAGATCCCGATCTTCCCGGTGTACTTCGACTATCCCAGCCGCACCGTCGGCCTCGGCCCGCTGTTCCACACCAGCGCCGACATGCACGCCGACATCGCCGCGATCCGCACCTGGTACCGGCCGTGGCGCGGGAAGCATCGCGACACGTTGTGAGCTGGCCGTCGATGCGGATGCGGTTCCTGTAGGAGCGGCTCCGGGTGGCCTCAGGCCATCAGCCGCGACAGGGTGTTACCGGTAAGCCTGTCGCGGCTGAAGCCGCTCCTACAAGGGCGCTGCCGTCGAATTGTGCGTCCATGCTGCGGCCCGCGGTGTCGAACCTGGGCCCGTCGTAGTACCGGTACGCCGTGCAGGTGCAGCTGCGGCGACATCTTCGGCACAGGTGATGTCACCTGTGGGAGCGACTTCAGTCGCGACGGGCCTTACCGGTAGAGCCCGTCGCGACTGAAGTC
>NZ_JAYIQP010000048.1:0-2080 GCF_035026585.1 Xanthomonas sp. WHRI 7945
AGGCCGATCTTTCGATCGGCCTTTTTTTTGGTGTTTGGCTGCCCCGGATGGATTCGAACCACCGAATGCCTGAGTCAGAGTCAGGTGCCTTACCGCTTGGCGACGGGGCAATGTCGCAGATCGCAATTATCGCACGCCTGCTGCGTGGACACCATGGTGGCTATGGGTGGACTCGAACCACCGACCCCAGCATTATGAGTGCTGTGCTCTAACCGGCTGAGCTACATAGCCTTGGTGAACCGCCAATTCTTATAGCAAATCGGACGGCTGTCAACGGGTTTTTGCCGCGCTTGTGGCCCGGCCGCAGCCATGGCAGAGTCGGAGCCAGTAGATTTTTCAGGAGTCCGCATCGTGATCGATCCGGACGGTTATCGACCGAACGTGGGCATCGTGCTGATGCGGCCGGACGGTCAGGTGTTCTGGGCACGTCGCGTGCGCCGGGATGGCTGGCAGTTCCCGCAAGGCGGCATGAATACCGACGAGACCCCGGTCGAGGCCATGTACCGCGAGTTGCGTGAAGAGACCGGGCTGTTGCCCGAGCATGTCGAAGTGCTCGGCGCCACCCCTGGCTGGCTGCGCTATCGGCTGCCCAGCCGCGCCATCCGCCGCAACGAACGCCAGGTGTGCATCGGCCAGAAGCAGGTCTGGTTCCTGCTGCAGATGCGCTGCGACGAGAGCCAGTTGAACCTGGAGCTGACCGAGACCCCGGAGTTCGACCATTGGCGCTGGGTCGACTTCTGGTATCCGGTGGAGCACGTGGTGCTGTTCAAGCGCGGCGTCTACGCGCGGGCGCTGCGCCACCTGGCGCCGCTGGCGCAGAGCATCGCCGGGCCGGGCATCCGTGCCATGCCGACCCTGGCGCAGGAGGCGTGGATGCCCGGCAACACCGCCGGCCACGAGCGCCCGCGCAAGCGTCCACGCAAGCGTGGCGGGCCTTGGGTGGCCCGTATTAATAACGATTAACGCCCGGAATTGACAACCATTCTCACTTTGGTTTGAATGGCGGCCAGGCGCAGTCCGCGCCGCCCGCCGCCGAACGCCATCGTGTACGTCTGCATCTGCAATGGGGTCACCGATCGTCAGATCCGCGAAGCCGCCGACGCCGGCTGCCGCACCGTGTCCGAACTGACCATGCGCACCGGCTGCGGGGCCACCTGCGGCTCGTGCCTGGACATGGCCGGCGACCTGCTGGAACGCGCGCTGCTGCGCGACCTGCCGCTGCCCGTGCTGGGCGGCCTGGCCCGCGCCGCCTGAGCCGCGCGCCGCCGCCGCGCGGATGCGCAGCGGGATGATCACGATTCGCGTTCCTTCACGGCCGTGGCCGATTCGCTAAAGTCTGCGCTTTCCAGGCATTAGCGAGCACTGCGATGAAGGGCGACAGCAAGGTCATCGAGTTCCTCAACAAGGTCCTCTACAACGAGTTGACCGCGATCAACCAGTACTTCCTGCACGCCAAGATGCTGAAGAACTGGGGGCTGAAGGAACTGGCCGAACACGAGTACAAGGAATCGATCGACGAGATGAAGCACGCCGACAAGTTGGCGGACCGCATCCTGTTCCTCGAGGGGCTGCCCAACTTCCAGGCGCTGGGCAAGCTGCGCATCGGCGAGAACCCGCGGGAAATCCTCGAGTGCGACCTGGCCCTGGAGCAGGACGGCACCACCACCTTGCGCGACGGCATCGCCTACGCCGAGTCGATCCAGGACTACGTCAGCCGCCAGCTGCTGGCCGACATCCTGGAGTCGGAGGAAGAGCACATCGATTGGCTGGAAACCCAGCTCGATCTGATCGGCCGCATCGGCGAGCCGAACTACCTGCTGACCAAGCTCGAGGACTGAGCGGCGACTGTGCATGCCAAGCGGTGGCACATGCCGCCGTTGGTGGTGCGCTAGGTCTTTGGCGACGCTGCGCGCTGCGCGAAGACCGCGATCGGTTTAGCTCGTCCAGCGTCTGTACGCGGCGCGCATGTGGACAAGGCCGCTAAGGCATCTCGTTAGGGCATTCGCAGCCTGCGAAATGTTGTGGGAGCGACTTCAGTCGCGACGGGCTTTACCGGGAAGGCCCGTCGCGACTGAAGTCG
>NZ_JAYIQP010000049.1:0-1851 GCF_035026585.1 Xanthomonas sp. WHRI 7945
GCCGTCGGTCTGCGCGTCCTGCCAGGAGTAGCCGAACGTCAACGAGTCGCTCCCACAAGTTGCCCGTGCGTCGATGCCGCATGCCGTATCCGTGGCGCATCGCGGTCTGCGTTGGCGCGTTGCGCTGGGAATGGTGCGCAGGACGGCCTCACTCGGGCGGCGCCTGCACCTCCACCGTCACTTCCAGCACGTCGTGGCGCCAGGACTCGATGTCGAACTCCACCGCGCGGCCGTCGGCGGCGTAGCTCACCCGCTGCAGCCGGAAGCACGGCGTGCCGGCGGTGGACTGCAGCAGCGCCGCCCGTTCGGCGTCCAGCGTGGCCGGATACATCGACAGCCGGCTGCGTGTCTGGCGCAGCCCCAGCCGCTGCGCGAGCACGGCGCTGAGCGAAGTGGCCAGGTCGTAGTCGAGCAAGGTCGGTGCCCAGGCGGCCAGGATCGCGTTGGTCTCCAGCAGCACCGCGCGGCGGCCGATCCAGCGCCGGCGCTGCAGGACGAAAACCTCTTCAGCGGCATCGTCCAGTTCCAGCTGCCGCGCCAGCATGGCGCCGGCCGGTTGGCGGCGCGCGCCAAGCAGTTCGGTACGCGGCATGCCGCCCTGCGCGGCCACGTACTGCATGAAGCCGGCGATGCTGGTGGGGTCGTGGCGCACGCGCGGCGCGCTGACGAACCAGCCGCGGCGGTTCTCGCGGTAGATATGTCCTTCCGATTCGAGTTGCTGCAGCGCCTCGCGCAAGGTGATGCGGGTGCAGCCGAACAGCGCGGCCAGTTCGCGCTCCACCGGCAGGCGCTGGTCCGCGGCCCATTCGCCGCCGGCGATGCGCGCCAGCAGCGCATCGACGATGCGCTGGCCGAAGCCGGCGGCGGGATTCAATGGCGTGGGCATGGGGTCTCCGTCGCGCGATGGCGCGTGTCTTACATGGTTGCAGACAACCCGCCACGTTTGTGCGAGCGGCTCCCGCGTCGCCACGGGTCATCGGTCGCGACAGGCCTTGCTGGTAACGCCCGTCGCGATTGAAAGTCGCTCCCGCATCGCCGGTTACTGCAATGCCAGGGCGAGAATGCGCCAGCGTAGCGGTCCCGGTATCCGTGGCGCCGCCGCGCCGGGCCGTCATTCGCTAGCGCTTGCCGCATGGGTTGCGGTGCATGCGGATGCGCCGGCTCATGGCGCCGGCTGCGCGGCGCCGGCGCGATGCAGGTCGGCCTGCCACAGCCGCAGGCCGTACACCGCCAGCACCACGAAGCCGGCGTACAGCGCCGCGGTGGGATACAGCCCCTTGTAGACGAAGACGCCGACGTAGACGCAGTCGAGCACGATCCACAGGCCCCAGTTGGCGATGCGTTTGCGCGCCGCCCAAAAACTGGCGACCAGACTGAAGGCGGACAGCGCCGCATCCAGCCACGGCAGCGCGGCGTCGGTGTAGCGATGCATCAGCCAGCCCAGCAGCGCCGCGCCGGCGGCGCCGGCCAGCAACGACTGCACGCCTTCGCGCCGCGGCAGCGGGCCGACATGGACCTTGCCATGGTCCAGCCGACCCTGGCTCCAGCGCCACCAACCGTAGCCCTGCAGGAACACGTAGACGCCCTGCAGCAACATGTCCGAATACAGCTTCCATTGGTAGAACAGCCACGCATAGAGCAGCACCGCGACGACGTTGACCGGCCAGCACCAGCGCACCCGCCGCGCGGTCAGCCACACGCCGAGCACGTTGACCAGCACGGCGAGGAGTTCGAGGGGGGACATGGGGTGGGGGCTCGGTTTTGGGGGCGGGACTCGGGACTCGGGACTCGGGACTCGGGATTTTCGCAAGTTCGATGCTTTTGCGCTTTTCTGTGGGAGGGGCTTCAGCC
>NZ_JAYIQP010000050.1:0-1864 GCF_035026585.1 Xanthomonas sp. WHRI 7945
AGGCGCCGGCGGGCGAGATCGAGCAAGGGATGGCGGCGATCTGGCAGGAGCTGCTGAATCTGCAGCGTGTCGGCCGCCACGATCATTTCTTCGAGCTGGGCGGGCACTCGCTGCTGGTGATGCAGCTGGTGATCCGCATCCGCGAGCAGTTCCACGTCGACGTGCCGCTGCGGGTGCTGTTCGAACGGCCAATGCTTTCGGAGCTGGCCGGATCGATTGGCGAACTGCAGCAGGAAGTCTTCCTGGGCGAGGACCTGCAACACATGCAGAACGAACTGGACTCGCTTTCCGAAGAGGAATTGCGCGCCATGCTCGAACGGGAATCGATCAATGAGTGACAACAACGACGCGCTGGAAGCGCTGAAGCGCACAATCCTGCAGAACCGGATGAAGCAACGGATGGCGTTGCATGCCACCGGCAAGAAACAGCAAGGCATCCCACGCGCCGATCGCGGCGCGCCGTTGCCACTGTCGTCGGCACAGCAGCGGCTGTGGTTCCTGGATCAGCTCGATCGCGCTGCGGGCGCGGCCTATCATGTGTCCGCCGTGTTGCGGCTGGTCGGCGCTCTGGATCACGCGGCGCTGCGCGCGAGTCTGGACAGGATCGTGGCGCGGCACGAGAATCTGCGGACCACGTTCGTCAACGCTGGCGGATCGCCGGTTCAGGTGATTGCGCCCGAAGACAACGGCTTCGCGCTAGTCGACCAGGACCTGCGCGATCTCGATGCCGGTGCGCAGGCCGCGGCGGTGGCCGACCTGAGCGCGAGCGATGCGCATGCGCCGTTCGATCTTTCGCGTGGTCCGTTGATTCGCGGCCGCCTGCTCAAGCTCGCCGAGCACGAGCATGTGCTGCTTGTCACCCAGCACCACATTGTCTCCGACGGCTGGTCGACCGCGATCCTGGTGAAGGAATTCAGCGCGCTGTACGCCGCGTTCTGCAGGGGCGAACCCGATCCGCTACCGCCATTGCCGATCCAGTACGCCGATTACGCCGTATGGCAGCGGCAGTGGTTGCAAGGCGACGTGCTGCAAGGCCAACTCGATTTCTGGCGCGAGCATCTGGCTGGTGCGCCGGCGCTGTTGGAATTGCCCGTCGACCATCCGCGGCCGGAGGTTCCTAGCTATGCGGGCAGCGCGGTCGATGTGAACCTGTCCCCGGAACTCACCGCCGCACTGCGGGCATTGTCGCAACGTCATGGCGTGACCCTGTTCATGACGCTGTTGGCGGCCTGGGCGGTGCTTCTGTCGCGCCTGAGCGGGCAGGACGACATCGTGATCGGCAGCCCGGTCGCGAACCGCACGCGCGCCGAAATCGAACCATTGGTAGGCTTCTTCGTCAACACGCTGGCATTGCGGGTGGATCTGTCTGCGGACCCGAGCGTTGCGCAACTGCTTGCGCAGATCAAGGCGACGACGCTCGGCGCATATGCGCACGCGGATCTGCCGTTCGAACAGGTCGTGGAGGCGCTGCAACCCGAACGCAGCCTCAGCTACAGTCCCGTATTCCAGGTGCTGTTGAGCATGAGCAACGACAATGGCGACCGCTCGCTGCATCTGCCCGGCCTGGCGCTCGAGCAGATCGAGGCGCCATACAACAACGCTCATTTCGATCTGGATCTGGCGTTCTTCGATTCGGGAAACGGCCTCACGGGCAAGCTGACTTACTCCAGCGATCTCTTCGACCGCAGTACGGTAGCGCGCTTCAATGCATATCTGGTCGCTGTGTTGACAGCAATGGCGTCCGACGCGGCGCAAGCGACAAGTTCGTTGTCGCTGTTGTCGCCAGCCGAGCGCCAGCAGATGCTGTTTGCTTTCAACGCGACCGATACGGCATATCCGCATTTGGCGACGATCCACGGCCTGT